>NZ_ANBH01000354.1 GCF_000341185.1 Nocardiopsis chromatogenes YIM 90109
CGGCGGCGCGCGTCGATGGCGGCGCTGTCCTCGGTCGGGTACATGGGGCTGTGGACCGGGCTGGCGCTGCTGCTGGGCGGCCCGGCCTACGGGTGGTCGACCACGGCCATCGGCCTGTTCGGGCTGCTGGCGGCCGCCGGGCCGGTGGCCACGCAGGTCGCGGGACGCCTGGCCGACCGCGGGCACGTGCGCGCCGTGACCGCGGCCGGGGCGGCCGCCATCGCCGCCGCCTGGGCGGTGCTGTCCGGCGCGGCCGGGGCGCTGCCGCTGCTGGTGGCCGGGCTGCTGCTGGCCGATGTGGGCCAGCAGCTCGTGCTCAACAGCTCCCAGAACGTGCTGTACGCGCTGCGGCCCGAGGCGCGCAACCGGATCAACTCGATCTTCATGACGGTGTTCTTCGGCGGCGGAGCCCTCGGGGCGGGCCTGGCCGGGAGCCTGTGGGGCGCCTGGGGGTGGAACGGCGTGGTGGCGCTGGGGGCGACGGCCGCCCTGGGGGTGGCGGTGCTGTGGGCCGTGGACCGGCGGCGCACCGGGGCCGGGCGCCCCGGCCGCTGAGGCGGGTGCCGCAGGGCCGCAGGCCGCCCCCGGCGCCCGGGTCATCCGCCCGATGCCTACGCCCCGTCGCGGTAGGGGGCCAGGAAGGCGGCCAGCGCCGAGAGCATCGCCTCCGGGGCCTCCTCGGCGGGGTAGTGGCCGCAGTCGGGCAGGACGACGGTGCGCACGTCGTCGGCGGCGGATTCCAGACCCGCGCCGACCGACGCGCCCAGGTTCTCCGCCCCGCCGATCGCCAGGACGGGAAGTGACAGCCGTCGGCCCCTGCGCTCCTGGTTCTGGGCGATGGTCGCATCGAGCGCGCGGTAGAACTCGAAGCTGCACCGCAGGGCCTCGGGGTCGGCGGCGAGCGTGGCGATGTAGTGCCGGACGGCGTGGTCCGGCAGCGCCTTGGCGGACTTGGCGGCGAACTGGTGGCCGAAGAAGAGGTGTTCGCGCCCGCTGACCAGTTCCTCGTTGAGGCCGGTGAGGCGGTTGAAGGCGAAGTGCCAGAGGCGGTCGTTGGCCTCCCGGCCGCCCAGCAGGGGCGGTGTCGGGGTGAGCCCCGGGATCGCGGCCTCGGCGAGGGCCAGGCGCGCGAGCCGGTCGGGGTGGTCGGCGGCCAGGGCATAGCCGGTCCACATCCCGACGTCGTGGCCGACCATGGCGAACCGCCGGTGCCCGAGGGCGTCCATCAGCGCCGCCATGTCGCGTGCCAGGGTGCCGGTGTCGTACCCGTCCCGGGGCTTGTCGGAGAGCCCGACACCGCGCGGATCGGCCGCGACGACCGAGTAGTCCCGGGCCAGCGCGGGCATCAGCAGGCGCCAGGCGTACCAGGTCTGGGGCCAGCCGGCCAGCAGGAGCAGCGGGGGCCCCTCGCCGCCGGTGACGGCGTGCAGGCGGACCTCGCCGGTGTCGACGTACCGGCTGGTGAAGGCGGCGGCGAAGCCGTCCGGGAGGCCGGGCGCGCCGGAGGCGGAGCCGGGGCCGTCGGGGACGGGCAGGGCGGCCGGTGAGGCGGTCATGGTCGTTCCTTCGGCACGGGCGGCACAGGGCCGATGCGGTCTGGTGGAGCGGACCCCGCGAGGGGGCCGCCGGACCACGCTAGACATCTTGGATCGATCGGTCAAAGATAGTTTGACCGATCGATCCAAGATGCGGGTAGGCTCACAGCGCCAGGCGTGTGAAACAGGAGGTCCATGCTCGTGTCCGGCCGCAAGCAGTTCGACGTCGACGCCGCCCTGGACCAGGCCATGCGGGTGTTCTGGCAGCGCGGGTACGCCGAGGCCTCGCTCGACGCCCTGGGGTCGGCCACCGGCCTGGGCCGCGGCTCCCTCTACGGCGCCTTCGGAAGCAAGGACGCCCTGTTCCGCCGGTGCCTCGACCGCTACGCGGACCTCTACGGCGCGCGGTTCGAGCGGGCGCTCGCGGCGCACCCCGGCGACCCGGTGCGGGCGGTCGGGGCGTTCTTCGAGGTGACCCTGGGCCGCATCGCCGACCCCTCGGTCCCCGGCGGCTGCCTCATCGCCCAGTCCGCCGCGCAGGCGCCAACACTGGGCGGGGAGAACGGCGCCAAGGTGCGCGGCCTGCTCGACGCGCAGCGCCGACGGGTGCGCGCGGCGCTGGAGGGGTCCCCGGCCGACCCCCCGGCGCTCGACGCGCTCGCCACCTACGTCGTCGCGGTCAACCAGTCGCTGGCCGTGCTCGGCCGCGCGGGCGCCTCGGACGCCGAGCTGCGCTCCGTGGCCGAGCTGGCCTGCACGACGGTGGGCGACACGCTCGCCCGGGCGGCGCCGGGGCCCGGCTCCTGAGGCTGAACGGCCTCCGGCCCCGCCGTGTCGGCGGCGGGTGGCAGGGTGCGCCCATGAGGACGACGCTGCAATTGGCCATCGACTGCGCCGACCCGCGGCGCCTCGTGGAGTTCTGGTGCGCGGCCCTGGGGTACGTGCCCGAGCCCGCCCCGGACGGGTACGCCACCTGGCGCGAGTACTGGCTCGCCTCGGGCGCGCCCGAGGAGGAGGTCCCGCCGGGCGCGGGCGAGGAGCCCGAGTCCATCGTCGACCCGGACGGGGCGGGTCCGCGGATCTGGTTCCAGGTGGTGCCCGAGGCCAAGGCGGGCAAGAACCGCCTGCACCTGGACCTGATGGTCGGCGGCGGCCGCTCGGCCCCCTATGCCGACCGCCGCGCCCGGGTCGGGGCCGAGGCCGAGCGCCTCACCGCGCTCGGCGCCCGCGTGCTGCGGGTGATGGACCACCCCGACGGGGGCTACTACGCCGTGGTGATGCAGGACCCGGAGGGCAACGAGTTCTGCACGGCGTGAGGGCCGGACCGGCCGCGCCGAGGCGCCCCCGGCGCTGACGCGCGATCGCCCCCAGGGGGCTCGGACCGCTCAGGCGGACAGGTCGGCCGCACGGGCGCCCAGCGCCTGGGCGGTGGCGCGGTCGGCCGGGTAGAACGACTCGATCACCAGCTCGGCGACGGTCACGTCCAGCGGTGTTCCGAAGGTGGCCACGGTGCTGATGAACGACAGCTCACCGCCGTCCCCGGAGCGCATGCGCAGCGGGACCGCGATGGGGGAGGGGCGCGGAGGCGCCTGCGCCCCCTCCGCGCCGGTGCCGGTGCGCGGGTAGGCCTCCAGCTCCCTGTACAGCTCGCCCAGCGCCGCGTCGCCGCTCCACTCCACCTGGCCGTGCAGCCGGTGCAGCAGGTGGGCGCGCCACTGCTCCAGGTTGGCGATGCGCGGTGCCATGCCCTCGGGGTGCAGGCTCAGCCGCAGCACGTTGACCGGGGGCTCAAGCAGGTGGGCGGCGACGCCGTCGAGCAGGGCCGCGACGGCGCCGTTGGCCTCCACCAGGTCCCAGGAGCGGTCCACCACCACGGCCGGGTAGGGCTCGTGCCCGGCGAGCACCTGGTGCACCGCCTCGCGCACCGGCGCCATCTGCTCCCCCTCCAAGGGGGACTCGCCGAACTCGGGGGCGTAGCCACCGGCCAGCAGCAGCCGGTTGCGCTCGCGCAAGGGGACCTCCAGGTGCTCGCCCAGGCGCAGGAGCATCGCCCGGCTGGGGTGGGAGCGGCCGGTCTCCAGGAAGCTCAGGTGGCGGGCCGACACCTCGGCCTTGATCGACAGCTCCAGCTGGCTGACGCGCCTGCGGGTGCGCCACTGCCGGAGCATGGCGCCCACGGACTGCGCCGCGCGTACTCGGACCCCGCCCACCGTTCCCCCTCCCGGGCGGCGCGCGGTGTGCGCGCCGCCGGTCGCAGTATGCACGGAGGGCGGGGTCACCGGGCGCGGCGCAGGGCGAGCGCCTCGGCGACCGTGATGGGGGCCAGCGCCGCGGCCTGGACGGCGACGGCGGCCGTCCCCAGGAGCGTGGGGCCGAAGGCGCCGCTGAACGCCAGGAGCGCGCTGGCGATGATCCAGGCGGCGTTGAGGGCGACGACGAACCGCACGGCCGACGGGGCGACCCGGCCCCGGGCGGCCAGCCAGGCCAGGAACCCGGCGAAGGCCACCAGGAAGAGCCCGGCCCCGGCCAGGAAGGGCACCGGGTACCCCAGCGGCCCGGTGAGCCAGGGGGAGGCGGCGGCGAGCAGGCCGCCGGTGGCGGCGCAGGCCAGGGCGTCCACGCGCAGGGCCAGCCGGACGGCGGGGGTTCCGGCGCCGACGGCGTCCGGGGCGATGGGGGAGCGGGCGGTGTTCGAGGCCATGGCGGCCTCCTCTCGGGGCGTTTCCGATGTGGCCCCTTGAGCATCGCGAGCGCCGGTAGCGGTGTCGATTACGTGGGAGGTAAGCACCCGCCCCACGCCTGGCGGCGACCCCCGGAATCAGCGCGGTGGCTCAGAAGGACGGTCCTTGAGGTACCGGACGCCGTCGTCGACCTCCGCGAGCCGGGCACGGAGGGAAGGGCGCACGGACAGGCATGACCGCGCGGGGCGGAGCCTCGTCCATGACTCCCCGCCCCGCGTCTCAGGCGTCGACCGGCCTCAGTCCACGCGGTGGCCGAAGGCGAACACGTCGGACGGGTCGTGCTCGGCCTTCAGACGCCTGAGCAGGGCCACGTCCTCGTCCGTGTAGGCGCTGCGCACCACTTCCGGCGTGCTCGACTCCCCGCTCGGCAGGAAGGTGGGCAGGCGCCCCAGCGACCAGGGCCCCAGGGCCGCGGCGGCCTCCCGGACGCGGCCCGCCGCCCCGGGGTCGACCTTCCCGCCCGGCATGGTCAGCACGTTGGCGAAGTAGGCCGCCCCCCGGTGGCCCGCCATCGCCTGCCCCGCCCCGGCAAGCGCACCGCCCATGTGCCGCACCTCGGCGATGACCGGGCCGCCCGGCCCCGGCGCGACGGCCCTGCCCAGGGCGCCCAGCGCCTCGCCCGGCAGGTCCCGCACCACCGCCGTGTCGCCGAACCAGGCCACGGGCGTGTCCGGCTCGGCATGCACGCTGCCCGACTCGCACGCGGGCATCTCCCTCAGCGCGCCCATCAGCACCGCCCCGGCGTCGAGGCGCTCCACCAGCCCCCGCCCCCGCTCGGCCGGGCCCGTATAGGCGATGCGCACGTGCATGACGGTGCGCCCGGCGATCGCCTCGGGCACCCCGGGCGCATCCGGGACGGGGACCACCGCGGCCGAGGAGTTCATCTCCGGCGGCAGGTCCCGCGTCCAGTCCACGTAGGCGCCGAACGCGGCTGCGGGGTCGGCGGCGCCGTAGTAGAGGCCGCCGCCGAAGATGCCCTCCAGCTCCACCAGCCCGGTCTCGACCTCGGTCACGGCGGCCAGGCCCCCGCGGCCGCCCAGGAGCCCCCGCAGCAGGTCCGGGTCGTCGGCGGGGGTCAGTGTGCGCAGGCGCCCGTCGGCGGTGACGGCCCGCACCGAGCGCACCCGGTCGGCCGCCCATCCGAAGGTGCGGCCCAGCAGCGGCAGCCCTGCGCCCAGCAGGTAGCCCACGGCGCCCACGTGCGGGGCCGACCCGCTGAGGGCTGCCAGGCCGTGCTCGGCCGCCGCCCGGGCCACCGCGCCCCAGCGGGCGCCCGCCTGGATGCGTGCGGTGCGCCGGTGCGGGTCGATGCCCACCTCCGCCATGCGGCGCGTGGTGATGAGCAGGCCCCCGTCGGCGGGGGTGCCCGGGCCGTGCCCGGTGCCCTGCACCGCCGCCTTCATCCCGCGCTCGGCGGCGAAGGCCACCGCCAGGCGCACGTCCTCCTCGCACGCCGCGCCCACCACCAGGCGGGGCCGGTGCGGAACCGAGGTCTGGAAGTTGGCGCACTCGGCGTCGAACCCCTCGTCCCCGGCGAGCAGGACCGGCCCGCGCACCGCCTCCGCCAGCGCCCGCGCGCCCCCGCCCGGCCCGTCGGTGGCCCTGGTCGTCTCGCCCATGCCCGTCCCTTCGTCGCTGCTGTCCGGGGCCCGCCCCCGGGCTCCGGCTGACGCCGGGGAGCATCCCGGCAAAACTTGACACTTGCCGTCATGTTTTTGGGCCAGCATGGAGGAATGAAGTCCGACCGGCTGCTGTCGATCCTGCTGCTGTTGCAGACCCGCTCGCGCGTGACCGCCGCCGAGCTGGCCGAGCGCCTGGAGGTGTCGGTGCGCACGGTCCACCGCGACGTCGAGGCGCTCTCGGCCGCCGGGGTGCCGGTCTACGCCGAGCGCGGGCGGCGCGGCGGCATCGCGCTGCTGCCGGGGTTCCGCACCGACGTGAGCGGGCTGACCGCCCCCGAGGCCCAGGCCCTGTTCGTCCTGGCCTCCGGCGGCGCGCACGGCGCCCTGGGGCTGGACGGTGCGCTGGGCTCGGCGCTGCGCAAGGTCATGGCTGCCCTTCCGGCCCCGCACCGGCCCGCCGCCGAGCAGATGAGCAGGCGCATCATCGTCGAGGCCGAGCGCTGGCGCAGCGGCCCGCGCGCCGACGCCGATCTGCGCGTGCTGCAGGGGGCGCTCTTCGGCGACCGGCGGCTGCTTCTGGGCTACCGGCACGGCGGCGGCCGCGAGGCCGAGTACACCGCCGACCCCTACGCGCTGGTGGCCAAGGCCGGGGTCTGGTACCTGGCGGCCGATGTGGCGGGGGAGCCGCGCCTGTTCCGCGCCGACCGCGTGCTGTGGGCCCGGGAGCTTGAGGAGCCGGTGCGCAGGCGTCCGGGGCAGGACCCGGCGGCGGTGTGGGAGGAGCTGCGCGGGCAGGTGGAGCGCCGCCCTGAGGGGGTGAGGGTGCGCGTCCGTGTGCGCGCGTCCAAGGCGGCGCTGTTCACCCGCATCGTCGGCCCCTTCCTGGCCGAGCCGCCCGAGCCGGTGGCGGGCCGCCAGTGGTGCGGGGCGGTGCTGGCCTACCCCGAGGTGCGGGCCGTGCGCCAGCTCCTGCAGTTCGGCGCCGACGTACTGGTGTCGGAGCCGCAGAGCGCGCGGGAGGTCATGGCCGAGGAGGCCGCGGCGCTGGCCGCGCTGTACGGCCCGCAGGGGGAGGGAAGGCGGGAGTGAAAACCGGTGGCGCGCCCGTGCGGGCCGGGCCATGATCGGTGGCGCTATGACTGATACGAGCTCCGACGTCGCCGACGTCCTGCGCTTCCATGAACGCCTTGAGGCCCGCAACCGCATCCTCAACCCCTTGTCCGAGGCCAAGCTCGACCTGCTCGGCCGGATCTGCGTGCCCGGGGAGGGGGCGCGCGTGCTCGACCTGGCCAGCGGGAAAGGGGAGATGCTGTGCCGGTGGGCCCGCGACCTGGGCGTCCGGGGCACCGGGGTCGACCTGAGCCCGGTGTTCGTCGCCGACGCCCGCGCGCGGGCGGAGGAGACCGGGGTGGCCGCCCGGGTGGAGTTCGTCGAGCAGGACGCCACCTCCTATGAGGCCGGTGCGGGCTCCTTCGACGTGGTCTCCTGCCTGGGCGCGACGTGGATCGGGTCCGGGCTCGCGGGGACGCTGGAGCTGATGGCCCCGGCCCTGGCCGAGGGCGGGACCATGCTGGTGGGGGAGGTGTTCTGGCACGGCGAGCCCTCGCAGGGCGCCCTGGAGGCCCACGGGATGGCGCGCGGGGACTACGCCGACCTGGCCGGGACGGTCGAGCGGATCGCCGCCGCCGGGTTCGAGACGGTGGAGGCGGTGCTGGCCTCCCCCGACGACTGGGACCGGTACATGGGGCCGCAGTGGTGGGCGGGCCACGCGTGGCTGCGCGCGAACCCCGGCCACCCGGACGAGGAGGCGATGCGCGCCTTCCTGCGCCGCGGCCACGACGCCTACCTGAGGTTCGGGCGCGCGGAGATGGGGTGGGGCGTGTTCGTCCTGCGCCGCTGAGCGCAGGCGGGTATCGGCGCCCGATATCGGCTCCGTGGCATAGGGTGCGGGCAGGGCCGTGGGCGAGGAGGCGAGGGATGCGCGACTTCATCCGGGGGGCGGTGCGGCTGCACATCCTGCACCACGCGGCCGAGGGGGAGATCCACGGCGCCTGGATGACGCGGGAGCTGGCGGCGCACGGCTACGACATCAGCCCCGGGACGCTCTACCCGACGCTGCACCGCCTGGAGGCCGACGGGCTGCTGGTGTCCGAGCAGCGCGTGGTCGAGGGGCGCACCCGGCGCGTCTACGAGGCGACCGAGCAGGGGCGGCGGGTCCTGGCCGGGGACCGCGCCGCCCTGCGCGAGCTGGCGCGCGAGGTGCTGGGGGCCGAGGTGCCCGAGTAGGGCCGCCGGACGGCCGGTCCGCGGTTCCCGGCCGGCTCCGGGGGCGCCCCGGGACGGCGCGCCCTACAGCAGCGCGAAGCCCGCCGCCCCGGCCGCCACCACCACGGCCCAGGCCGGGGTGCGCCACACCGCCAGGGCGACGAACGCCGCCGCCGCGACCGCCATCGTCGCCGCGGACGTCACCCCTTCGGTGAACACCGGGTCGTACAGCGCGGCGGCCAGGATGCCCACCACCGCGGCGCCCGCCCCGGCCACGGCGGCGCGGGCGCGGGCATCGGCGCGCAGCCGGTCCCAGAACGGCAGGGCCCCGGCCACCAGCAGCGCCGAGGGGGCGAAGACGGCGGCCAGCGCCACCGCCGCCCCCAGCAGGGGGCTTCCGGCGACGGGGATCAGCGCCCCCAGGTAGGCGGCGAAGGTGAACAGCGGCCCGGGCACGGCCTGCGCGGCGCCGTAGCCCGCAAGGAACGACTCGCGCTCCACCGCGCCGGAGCCGACCGCCTCGGACTCCAGCAGCGGCAGGACCACGTGCCCGCCGCCGAATACCAGCGCACCGGCCCGGTAGAAGCCGTCGGCGAGCATGAGCGCGGTGGAGGGGAACAGCGCCGCCAGGGCGGGCAGCGCGGCCAGTAGGACGCCGAAGGCGGCCAGGAAGCCCAGGGCGGTGCGGCGCCGCACCGGAGTGGCGGCGGGCGCGGGCCCCGCGTCCCCGGGCCGGTCCCCGGGGCCGCCGCCGTCGGCGGGTCCGGGGAAGGAGTCCCCCTCCCCGCTGCCCGCCCGGTCCGCACCGGAGGGCTCGCGCAGCAGGAGCAGCCCGGCGGCGGCCCCGGCGGCGATGGCCGCAACCTGGCTCAGGGACGAGGGCAGCAGCAGGACCAGGACCATGGCCGCCAGGGCGACCGAGGCGCGGCGCACACCGGTGGCGAGCTTGGCGGCCATGCCCGACAGCGCGTGGGCCACGACCGCCGCTGCGGCCGCCTTCAATCCGAGCAGCCACCCGGCCCCGGGTTCGGGCGCCAGCGCCTGGGCGCCCAGGGCGAAGGCCACCATGAGCGCCGCCGAGGGCAGGGTGAAGGCGGCCCAGGCGGCGGCCATCCCGGCGTACCCGGCGCGGCGCAGCCCCAGGGCCATGCCGACCTGGCTGGAGGCGGGCCCGGGGAGGAACTGGCACAGGGCGACCAGGTCGGTGTACTCGCGCTCGCCCAGCCAGCGGCGCCGGACCACGAACGCGTCATGGAAGTAGCCCAGGTGCGCGACCGGCCCGCCGAAGGAGGTCAGCCCCAGTGCGAGGAAGGCCCCGAAGACCTCCCGGACGGTCCCGCGGGGGCCCACCGGTCCGTGTGCGCGGCGCTCCGGCAGGGGCGGCGTGGCCATGGTCCTCCTCCGCGAGGCGGGGAACGGAATATCGGGACCCGATATCGGAGCGCGATATGGGAGCGACTTTACCGTACGGGCCGGTGCGAGGGCGATCGCGCCCCTGGGGCCGCCGCCCGCACTGGGACGGGACCGGCCGCCCGAACGCCGCCGCGGCGCCGGTGCCCGCGCCCGCCGCCGTTCCGGCCGGTTCCCGAGCGGGCGTAGCATTATGCCTTGCCAGGTCGCCCCGCGTGCTCCCAGAATGCGGCGGGGGACCGCCAAGGGACGTCGGAGGGAACATGCGCGAGGGCATCCGGTTCACCGAACACGTCGCCGGGGCCCGGCTCCGCCAGGCATCCGAAGACGACGTCAAGGCCGTGGTGGACCTGGTCAACGCCGCCTACCGGGGCGAGGAGGCCAGGAAGGGCTGGACGACCGAGGCCGACCTCCTGGACGGCCAGAGGGTGGACGCCGAGGGCGTGAGCGAGCTGATCGCCTCCCCCGACACGCTCGTGGTCCTGGCCGAGGACACCGGTACCCAGGAGCTCCTTGCCTGCTGCGAGCTGCGCGGCGACCACGGGGGCGACGCTTACTTCGGCATGTTCTCGGTCGGTCCCCTGGCCCAGGGGCGCGGGCTCGGCCGTGCGATCCTCGCCGAGGCCGAGGTCCAGGCCGCCCGGGTGTGGGGCGCCCGCCGCATGACCATGCTGGTGATCCGCCAGCGCGAGGCCCTCATCGCCTGGTACGAGCGCCGCGGCTACGCCCTGACCGGCAAGAGCGCCCCCTTCCCCTACGGCGACGAGCGCTTCGGCATCCCGCTCCGCGACGACCTGGAGTTCGTCGAGCTCGCCAAGGAGCTGTGAGCGGGGCGGTGCCCGCGCCGTTCTCCGTTCCGCACCCGGCGCCCTCGGCCCGGGTCCGCATAGGGTCGGACCACCGTGACCGACCTTCCCGGGGTTAACCGTCTGACCCTGTCCACGACCGACGTGGACCGGTTCGTGGCCTTCTACTCGGACCTGCTCGGAGCCGAGCCGACGTTCGAGCGCGCCGCGACGCCCACCGCCCCTCGGGCTGTGGCCTTCGGCGTCGGCGGGAACGACCACCTGATGGTCGTCGAGGCCGCCACCGCCCCCGCCGCGGGGCCCGGCCCCTGGGTCGCGCGGGATGGGGGCTGCGCGTGGAGTCGCACGAGCGGCTGTGCGAGGTCCGTGAACGGATCGCGGCCGCCGGATGGCCGGTCGGGACCCTGCCCGCGCAGTGGACGATGCCGGTCCGCGACCCCGACGGGCGCCCTATGGACGTCCGGGCCCACCGCCCCCGCCCCTCACCGCCGCCACCTGCGGCGGGCTGACGGGCGCCCCGCCTTCGAGCCGCGCTCCCGGCCGCGCCACGCAGGCCGGGCCGGGGATATCCGCGCGCACACGCCTGCGGCCCCGGCATCGCGCCGGGGCCGCAGCGGTGTCTCAGGGCGGGGTCAGGCGGATCCGCCCTTGTCGGCCCCTTCGGCCGCCCCGCCCGCTTCGGAGGCCGAGGCCCCCTCGGGCTCGGGTGCGCCGTCCGGTCCGCCGCCGGGCGGGGCACCGGCCCCGGCCTCCCCGTCCCCTGCCGTGTCCTGCGGCGCGTCGGAATCGGCCAGCATGCCCTTCTCGGTCCCGGCGATGATGCGGGTACCGGTCAGGTCGCCGGTGACGTTGCACATGGTGCGGGCCATGTCGAGGATCGCGTCGATCCCGGCGACCAGGGCCACGGGCGCCATGGGCAGCCCGGTGGAGGTGACCGTCATGGACAGCATGATCAGCCCGGCGCCGGGCACCCCGGCGGTGCCCACCGAGGCCAGCACGCCCACCGCCACCACGGTGAGGAGCTGGGAGACCGTCAGGTCGACCCCGGCGACGTTGGCGACGAACACGGTCGCCGCGCCCACGTAGATGGCGGTTCCGTCCATGTTGATGGTGGCACCCAGCGGCAGGCTGAAACCGTAGACGCCCTCGTGCACGCCCATCTTCTCGGCGGCCCGGCTGGAGACCGGGAGGGTGCCGCTGGAGGAGCGGGTGACGAAGGCGGTGACCATGGGGTCCTTGGCGGCGCCGAAGAAGCGGCGCACGTTGGCCCGGAAGGCCAGCAGCAGCAGGACATAGACGCCGATCTGCAGGGCGATGGCGAAGTAGACGACGCCGGTGAGCTTGGCCAGCGGCAGGATCGCCGCCACACCGGTGTCGGCCATCACGCCCGCGATGAGGGCGAAGACACCGACCGGGGCGTACTGCAGGACGCCGCGGATGACCAGGAAGACCAGCTCGACCGCGCCGTCCACGCCGCGCCGCAGGAACAGGCCCAGGCCGCGCACACGCGCGTCGTCGCTGCCGGTCATGAAGGTCAGCGCGAGCCCGAAGACGATGGCCATCAGCATGATGGCCAGGACGTTGCCGTCGACCAGGGCCTGGAAGGGGTTGTCGGGGACGATGTTGAGCAGCGTCTCCGACAGCGGGGGCCGCTCGGCGGCCTCCTCCCCGTCGCCGGGCATGCTCAATCCCGTGCCCGGGGAGACGAACAGCGCCAGGACCAGGCCGATGGCGATCGCGAACGCCGAGGTGGCCAGGTAGAACAGGAACACCTTGAACCCGATGCGCCCCAGGCGCTGGGGGGTGACCGAGGAGACGCCGGCGATGAGGGTGCTGATGATCAGCGGGAACACCAGCATCTGCAGCAGCCGCAGGAAGATCTGGCCCAGGACCTCCAGGACCTGGCGGACGGCGTCGGTGTTCCACCCGGCGCCGCCGAGCGCGTTCAGGGCCAGTCCGGCGGCCAGTCCGGCGACCAGGGCGATGGCGAGTTTCCAGATCAGGGGAAACTCCAGGTAGCTGCGCCATAGGGAGCGGCGCTCGCTCTGTGGGGACATCAGTGTCCTTCCACATATCGGGGGCACGGAATGGGGGGTTTATACCGGTTCCGCGGCGGCCTACACATCACAACCCCGTCACTGAGCAGGGCACTCGCGATCACGGAGCGCTCTTCCCCGACAAAAGGGATGGCCGGATCCGGCGCCCCGCGCCCCCGGCCCGGGCCCCCGAGGCACCGGGCCGGAGGCGTAGGGCGCCACGGGGCCTCAGGCGTCCGGCGCGGGGTCGGCCGCCTCCAGGGCCTCGCGGTCCTGCGGCGCCAGCTCCAGGTCGGCCGCCTCCAGGGCCTCCTGCAGCTGTCCGGGTGTGCTGGCGCCGAACACCGGCACGACCGGCACGTCGTGCTCCATCAGCCAGGCCAGCACCACCTGGTTGCGGGTGGCTCCGGTGCGCGCGGCCACCCCGTCCAGGGCGGCCAGGCGCCGGCGCGTCCCCGCGTGGTCGTAGAGCTCGGGCAGGGGCCGGTCCCGGCGGGTGTAGGAGCCGTTGAGCAGGGGGGAGTAGGCCATCAGCACCGGGCGCCCGGACACCGGGGAGCCGCGCCGGACGAACTCCAGGATGCCGTCGTCGGCCGCCACCTGCCGCCCGTTGGCCATGGGGTCCCAGTGGCGCGGGCGCAGGTAGGTGTAGCGGTACTGCAGCACCTGCGCCCCCGGGCGGCCGGCGGCAGTGTCGGCGGCCCGCGCGCGCTCCAGCAGCGGCAGCGTGTGGTTGCTCAGCCCCCAGACGCCGATGCGGCCCTCGTCGGCCAGGGACGCGTATGCCTCGGCGGTCTTCTCGATGGGGGTGTCGTGGTCCTCGATGTGCCCGAGGTAGACGTCCAGGCGCGTGGTGCCCAGGCGGCGGGCGCTGGCCTCGGCGGCGGTCTCCAGGGCCGCGGGGGACAGCCCGTCCGAGCCGTCCTCATAGCTCGTACCCGGCGTGCGGGGCAGGGCGCCGGACTTGGTGGACACGACGACCTCCTCGCCGATCCCGCGCGAGGCGCGCCAGCGCCCCAGGAGGGCCTCGCTCTCCCCGCCCCGGGCGCCCGGCGCCCAGAACGCATAGTTGTTCGATGTGTCGACGAAGCTGCCCCCGGCCTCGACGAAGCGGTCCAGCAGCCCGAACGAGGCCGCCTCGTCGACGGTGGTGCCGAAGGGCAGGGCGCCCAGGCACAGGGTGCTCACGCGGCGGGCCGATCGCCCGCTTCCGATGGTGGTGTAGCGCATGGCCGAAGGCTGGCCCCTGGAGTGCACTCCAAGGCAAGCCCCGTTCCGCCCCGAGGCCGTGTTCGGGGACGCGTTCAGGCCCCTTGCGCCGCGGGCCGCCCGTCCGCGGAACCGCCGCCCCCGGGGGCGACGATCCAGGTCTCGTGCAGGTGGTGCCAGCGCAGGCCGTGCCGGGCGGTCGCATCGCGGAGGAAGACCACGGTGCTGCGGCGCACCGAGTGCTCCTGGGCGGAGTCCTGGTGCTCCTCGTAGGCGGCCACGACGGTGGCGTCGTCCTCGGCCACCACGAGCGGCTCGCGGACGGCCAGCACCAGATCCGGCGCGCTTCCGTGTGCGGAGGGGAAGCCCTTCTCCAGCGCGGCGGCGTCCACCACGTCCCCGCCGGGCGCGTAGAGCCGGAACCCGGGGGTGAGCATGCCCAGGAAGTCCTTGAGCGTGCCGGGGTCGGCCTCACCCCGCAGCCAGGCCTCGATGTGGCGGTGGAGTTCGGCGATCTCCTCGACGGCTGCGTGCATTGCGGACTCCTCGTCCTCGCTTGGGGCGCCCCGGTGTCGGCCGGGAGGTGTGTGGGACTTCCAGCCTGCCCTGCCCGACCTGTACCGTCGATGAACGCGAGTCCGATCCCATTGAAGGATCGTCCATGAGAGCCGAAGACGTCACCGTCGGGGCCGACCACCCGCCCGCTTCGGAAGACCTGCTCAGCGCCGTGCTGGCGCCCGTCCGCCTGCGCGGGGTCTACTCCAGCCACTGGTCGGTGCGCGCTCCGTGGAGTGTGCAGGGGCGGTGCGAGCCGTGCGCGGTGGTGCACTACATGTGCGAGGGGTCGTGCGTGGTGAGCATGCCCGGCGACGCCCCGCCGCTGACGCTCGGGCCGGGCGACCTGGCGGTGTTCCCGCACGGCAGCGAGCACGTCGTGGCCGACCGGCCGCAGAGCGCCGCGGTGCCGCTGGAGGCGCTGCTGCCCGGACGGCGGCCCGGGACGGTCGGGCGGGTCAGCATCGACGGCCCCGGGGAGGCGGCGCGGCTGCTGTGCGGGGGTCTGCACTACGACGAGGCGGCGGCGCCCCCGCTGTACCGGGCCCTTCCCGACGTGGTGGTGCTGGACGCGGCCGCGGTGGCGGGCGAGCCGCTGCTGGAGGCGACCCTGGAGTGGCTGTCGTCCGGCACCGACAGGGGCTCTCCGGGGGCCGAGCTGGTGGAGCTGCGCGCCTTCGAGACGGTGTTCGTGCTGGCGCTGCGGGTGGCCGCACTCAAGGCGGGGGTGTCCTCGCCGCTGCTGCGGGCCCTGCGCCACCCGGGGATCGCCCGCGCGCTGCTGGCGGTGCACACGCGCTTCGCCGAGCCGTGGAGCCTGGAGACGCTGGCCGCCGAGGCGGGCATGTCGCGTTCGGCGTTCGCCTCGGCCTTCAGGGGGCTGGTCGGCGAGACCCCGGGGTCGCACCTGCTGGGGCGGCGCATGCAGGAGGCGGCGCGCCTGCTGGGGGAGAGCGACATCCCCTTGAGCCAGGTTCCCGAGCGTGTGGGCTACGGGTCGACGGTCGGGTTCCACCTGGCCTTCCGCAAGCGCTTCGGGCTGACGCCGGGGGAGTTCCGGCGGCGGCGCGACGGTCAGCGGGAGCGCGCCCTGGGGGAGTGAGGCGCGCCGCGGGCGCACCTGCCGCAGCGCCGGGCCGGGTGCGTGTTCTGGGCGCGGTCAGGGCCGGGTAGTCGGGAAGCGTGATGTCGGAGGCGGTGTCGTCGATCAGGCGCAGCACGGCCCGCTTGGCGGCGGCGGAGGCGAACAGCGCGGTGCGCAGCCGATTCCCGGCCACGGTCCGGGGCGCGAGGAAGCGCCCGGCGTTGCCCGTGCGGGCGACCTCGGTGTAGCGGCCCACGATCCGGTCGAAGCGCGCGGAGGCCGCCCGGTGGTCGCCCCCGGCGGCGGCCAGCTCCCCGGCCAGGACGTAGGCGCCCACCAGGGCCAGGCCCGCCTCCTGGCCCGACTCGGGCACGTTCCTGCGCCGGGTGTTCACCGTCCAGCCGGCCCCGGCGGGCATCCTGGTCTCGGTGCTCCGGGGGTTCGTCAGCCAGTCCCATCCGGACCTTGTACGAGCCCTGAGTCATCCGACAGGCGGCCGGCCTGGCCAACGCGCTTGACACGGAAGGCGTCCAAGATTGCGTCGGCGATCAGCGCAGGCATATCGCCGACCGGGCGGCGCACCCCGAGTTGCGCCTCGATCTCATCCGCGATCACTTCGGCGAGTCCACGGGCGACTGCGCGCTTGTCCATCGCACCATCGTCCTCTGTGGCACCTGGATGGGCAGGCCGAAAGGAGCTGAGGTCGATGGCGGCGTGAGCGCGGTTCATGACGGCGTCGTAGCCGTGAGCGTCAAGTTCCGGGAGGATGAGCGGCCCGAGCGCGCCTTGGATGTCGGACAGCACCTTCTGCTCGACCGGTCTCTGAGAATCGATCGAGGTCAGGTCGTACGCGAACTCTGCAAAGGCGATCAGTTCGTAGAGAATCGTCGCCTCGGCCTGCGACATGCTCAGAGTCACGGACCCATCGGGGGCGTCGGTCGTACGCAACGCATCGCTCCTACACCCGCAGGTCAGAGTGTTCCGTCCGGTCCATGATCGGGCGAATCTCGCAGAGGCTACCACCGGCCGGGTGCCAGGCGCGTCTGACGAGAGCAGCCCGCCCGCATCCGTGCGGGCGTCCCCGAGCCATGAGCACCGCGTCCTTCCACCAGCCCGGCCGTCCCGAGGACCTGCCGCCGCCTGAGGTGCTCTGGGCCCACAGCAGGATCGAACTCGGCGCCTACCGCCTCCTCCAAGCACACCCGGGGGAGACCTTCACCTACGACCCGGTGGGGACGACCCACACCCGCGGCCGGTTCACGCTCGGCCCGCACGGCACGCACTTCG
>NZ_ANBH01000355.1 GCF_000341185.1 Nocardiopsis chromatogenes YIM 90109
GGCGGGCTGCTGGTGGCGGCCGGTCTCATCCATCCCCCTGGAAGGTGCGGCGGTCGCGGTAGGCGCGCATCTTGTGCCGTGCCCCGCAGATGTCCATGCTGCACCAGCTGCTGTTGTTGGCCGGTGAGCGGTCGTAGTAGACCCACCGGCACTCCGGTGAGCGGCACACCTTCAGGCGCGCGCCGCGCCCGGCGAGGTCTGCCAGCGCCAGGGCGGCCAGGACCTCGGCGGCCACGGCGCGCACGGGGTCTCCGCCGATCGGGGGGAGCTGCGCGCGCCCCTGCTCGTCCCACTGCGGGGGCCTCAGCAGCAGGTCCGACAGGTCGTTGAGCCGGGTGCGGGCGCCCGCAACGCCCTCCAGGTGGTCGCGCACGGTCTCCCTGGCGCGGACGAGGAAGGCCAGGGCGTCGCTGTCGAGGGCGCACCCGGCCTGGACGTGCCCGTGGTCGTGCAGCCAGGCGCGGGCGGTCTCCACGGAGGCCAGCGAGTCCTCCCCGTAGAGGAATCGCGCCGAATCGCAGAACTCCTCGATGACCAGCAGGTCGTCCGGAGCAGGCGGGCGGTTGTAGGCCATGCCGCAGAGGTTACCCCCTTTACAGGGATACCGGTAACGGCTAGCGTTACCGTCAATGCGGCAAAGACGGTAACGGAGGAACCATGGGAACCGACTGGAAGCTGGACCGGACCTTCGCCTCGCCCAACGGCGAGGTGCGCTGGGCCCGCCTGGGCGAGGGGAGCCCGGTCGTGCTCGTGCACGGCTGGCCGTTCTCCTCCTACATCTGGCGGGACATCGCGCGAGCGCTGAGCGCGCGGCACACGGTCTACGTGTGGGACCTGCCGGGCTACGGGTCCTCGGACAGGTACGGGGGCCAGGACGTCTCGCTCGCCGGGCACCAGCAGGCGTTCTCCTCCCTGCTGGACCACTGGGGTCTGGACCGCCCGGCGGTGGTCGCCCACGACATCGGCGGCGCGGTGGCCCTGCGCACGGCGCTGCTGTCGGGCCAGGGCTTCGACAGGCTCGCCCTGGTCGACGCGGTGGCGGCCGGGCCGTGGGGAAGCCCGTTCTTCCGGCTGGTCAACCGGGAGGCGGACACTTTCGGGCAGCTGCCCGGGCACCTGCACGAGGCGCTGGTGCGCGCCTACATCGCCGACGGGGCCGACAAGGAGCTGCGCAGCGAAACCCTGGAGGTGCTCGCCCGTCCCTGGGTGGGCGAGCAGGGACAGCCCGCCTTCTACCGCCAGATGGCCCAGGCCGACATGCGCCACACCGCCGAATACGAGGACCGCCTCGCCGGGCTCGACATCCCGGTGGCCGTGGTGTGGGGCGGCCGCGACCGGTGGCTGCCCCTCGACCGCGGGCGGGAGCTGGCCGAACGCCTGCCCCGGGCCCGTCTCCACGTCCTGGAGGACAGCGGCCACCTGGTCCAGGAGGACGCCCCGGCCCGTCTGACGGCGGTGCTGGCCGACTTCCTCGCCGAGGAGCGGTGAGGCGGGCGCGCGCGGGGGCCGTTCAGGGCCCCTCACGCACTCGCCGTCGGCTCGGCCCCGGTGCCCCCAGGGCCGGTCGGCCGCGCCTCACCCCAGGGCGAGGAAGCGGACGCCGGAGCCCTTCAGGTCCTCGGCGGTCGGCCCGCCCTCCAGGTGGCGGCCGGTGGCGGCGCGCAGGCCCGACAGCGCGCCCATTCCCTCAGGCCGCCCGGCCTCGCCGAACAGCAGGAGCTCCACCGCCTCCGCCCCCTCCGGCGAGGTCCAGGGGGCGCGCCCCAGGGCGTCGGCCAGGTCGATCCCGTGCACGACGAGTTCGAATACGCGGGTGAGGAGGAAATCCTCCAGGGCCATGGCGTCACCGTGGCGGGTGCGGACCACGCGCCCCTCCGGCTCGCCCGCAAGGCGGGGTTCCAGGTGCCCCCACAGCTCCCGCAACCGCCTGCCGGGCTCGGCGGCGTCGCCATGGCGGGCCGCGGCGCGGACGGCGCTGTCGATCCGGTCGGCGTCCACCTCGGGGGAGAAGCGCACGTCCGGCGCGTAGTAGCCCGCGGCCGACACCTCGGCCCGCGGCGGCGCCTCTCCGTCGAGCGCGACCGGCACCCGGTCCAGGGCGCCGACGGTGTGCGCGGCCAGGGCGGCCACGTCCCACGGAGCGCACCGGGTCGGCGCCGCCGCCTCGCGCTCGGTCAGTTCGGCCAGGACCCCGCCCAGCCGCCCGCATTCGGCGCCGAGCGCGCCGAGCAGCCGCATACGTTCCATGACCACGACGCTATGCCGGCGCCCGGCGGGAGGCAGGGGCGGCCCGGTGTCTTCGGCCCCCTCTAGGCTCGGCCCATGGCACTCCGATTCAGCGCCCTGTCCATCGACGCCGCCGACCCCCGCGCCGTGGCCGACTTCTGGAGCAGCGCACTGGGCTGGCCGATCGCCGTGGACACCGAAGAGGGCATCGGGCTCGTCCCCGAGGAGGGGGCGCCCCTCGGGGACTTCGGCATCGTCGTGCTGCCGGTGCCGCCGGGGGAGGGCAAGCAGGGCAAGAACCGGCTCCACCTGGACCTGCGCCCGCGGGCGGGCAGCACGGCCGAGGAGGAGCTGGAGCGTCTGCTCGGCCTGGGGGCCACACGGGTGCAGGTGGGACAGCCCGGCGACGCCCCCTGGACGGTGCTGGCCGACCCCGAGGGCAACGAATTCTGCCTCCTGCACCGCGGCGACCCGGCGGGCACGTAATAGGGTCGGCGCGTGAACGACACGACACCCGATGACCCGACCCGGCCCGAGAAGGCCGAGCGCCTGCGCGACCTGCACCGGCCCGGCGACCCCCTGGTTCTGGTGAACGCCTGGGACGCGGCCAGTGCCCGCGTGGTCGCCGCAACCCCGGGCGCCAAGGCGGTGGCCACGGCCAGCCACGCCGTGGCGGCCGCCTACGGCGTGCGCGACGGCGAGAACCTGCCCTTCGAGGAACTGGAGGGGGTGGTCCGGCGTGTCTGCGGGGCGGTGCCCCTCCCGGTCACCGTCGACATGGAGCGCGGGTACGGCGCCGACGCGGACGGGGTGGCCCGCAGCGTGCGGCGGCTGATCGCCGCCGGGGCGGTCGGATGCAACATCGAGGACGGCTTGGAGGAGGGCGGCGGCGCGGACGCGCTGCGCCCGGTGGAGGAGCAGGCCGACCGCCTGCGGGCCGCACGCGCGGCCGCCGAGGCGGCGGGCGTGCCGGTCGTGGTCAACGCCCGCACCGACGCCCTCGCCCACGGCCTGCCGGCGGAGGAGGCGGTCCGGCGCGGCCGCGCCTACCTGGAGGCGGGCGCCGACTGCGTCTTCGCGCTCGGGGCGTCCTCGGTCCCCGTGGTGGAGCGCCTGGTGGCGGAGCTGGGCGCGGTCAGCGTCCTGGCCGCGGCGGACGGCCCGTCCCTGGACGAGCTGGCGGCGGCCGGAGTCGCGAGGATCAGCATGGGCCCGGGCCCGATGGGAGCGGCGTACGCTGCGCTGCGCCGCCTGGCCGACGACGCCGCCAACCGCCGCCCCCTCCCGGCGGACCTGTCGTACCGCCCCTGAGAAACAGCCCCGACCCGAGCACCACCGCCCACCAGGCCACCGGAGAGTGGCGGCGACGGCAGAGCTGGCGCCCCACTCACCGGCCCCGGCCGGGCGACCAGGCCACCGGAGTGTGGGGTGGAGGGCGATGACGAACGAGGCCAACGGCCTTGTGGCAGCATCGTCATCCGCAGGGCGTGTGGTCGGTCGCCGTGGTCGGCGGCAGGCGGGAACAGCAGGTACCCCGCTCCCGGACCCCGTCCGAGCGACAGGCCGCCGGAGCACAAGGTAGGAGAGCAGCGACGACAAGGGCTCTCACCCCATCCGGCAGCGCTTTCGGCCGCCCGGCGCGTGGATGGCCACCCTGATCAGCAGCAATGGCCCAGCAGGTGCCCCGATCGCGGGTTCCGGCCGGGTGACGGGGTCGGCGGAGTGCGGGGAAGAGCAGCGGCGACGAGGAAAGGTCGGTGACACCTCCGGTAGCGCTGTCGGGTGTCGGGCGTGCCGGTGGTCGCCGTGACGGGCGGCGGGCCCCTCGCGGTCCGGGCGGGGCGGCGCCGCCCCGGGGTTCGTGCTCTTCGACACCCGGGGCGGTTCCCGGGCCCGCACCGCACCACCCGGCAGTACCGTGACCTGGGTGAATACTCCGCGTCAGGTGCGGGCGGGGCCGGGAAGCGGGCCCAGCGACACTCTTGGCGGCCCCGGGGCGACGAACACCGCGATTCCAGAACAGGTTCTACGAACGGTATGCCCCGTTCGTGTCCGGTTGAGGGGATCGGCTCGGATGCGGGGGGCGGGCGCAGGGGCGTCTGGAGTCGCCTGCCGGACCCTCGGAGGCCGCATGGAGCCGATGTCGGCTACACGCGGTGACACCGGGCCCGGTAAACGGCCACAGTGTGCCGTTTAGGGCCCTTCTGGCGCCGGATCCCGTCCACGTGTCGCGATGAACGCACACCCGGGCCGCCTGTCGGGCCGTCCCGGCTGTCGAACGGGGCGCGGAACGCGCCCCGACACCCCGGAAATCCGGGCGAAGCGGACACCGGGCCGGTA
>NZ_ANBH01000356.1 GCF_000341185.1 Nocardiopsis chromatogenes YIM 90109
CCGGCTGGCCCGGAACCCGCCTTTCGGGCCCCTCGGGTGCCCTCCGGGGCATCCATGGTCGCGAAACCTGCGCGGGACCACTGGTCGGGCGGCGGTACCACCACCCAGGATCACCGCCCCCCTTCCCGTGCACGCCCGGTATGTCTGGTGTGCGCCCCGGAGGCCCCTTCCGGACCTGCTCAGCGGCCCGGCGGCCGCCACGGGCGCGGGCGAGCACCCGCCCTCCCGGCCGCGCC
>NZ_ANBH01000357.1 GCF_000341185.1 Nocardiopsis chromatogenes YIM 90109
ACCCGGACCACGAGCGCCCCGCTCCGGCCGTCGCCGCCGGACACGGCGACCGCCCCCGCGCCCGGCGGCCGACAACGCTACGGCGAGGGCCACCGACCTTCGTCGTCGCCGCCCTCCGCCTGGCACCCCGCCAACCCGCCGCCCGGCAGGCAGGGCCCGGGAACGCCCCGCTTGCTCCGTCGCTGCCGTCAACGGTGACCACGCACACGCCACGCGGCCGACAGCGCTGCCTAAAGGGCCGCCGACCTGCATCGTCGCTGTCTTCTCCCTTACGCCCCGGCAGCCTGTCGCCCGGCCGGGGTCCATGGGCGGGGCACCGGCCCTGCCGTCGCCGCCCTTCACGGTGACCACCCGCACGCCCGCCGCCCGGCGGCGCTGCCGTACGGTCCGCTGGCCTTCGTCGTGGCTGCCTCGTCACCTGGCGCTCTGAGGTCCTGCCACCTGTCGGGCAGCCCGTGAGCGGGGTGCCGACCCGGCCGCCTCCCTGATTCCCAAGGGACCCGGCACTCGGCAGGCAAGTGCGGGCACATGCCCTCCTCGGGCCGTCGCCGCCGAGGACGTCGACCACGCACACGCCCGACACATGACAGCGCTGCCGCCAGAGCCCGCCCGCCGCTCCTCGTCGCTGCTGACTTTCGCCTCGCTCTCCGGCGGCCCGCCCCCCGGCCGGGGCCGATGAGTAAGGCGCCTGTCACTCCCGCCTTGGCCGCGCACACCCCGAGGTGCCGTATGGCCGCCATCACTCCGTGGGCCCGTCAGGGTCGCCGACGCCATCGGCGCCGCCCCTGGTGACGGTGGTCGGCGGCCGGTTTCTGTGGCGGCCTCCCGCCGCCTCGCCACCCGAGGGCGGGTCCACACGATCGTGGATCCACTATTTCGTGGATTCACCGATTCCTGTATCGTCGTCACCATGCTGAGCATCGCCACCGACATCGACGCCCTGGCCCGGTTCGGGCGGGCACTGGCGGATCCGATCCGCTGCCGCATCCTCCTCGCCCTGCGCGACGTGCCCGCGCATCCGGCCGATCTGGCCGACGTGCTCGGCATCAGCCGCACCCGGCTCTCCAACCACCTCGCCTGCCTGCGCGACTGCGGCCTGGTCGTCGCCGTTCCCGCCGGGCGGCGGGTGCGCTACGAGCTCGCCGACCCCCGGCTCGCCCACGCCCTGGACGACCTGCGCTCGGCCGTCATCGCCGTGGAGAACGACAAGACCTGCCTCGACGCGAAGCAGGGGGAGGACTGCTGCTGATGCCCGCCCGCACCGGCACCTCCGACCGCAGGCGCGAGACGCTGACCCGGCGCATCCGCCTGATCGTGGCCGGAACCATCGCCTACAACCTGGTCGAGGCCGCCGTCGCCATCACCGCCGGGTCCCTGGCCTCCTCGGCGGCGCTCATCGGGTTCGGCCTGGACTCGCTCGTGGAGGTCTCCTCCGCACTCGCCGTGGCCTGGCAGTTCTCCGCCCGCGACGCGGCGGTGCGCCAGTCGCGCGAGCGCCGCGCCCTGCGCGTGATCGCCCTCTCCTTCTTCGCCCTGGCCGCCTACGTCACCTTCGAGGCCGTCCGCTCCTTCACCGGCGCCGACGCCGAGCCCTCCACCGTCGGCATCGCCCTGGCCGCGCTGTCCGCGGCGGTCATGCCCCTGCTGTCCTGGGCCGAGCGCCGTACCGGCCGCGAGCTGGGCTCGGCCACCGCGGTGGCCGACTCCAAGCAGACCATGCTGTGCGCCTACCTGTCGGCCGCGCTCCTGGTGGGCCTGCTGGCCAACGCCCTGCTCGGCTGGACCTGGGCCGACCCGGTCGTCGCGCTGGTCATCGCCGCCGTGGCCGTGCGCGAGGGCGTGGAGGCCTGGCGGGGCGACGCCTGCTGCGCCAGCGGCGGCATGGCGCTGGCCGTCGCCCCCGGCGATGCGGCCGACGCCGACGCCGACGGCTGCGGGTGCGGGGACGGCTGCTCCTGCTGCTGACCCGCGCCGGGAGCCTGCGCGGACGCGGTGGGCCCCGGGGGCGGGCCGCGGAAAAGCCGGTGGCCCGCCCCCGCGTCCACTGGCATGATCATCGCCATGTCCGTACGTGAACTGGTCGTCCTCGGCAGCTCCAGCGCCGTTCCCACCAAGCGCCGCAACCACAACGGCTATTTCCTGCTCTGGGACGACCACGGGATCCTCTTCGACCCGGGAGAGGGCACACAGCGGCAGATGCGCTACGCCGGGCTGGCCGCCCACGACATCACCCGCCTGTGCATCACCCACTTCCACGGCGACCACTGCCTCGGCGTCCCCGGCGTGGTGCAGCGCATCGCCCGCGACCGCGTCGAGCACACCGTGCGGGCCGCATACCCCGCCGCGGGCCAGACCTTCTGGGAGCGGCTGCGCCACGCCACCGCCTTCGGCGACACCGACGCCATCACCGCCCAGCCCGTGGACGGGCTCGGCGCCTGCCCCCTGGACGGCGACGGGCTCAGGCTCACCGCGCTCCCGCTGGACCACCGCATGCCCGCCTTCGGCTACCGCCTCCAGGAGCCCGACGGGCTGCGGATGCTGCCCGACCGGCTGGCGGCCCTGGGCATCTCCGGCCCCGACGTCGGCCGCCTGCAGCGCGAGGGGCAGGTCGTGGGCCCCGAGGGCCGCCGCGTGACGGTGGAGGAGTGCTCGGTCCCCCGCCCCGGCCAGTCGATGGCCTTCGTGATGGACACCGGCGTGTGCGACAACGCGGTGCGGCTGGCCGAGGATGCCGACATGCTCGTCATCGAGTCCACCTACCTGGACTCCGAGGCGAAGCTGGCCTCGGACTACCGGCACCTGACCGCCGGCCAGGCGGGACGCATCGCCGCCGAGGCCCGCGCGCGCCTGCTGGTGCTCACGCACATCTCCGAGCGCTACGAGGCCGACGACGAGCCCCGGTTCGCCGAGCAGGCGGCGGCCCACTTCGACGGCACCATCGTCCTGGCCCAGGACCTGGACCGGATCAAGGTCCCCAAGCGCCGCGCCTGAGGAGCGGCGCGCCCGGGCCGCCGGGCGTGCACGGTGGCCCGCTCAGGTGTGCCGGTCGGCCTCGGCCGCCTCCTTGAGCAGGGCCAGGCCGACCCTCCACGCGCGGGCGTTCTCCTCGGCGTGGTCGTGCCGCACGCCTTCGGGCCCCGGCAGCGCGCCGAACCCGCCCTCGCACAGCTCCACCCGCGTCCCGCCGCCCTCCTCCGGGCTCAGCCGCAGCTCCACGCGGGTGCTGCGGCCCGGCTCGGGCGGCACATCCGGCTCCAGGGACCACCGGAAGGCGAACACCTCGCCGGGCTCGGCGCGCTCCACCACCCCCCGGTAGGTGCCGTGCTCCTTCCAGGTGAAGGCGGTGGAGCCGCCCGGCACCGGGTCGACCTCGGCGCCGTCGAAGGCGAACCAGCGGCGCATCCCGTCGGCCGAGGCCACCAGGCGCCACACGCTGTCGGGCGGCGCATCGACGGTCACGGTGCAGGAGATCTCGTCCACGGTACTCACGCGCCCCTCCTCGGCCTGCTGCCCTGCGGGCCGACCCCGAACCGGCGCCTGCCCGCATCCGACCGTATTCTCCGGCGCCCCCGGCCACCGAGGAGGCGCGCTGTGGCGGCACACGGACGCGCCCCGTGCCTGCGCCGCGTCACGCGCCTGGAGAGGGTCGGGGTGATCACCGGCCATCGGGGGCGGAGCGGAGGTGGGCGCCTGCGGCCTGGAGACCTTGGAGGAGCTGGGGTCCCCGTCGATCGTTGAGGGGGGACTCTGTATCGGCTGCGGACACGGCGGGGCGCCCATGGATCGGGACGGTGGTCCGGATGCTGAAGGGGCGGTTGGGGCCGGAGCACCGTGCCGGGTGTACCGCCGGGGCCCATGGACCGGGGTGTGCCGGGGCTCTGCGCGCTCTACGCCGCGATCGGGCACGGCGCACAGTTCCGATCAACCATCCAGCCGACTACGACTGTCGTCGTGGGACTGCGTCGGCTCTTCGGCCGCCCCGCCTACCCGCTGCGGGGCGGCTCCCACCTGACGGTGAGGTCCGTCAGGTCCGAGGACTGAGCGGGTGGGCCGGGCCCGCAGGCCGGGCCGTCGCCCCCGTCATCACTTCTCGGCGACCATGATGTCGTTGCCGTCGGGGTCCTCGACCTTGATGTAGGTGCCCCACGGCTCGGTCACCGGCTCGGAGACGGTCGCCCCGCGCTCGCGCAGCTCGCGGGCGGTGGCCGAGGCGTCGTCGCAGGCCAGGGTCAGGTAGGCGCCCTCGCCGGGGGAACGGTTGAACTCCGAGGCGGTGTGCACGGTGATGCGCGTGCCCCCGCCGGGCGGGGCGATCTCGATCCAGCGGGCGCCCGGCCACATCTCCGCGTCCTTGACGGTGTGGAACCCCAGGACGCGGGTGTAGAAATCGACCGTGGTGGCCTGGTCGCGCACGTACAGCACGGCGAGGTCGACAGTGGTGATCATCGGCGCCTCCGTTGCCGCGCGGCCCGCCCCTTGCGCGGTACCGCCTCGGGCCACCGTAACCGGGGCCGCCGACAGCGCCCGGCAGCCGGAGCCGCCGGGCGCGTCGCGGAGCGGGCAGGAGAAGGGAGGGGAGGGGCGGCCCGGTGCCGCCCCTCCCCGCGCGGTCAGCCGCGCCCTGCGTGCCGATCGGCCTCGGCCTCGATGAGGTCGGCGGCGACCCGGACGCCGCCCTTCGTGTCCAGCTCGGCGCTGATCTCGGCCAGGCGCGCGGCCACCGCCGGGGAGGAGGTCAGCTCCTCCAGGGCCGACCGGAGCGCGTCGGCGGTGGCGTCCTCGGTGTCGATGCGCCGCGCCACGCCCTGGGCCTGCAGGGTGTCGGCATTGCTGAACTGGTCGGCGAACTGCGGCACGGCGATCATCGGCACACCGCAGACCAGGCCCTCGCTGGAGCCGCCCATCCCCGCGTGGGTGACGAACGCCGAGGCCTGCCGCAGGATGGCCAGCTGCGGCACCCACCGGTGCACCTCGACGTTGTCGGGGACCTCCCCCAGCTCCTCGGGGAGCACGTGCTTGCCGATCTGCAGCACGACGTGCCATCCGTCCAGGCCGCCGAAGGCGGCGACGCACGCGCGGTAGAAGTCCGGCAGCGCGGTGAAGGCGGTGCCCAGCGACACCAGCAGGACGCGCTTGCCCTCCGCGCCGGGCGGCGGGCTCCACTCGCCCTGCTCGGCCCGCTCGCCCAGGCAGGGGCCGATGAAGGAGACCACGTCGGGGTCGACGGTGTCGGCGTAGGGCTGCATGGCGCGGGGGATGAGGGCCAGCGCACGGCGCGGGTGCCCGGCGAAGTCGCTGACGGACAGCGGAACCCCCTGCTCGTCGAGCCAGGCGCCGAAGCGCTCCAGGTACCCACTGGCCCCGGGCAGGGCCTTGACCTGCGCCCCGACGGTCTCCTCGTAGTCCTTCCAGGCCACATAGGTGGGCGAGAGCTGGACGGCGGGCACGCCCCAGTTCTCGGCGAGCACGCGGGCCGGGTAGCCCGCGATGTCGTACAGGAACACGTCGGGGCGGTCGTCCTCGTAGGCGGCGCGGACGGTCGGCATGATCGCCTTGGCGTCGTCGAGGAAGAGCTCCATGGCGGCGATGGGGTCCTCGGGCCAGGAGTGGTCGTCGACCGGGAGCGTGCTGGTGAAGGGGACCAGCTCGGCCCCCGCGCCGGTGACCAGCTCCTCCATACGGGGGTCGTTGGCGTAGGTGACGCGGTGGCCGCGCCGGGCCAGCTCGCGGATGATCTCCAGGCTCGGAATGACGTGGCTGATGGCGGGGGTACCGACCATGGCGATGTGAAGGCGCTTGCGGTGCACGGGTGCTCCAATGCAGGTCTACGACGGATCGGTCGCGTCCGGGGACCGGCGGCCTCAGGGCATGCCGAAGGCGCGGCCGGGCGGCCGGACATACGGGAGGGGAATGGCTCCGGAAGGGGCCCGGAGGGCGCGCGGCGCCCTGCGTCGGGCGGCTTCGGGCTAGCCGTAGATCTGCAAGTGCATGGGACGAATATAGCGACCGTCCACCGCTGGTGCATCTGGTTTTCGGCGCGGCGGCAGGGGGCGTAGGCGGGCAGGCGGAGGGCGAGGGCGTGTTTCTTGGGTCAGGCCCTACTGCGCGGCGCCCAGGCACGCCCCTCGCTGCGTTCTCATCAGTCGACAGCGCGCCCAGGCTGACTCCTCTGCTTTTAGGAGGCACAGCGGCCTTGCGATGGACGCACCTGGACACCG
>NZ_ANBH01000358.1 GCF_000341185.1 Nocardiopsis chromatogenes YIM 90109
GCTGGCCTGACACAGCTTCCAGGACGCACCATGGAGCAACGCCAGGGCGGGCACGTGCAGGGGGATCACCTTGCGCTTGGCCACACCCACCAGCGCCGCCATGTACACCGACCCGTCGATCCACGACGACAGCGCCGAGGCCGTCAGGATCTTGCCGCCGATCATGCCGCCGCCTCGCCGTCCGTAGCGCCGTCCCCGGGCAGCTCGGGCAGGGGACCGCCGGTGATACCCAGCGCCCACTCCATGGCCCGCTCGAACTCCTCGGGATCGCGCCGACGCGCCTCGTGCATGTCCTGCTCGATGAGGATGCTCGCGTTCTCCTGCCTGCGCACCTTGTCGGCCAACGCCTCGTTGACCACGGCCGACACCGACCGCGCCTCGCCCGCCTCCACAAGCTGCTCGGCCCACGCCAGCAGCTCGGGGTCCAACGTCACCGTCACGCGCTTCTTCACCTCGCTCATACGTTCATCATACTCACCGGTCCGCCCAGCACAGAGGGAATCCAACAGGACGGACGACGTGAAGCTACAGCCCCGCCACCGACCGCCACAGGAAAACCACCGACATCACCACCGAGGCACCAAAAAGAGGCGGCCCGAAAGCCGCCCCTCACCGCGAGAACACCGCGCACCTCACCCCGACGCAGGCCCCTCCAGCACCCGCGACTGCCCCTCACCGCCCTCGACCCCGCGCCGCGCCTCACGCACCGCCACCACATCGGCCGCATCGCCCACCAACCGCGAGAAGTTCACCGGCTGGTCCAGACTCACCATGTGCCCAGCCCGCGGCACGTTCACCAAACGCCCCTGGGCACAGGCGTCCATGAACCGCTTCTCATGGATCCGGAAATGGTCCCGCGCACCGTTCACCAACCACACCGGCCCCGGATACGACCCCAGCGCCCCCAGCACGTCCATGTCCGCGATCTCATCGATCACCGACCGCGCCGCCTCCATCGCCAAACCGCCGTCCAGCACCGCATCGGCCCCCTCATCGGGCAGCGTCAACCGGTGGAACCGCTCGTTCACCGACAACCCCTTGTCCGGCAGCACCTCCAACAACGCCGCCGGAATCCGGTACACCTGCGCCAACGACTGCGCCGGACGCACCGTACAACTCGCCGCCACCAGCCCGGCCACCCGCCCCGGGCTCGCCGCCGCCGCCGCGATCGACACGAAACCCCCCAGGCTCAGCCCCACCAGCAGCACACGCCCGCCGACCCCGTCCACCGCCTCCAGCACCGCATCCACCGCACGCCCCAGCGAGAACTCCTCACCCCGCCGCTCACCGTGCCCCGGCAGATCCGGCGCCACCACCTGCCGCCCCTGCTCCCGCAAGAACTCCACCTGCGGACGCCACATGCTCCCCGACACCCGCAACCCGTGCACCAGCACGACCGGAACACCCATGACCGACACCCCGCCCCTTCACACGGCCCGCACTCAAGCACCACTCAGGAATAGGACACCGTCACCGGCGCATGGTCCGACCAGCGCGCATCGTGCGAGGCCGCCCGCTCCACACGCGCCGACACCGCCCGCGCCGCCAGCCCCGGAGTGGCCACCTGGTAATCGATCCGCCACCCCGCATCGTTGTCGAAGGCCCGGCCCCGGTAGGACCACCACGAATACGGCCCCGCCTGCCCCGGATGCAAAGCCCTCACCACATCCACATACCCCGCCTCGCCCAACACCCGCGACAACCACGCCCGCTCCTCGGGAAGGAACCCCGAACTGCGCCGGTTGCCCCGCCAGTTCTTCAAATCCTCCTCCCGGTGCGCGATGTTCCAGTCCCCGCACACCACCAGATCCCGCCCGGCCGCCTCCACCTCGGCCCGACGCCGCACCAGGTAGGGCAGGAACGCCCCCATGAACCGCTCCTTCTCCTCCTGGCGCACCGTCCCCACCTCGCCCGAGGGCAGGTACAGGCTCGCCACCGTCACCGCCCCCAGGTCCACCTCCACATACCGGCCCGACCCGGCGAACTCCCCGGCACCGAACCCCACCCGCACCCCCTCGGGGTCCCCGCGCGAATACACCGCCACCCCCGCACGGCCCTTCACCCCACCCGGCACCACCACCACATGCCACCCCGGCGGCGCGGCCACCTCCCGCGGCAACTGCTCAGGCACCGCCCGCACCTCCTGCAGGCACACCACATCGGCCCCCGTGGCCCCCAGCCACTCCACGAACCCCTTGCGCGCCGCCGCCCGCAACCCGTTCACGTTCACCGTCGAGATCTCCATAGGCACAGGCCCACACACTAGTGGGCCCCCGCCCCGCCGCCGCCGACCCCGGCCTCCTCCACCCCGCCGCCCTCCTCCGACAGCCTGCGCAGCACCCCGTAGGTCCGGTTCGACCGCGCCGCCTCCCGCTGCGCCGAGGCCGTCACATCGATGTAGGACTGCGACGACGTCAACGACGTATGCCCCAACAGCCGCATGATCTCGGTGACCGACGCACCGTCCTCGGCCAGCCGCGTGGCGAACGTGTGCCGCAGCGCGTGCACCAGCGTCCCCCGCGCCACCCGGTCGTGCACCCCCGCATGCCGGTAGCACTGCCGCACCAGGTACTGCAGACCGCCCCGCCGCAGACCCTCGCCCCGGTTGTCCACCAGCAGCGGATCCCGCCCCCGCACCCGCACCCCGAACCGCGCCTCCCGCGACCGCAGATACGCCTCCACCAGCGCCTCCAGCGGCGGCTCGATCGGCAGCGACCGCGTCCGGCCCCCCTTGCCCACCACCCGCACCCGCCGCTCACCGGGCCGCCCGCTCACCGAATCCACCCGCAGCCCCAGCATCTCCGCCGACCGCAGCCCCGTCAGCAGCGCCAGCGCCATCACCGCCAGATCCCGCTCGGGCCAGGGGTCCCGCGCCCGCCTGCACCCCGCCGCCAGCGCCTCCAAAAGCCGCTCGGGGGTGTCCTCGCCCATCAACGGCTTGGGCTCGCCCTGCCGCGGCCGCGGACGCCCCACCGCCTGCATCGGATTGCCCGCCAACGCCCCCTCGGCCACCCAGAACCCGAAGAACCCGTTCCACGTCGACCAGGCCCGCAGCACACTGGAGGGCGCCCGCTCGACCGCGAAATCCGCGAACGCCCTGCGCATCACCCGCGCATCCAGCTCGGCCAGCCCCAGGCCCCCCACAGGCCGGCCCAGCGGCCGCGCCGCGCACTCCAGCACCCCGCGCAGATCGCGCCGGTAGGCCGCCACCGTGTGCGGCGACGGCTTGGCCGCCATCCGCGCCACCAGGTAGTCCTCCACCGCATCGACCGCCCGGCGCCCCTCCGGCTCCCCGGCGCCGCCACCGGACCGGGCCCCACCGCCGGGAGAGGGCACCGCCCCGGAGCCGGGCCCCGGGACCGCGCCGGAACCGTCCGCCTGCACCGAACCTCCATCGAACTCCGCAGTGCTCATGCCCCCAACCATCCCCGATCCCGCACCCGCCCACCACACTGGCCCCGGGCGTTTTCGAACACCCGGCACACCGCTGTTCGACCGCCCCCGGCAGCCGCGGCCGGGGCAGGGGAGGGGCCCGCCCGCGCCGACACGACGAAGGGGCGGGGCGCCCCGCACCCCGCCCCGCGACCACCCGGCCCGGCCCACCTCACGGAATGCGCTTGGCCGCCCACATCGACACCGCGTGCAGCGGCCACTCCAGCGGGCCGCGCCGCACCAGCAGCCGCCACACCGTCGCGAACACCAGCGCCCCCACCAGCACCGTCAGGTCCAACCGGTCCGAGACGAACCCCAGCGGCGTACCCTCCACCGCCCCCGACTCGGCCAGCCAGATCACCAGCACATGCCCCACGTACGTGGTCAGCGCCAGCGCCCCCACCGCCGCCAGCGGGTACACCGCCCACCGCAGGTAGGGCGCCACGATCAGGCACAGCCCCAGCACCGCGATCGCGATCCCCCCGGCACCGAACACCTCGAACGGCGTCCCGCTGTGCCCCGAGGACACCAGCAGCCACGCCCAGTCGTTCACCGGCACCGCCCCCGGGAACCCCTCCCGCAGCGCCTCGGCCACACTCGACGCCCCGCCGTAGCGCTCCATCAGCTCCGCGTCGAACGAGGCCTCCAGCCGCGCCCGCCCGCCCAGCGCCAGCGCCGCCCACGAGGCCGTGTAGGCCACCGCCGCCAAGCCCGCGCCCGCGCCCACCAGCGACCACTGCACCGCCCGGCGGCGCAGCCGCAGCCGCCCGAGGGCCATCCCGGCGAACACGAACGGCATCCACGTGATGGCCGGGTAGGCGCCGGTCAGCAGGAAGTTCACCACCCCGTCCCCGGCCAGCGCCACCAGCGGGTCATAGGAGTTCACCGCCGCCACCGGCCCCCGCAGCGGGCCGCCCCCGGCCATCAGCCCCCGCAGGTAGAACGAGGCCACCGGGCCCAGCACGCCCAGCACCGCCGCCGTCCCGGCCACGATCTTCCACCGCTCGCTCATCAGCGGCGCCGCCAGCACGAAGAACACCGCGTAGTAGGCGAGGATCACCGACACCGGGGTGCCCGTCATCGTCAGCAGGGTGCCCACCGGCAGCATGATCAGCCCGCGGATGACCACCCGCCACAGCGCCACCCCCATGTCGTGGCCGGTCCTGGGGGTGGGCCCACCCGACAGCAGCGCGATCGACACCCCGGCCAGCAGGGCGAACAGCGCGGCCGAACGGCCCGACACCAGCCCGTACAGGGCATTGCTGCCGTCGGCCAGCGTCCACCCCAGCCCCACGTGCACCACGAACATGCCCAGCACGGCCAGGCCGCGGGCCACGTCGATGCCCACCAGGCGGTCGGCCGCCTTCTTGGCGGCGCCTGCGCCCGCACCCTCGGGGCGGGCGCCGGGGCCCTGGCCGCCCGAACGCTCGCCGCGGGCAGGGGAGGGGAGGGCGTCCGCCCGCCCGGAGGGGGCGGGGGGCGCGGTGGGCCCGGCCCCGGCGGCCGCGGGGGCGCCGGGGGAGCCGTCGGTCGGGTCGGCGGTGGCCTCGGCCGCGCCGTCGCGAGGGGAGGGGCTGATGCTGTTCGACACCCTTCGAGGATCGCGCGCCCGGAGGCGGATTGCAGGGGGATGGGCGAGTTGTGACCGCTTGTGGCCGGGAGACGCCGCAGCGGTTCCGCAAGGACAACGCGGAGGCGGGGCGGCGCGTCCTATCGCTGGCGGTGACCCCGCGGACCGGACCGGCGTGTCTGATATGGGCGCTATGTGCGTTAGGCCAAGAACGCCCCAGTTTCATGCATAACGCACTTTATGCATGAAACATGGATCGCTCCCCGCGGGCACCGGCCCGGGGCACCGAAGGCGCTCCAGGGCTTGACACACTCTTGACCCGGCCGGACCGCACCCTCTCGAAACCGTCCGAGGGGGCGCCCGCCCAGGGGCAGGGGACCCGCGCAGGCCACAGCCCAGGGCAGGGGCCAGGACAGGCCGATACGGCTCGCGCAAACCCGCACCCCCGGACACACAGCACCCCTGCGACCTGCACAAACACGACTCCAGCGCCGCAGGGACACGGCAAGCCGCAGCCGATGCCGCGGCGCGGTTCCCGTCGGCTGGCACCACGGCCCGCGAGCGACACGGGACGCAGGCCGGGCCGCCGTCGCCGGTGCGCGCCGACGAGGCGCCGCATCCGATCTGAACGGTGATGAGGACTCTGGCCCGGGCACTGAGCAGATCATTTGAGGCGACAGGCGCGCGGATTCCAACGACCTGGCCCAAAGCCGGCGGCCGTCCCATCCGACCTGCCCGGTATCCGCCGAGTACGCCTGACACGAGTCAGAATCCGGCCGGTGGTGAGCAGCTCGGATGAGAACCGAGCAGATCACGGGCGCACCGGCGCACACAGACCCGAGGACGCCTCTAGAACCCCTCTTCCGACCCGGCTCCCGAAACGCCGATAATCAGCATTATGTTAAGTAGAGTTCTGGAGACCCCTCCCCAAACCGCCTTTCGCCCCCAGCACACCCGAACCGCCGAAGGCGCCCCGCCGACCGACCAATGGCCGCCTCGACCGCCCTGCGCCCCGCCCACCGGACGAACCAGCGCCCCTACCGGCCCCCGGCCATCCAGACCTCCCGCCGGAGCGCCTCACCCGGCCCCGCCGCACCCGTCAACGCAGTGGTCGGCCGCGTCCACTGGAACGGTGTCACTCCTGCCCGCACGGGTCGGCGCGGCCTCCACACCGACAAGCGGGCCTCGTCGGCAGCCATGGCCGCCATGAGCAGGTGGACCAGGGCCGACCGTCGAGAGCGGACGCCATCCGGCCCAGAACCGACCGGCGACGAACAGGGCACCGGCACAAAGGCCGGACCGGCCCGAGGCCGGGACGATCGCAGCGGCTCGGTCGAACATCCGCCCCAGAACCGTGACCAGCCGGCTGACCATGCCGGACTGGTTCTGTTCGTGAGTGTGGACAGCGTTCATCGGTGAGGTTCGACAGCGCCTCCGCTCGCCGCAGGGTCGTGTCGATGAGTCCTGACGGCGTCGAGTGCGGTGAGGAAGGCCGTGGTGCTGACGGAACCCGTCGGCACCGCGTCGCACCGAGTCGTCCGAGCGCTCTCACTTCTCGTCGACATAATCACCGGACGGAGGTTCCACTCCAGCGCACGTGACCCGGTTCCCTTGTCGGGCGGCCGAAGGCCGCTCGGCGAAGGGCGGGCGCGGCCGCGAGAAGTTCCACCACCCCGACGGACGCGGCCTGCCGAGCGATTCTCACCCGACCCGAGCAGCCTGTCCCGGTGTCTCTCTCCATCCGAGTGGGCGAGCGCGCATCGACGGCGCGGGGCCCGCGTACCGGTGGTGGCCACCGCGCTCGCGCAGGCCGCCGGGGATTCACCGGTCACCGCCCCGATTGGCCCAGACGGCCTCGGCGGCCGCCCGCCTTGGGCGAGACGCATTCCCGGCGGCGTCTCCCCCGACCCGGTAACCCCGCAGCTCGACCCGCCGGTACGGGTGGGACCGGACAGTAGTCTCCGGCCCATGCACCGCACGCTCACCGACCACGCCCGCTGCCTGTACGGCGATGAATACCGCCCCACTCCCCCGTGCGGGCTCGAACACAGCGAGAGCCGGTTCATCGAGGAGCCGACCTTCGCCGACGCCGACACGCTCCTGGCGATGGTGCGCGAGCTGTGCCCGAACGTGGCCGACGGGCACCTGCCGGTCCGGGTCCGCAACCTCACCCACCGGCCCGACGACCCGGCGCTGATGCGTGAGGCAGCCGCGAACCTGTGGATGCACGGACCGGGCTGGGACGACATCGCCGCCGACCTCGACCGGCGCGCCGACGCCCTTGAGGGCGCCTGACCCGGGCCGCCATGAGCACCCGGTACGCCTACCCGCCCGACCCGCAGGGCGCGGGCGGCGCCTCCAGGACGAAGAACAGGAAGCCGATCCGGGCCACCAGGCCGTGCGCGTCGTCGGCGAACAGCTCCCGGGCGGCCGGGTCGGGCTGCGGCTCGCTGATCGCTGCGATGCGCAGGCCCGCGGCGGTGAAGGCGTCGGTCATCGCGTGCAGCGGCCTGCGCCAGAACCTCATCGGGACGGTCCGCCCGCCCAGCGTGAACTGATCGTCATAGCTCGTCGTGGCCGTGTATTCGGGCCGGGGGTCCTGGAGCATGTAGTCCACGAACGGGTGGTGCACCGATGCGATCAGTCGGCCGCCGGGCCTGAGCACACGCCGCACCTCGGCCAGGGTCGGCCCCCAGTCCTCCAGGTAGTGCAGCACGAGCGATGCGACGACGTCGTCGAAGGCGCCGTCGGCGAACGGGAGCGGGTCGCTCAGGTCGGCCAGGCGCAGGTCCGCGTCGCCGCCCAGGCGCCGCCGGGCCAGTGCCAGCATCCCGGTGCTGGCGTCGATGCCGGTGACGTGGGCGCCGCGGTCGCGCAGGGCGGCGGCCAAGGGGCCCGCGCCGCAGCCGGCGTCCAGGATCCGGCGTCCGGCCACGTCTCCGGCGAGCGCGAGCATTGCGGGCCGCTCGTAGCGCGCGTTCATCAGGTTGTTGTCGTTCTCGGCCGCGTAGTCCTCGGCGAAGCCGTCGTAGTCGTTCGCCTGGGCCTGTTCGGTTCCGCGTTCCATCGACCGAGCCTAGATCGTTGATTTGGTCGCAGGCCATCGGCGGCCGCTTGGCCGGGGCGCCGATCAGGCGGTCGTGGCGGATCGCGGTGTGGAGTGCGCAGCCCCTGCGGCGTGCCCCGGGCCCATGGGGCCCCGGCGGTGTACCCGGCACGGCGCCCCGGCCCCGCCGAACACGCGGCCGCCCGCCACCCCGTCCTCGTCCGGCTCGACCGCCTCGCACCCCGGTCCGGGAGAATCGGCGAATTCGCAGGTCACCAGCAGGGTGATTCCCCTCACTCCTCCCCCGTGGTGTGCGGGGCGCCCTGTGCCGGGAACCGCGGCGGGGCACCGTGCCCCGGCGCCGCCCCCCTCGTGTCCGCCCCTGGCCGGTGCCTTCCCTGCCCTGCGGGCGCCGCTTACTCTTGACGGCGGCATGACGTGCCCTTTGCGGTTTCCGTGCCGCCTTGTCCCGCGCTCCACGGCCCCGCCGCCCCGCCCGCTCCCCCGCACGACGCCCCGGCCCGCACCCACGCGGCCAGGAAGGCCCCGCGCTTGACCACCGCCCTCCCCTCCCTCAGCCCTGCCTCCGCCGCGCCGTCCCCCGCGCCTGCGCGCCGCGCCGCCCGCAGGCTCTCCGGGCTCGACCTGGCACGCGCCCTGGCCGTCCTGGCGATGTTCACCGTGCACCTGGGCGCCCCCTTCACCCCCGAACCCCTCCAAGAGGCCGTGCGCACCGCCTCCCACGGCCGCTCCTCCGCCCTGTTCGCGCTGCTGGCCGGAATCGCGCTGGCGATGATGAGCGGCCGCGCGCAGATCCCCTCCGGAGCCTTGCTGGCAACGGCCCGGCGCCGCATCGCCGTGCGCGCCGGGTGCCTGGTGGCCATCGGGTTGGCCCTGATCTGGCTGGACACCCCGGTGGCGATCATCATCGCCCACTACGGCGGTTTCCTGCTGCTGGCGCTGCCCTTCCTCGGCACGGCGCCGCGCCGCCTGTACGCCGTGGCCGCGCTGTGGGCGCTGGCCGGGCCGCAGCTGTCCTACCTGGCCCGCTCACTCCTGGAGGGGCTCGCGCCCGACGGGTGGGCGCATGCGGCGCTGTTCTCCACCGGCGCGGCCCCCTTCCTGCTGACGGGCATGTTCCCGGCGGTGTCGTTCCTGCCCTACGTGCTCGCCGGGATGGCGCTGGGCCGGCTGGACCTGGCTGATGGGCGCGTGCGGACGCGCATGGCCGCCTGGGGCGCGGTGCTGGCGGCCGCCGGGTACGGCGGGGCGCGCCTGGCACTGTGGGCGCTGGCCTCCCCGGCCGAGGCGGCGCGGGTGGGGGCGCACACCTACTTCCACGGGGCGGTGCCGCTGGAGGGCCCCGCCTGGCTGCTGACGAGCGTCCCGCACAGCGGGACGACCTTCGAGGTGGCCGGGTCGGCCGGGGTGGGCATGGCGGTGGTGGCCGCGTGCCTGGCGGCCGCCGACCGGGTGCCGCGGGCGGTGGCGCCGCTGGCGGCGGTGGGGGCGATGTCGCTGACGGTGTACGTGGCGCACGTGCTGGGCATATGGGGTGTGCGCGCGGCCGGGTGGGGCCAGGCGCCGCTGCTGGCCGAGGCGTTCGCCGCCGCGGCCCTGGCCGGGGCCTGGGCGTGGCGGCGCCGGTTCGGCAAGGGGCCGCTGGAGCGGCTGGTGGCCGCGGTGGCCCGGCGCGGGGGCGATGCCCTGGGCGGTGTGCCGTTCTCCCGGCGCGGCCCAGGGGTGCGGGCCGGTTGACGGCGCCGGCTGGCCGCTGCCGGTCGCGGGCCGATCGGGGCGGATCCGGTGCGGGGGCGGGCCCGCGCCCCTAGGGTGGGTCCATGGTCTGGCAACGCGACGTCGATCTGGTGGTGCCGCTGTGGCAGGGCGGCGATGACGTGCGGGTGGCGCCGGGGTCGGCGGCGCTGGCGCGCCAGGTGCCCTCGGGCGGCAGCCGGCTGCACATCTCGGTGACCGACGGTCCCCGGCAGGTGGTCGGCGGTGTGCTGAACCTGGAGACGGTGGCCCAGACGCAGCGCCGGATCCGGGACCGGCTGGCGCGGCGGGACCCGGCGCGGACGCTGACGCTGGGGGGCGACTGCGCCTCGGACCTGGCGGCGGTGCAGCACCTGGCGGCACGGTATCCGGGGATGGCGTGCTACTGGGTGGACGCGCACCCGGACCTGAACACCCCGGAGTCCTCGCCGTCGGGGCGGGCGCACGGGATGGTGCTGCGGGCGCTGCTGGGCCAGGGGCACGGGATGCTGACCGGCGACGGCGCGGCGCTGGCGGCGCGGGACGTGACGCTGGTGGGCACGCGGTCGTTCGATCCGGCCGAGGCCGAGGTCGTGCGGGCGCAGGGGCTGGCGGTGGCCGGTCCCGAGGCGGTGGTGGCCGACCCGGAGGGTGTGGCGGCCCGGCGCACGGCCGGGACCCCGGCCTATGTGCATGTGGACGTGGATGTGTGCGACCCGGCCGAGGTTCCGGCGGTGGCGTGTCCGGAGCCGGGCGGGCCGCCGGTGGAGGCGGTGGCCCGGGTGCTGGCGGCGCTGGCGCGGCACCACACGGTGGTGGGGATCGGGGTGTGCGAGTACGCCCCGGTGATCGAGCACGACCCCAAGCGGTTGACCGTGCTGTTGTCGGCGCTGGGGCTGTGCGACCCGGTGGTGTGAGCGGGAAGCGCCGGGAGCGGTGTCCTGTTCGCCGCCCATGCGCCCGTGCAGTGGTCCGGGGTCGCGGGCGTGCGGTAGGCCCAGCGCAGGAAGGCTGTGCAGTGCTGCCCCCGGACGAGTAGGTCCGAAGTTCGGCTACGCGGACACTTCACCGGGTCGGCATGCCTCCGTGCGGACTGTTGACCACCAACGGCACAGACCCTTCCGCAAGGTAGAAGTGCCCGGGGTGGTAGTCGATGTGGAGGTGGCCTCCGTCCTCGGCTGAGGCCATGTCGCGTACATTGTCCGCGAGCACCGCCCTTCCTGCGGCGTCACCGCTGATCACAAGGATGTGCCGCTCGGAATCAAGGTGGATGAGGACCCCGGGGCCGGGCGTCTTCTCGACCTCGACCCCCGCGAGGGCGTCAGCGGCCGGCGCCGTGGAGCTGAGCAGCCCTTCACCCTTGGCCACCGCATCTGCCAGACGGTTCAGCTCTTCCGCCGACGCCGTGATGCCCACTTCGCCGCACACGGTGCCACAGTTGAGTATCACTGGCAGTTCTCCCTCAAGGTTGGACTCCCATGATGCCTGCCAGCTGGCGAACGCCATCGGGCACTTCGGATCTACGCGTCTTGCGGCTCGTGGTCCTGCTAGCGCCCCACCGCCCGGCAGGCTCCGGTGTCACTCGGGCAGGTCCAGCCACCCCGTGCGCACGTGCCAGTGCCCCCCGGCCGCCACATGGTCGGCGGTGACGCGGTGCAGCCGGGTGGCGCGGCGCGCGCGCCCGGGGTCGGTGTCGGGGCGGTTGTGCACGAACCGGAACACGTCCGAATCACCGGGGGCAGACGCCTCCACCAGCGTGAACAGCTCCTGGAACCGGGCGATGTTGCCGCCGCCCAGCTCCTGCGGCAGCTGCGGGTCCAGCAGCCACGACGAGCACGTGGCCACGGTGTAGTCGGCCCCCAGGGCGTCGCGGAAGAAGCGGCGGGCGCGCTTGAGCGAGTCCCGCACGGCCCCGGGCTCCAGCGGCGGCCCCGTCGGGATGTGGATCCGCAGGCACGGCTGCCCCGGGTACAGGTCGCCCCGCCCCAGCGCGCGGGCGCTCCCGGCGTCGAACCAGCGCACCGAGGCCTGGTTGGCCAGCCGGTTGGGCTCGTACTGCAGCCGCCCCAGCTCGTACAGGCCCGACCGGAACTGCACCCCGACCCACCCGGCGGTCTCCAGGCCGACACCGCCGAACATGCGGCGGTTGGCCGCGACCTGGCGGCCCACGTCGCGCAGCGTGGCGAAGGTGACCTCGTCGGGCACCCCCAGCCCCCGCTGCCGCTCCAGGTACCAGGGCAGCGACACCGCGAAGGCGACCACCGGCGCGCACCGGGCCCGCACGTCCCGCGCGTACTGCAGGGCGGGCCAGTCCTGCCAGTCGGGGGCGGTGCCCGCGTCGGCGGCGGCGCGCGCCGCCATGCGCTCGACCAGGTACAGCAGCCCGGGCGGCCAGGAGGCGTGTGGCCAGGCGGCCAGGACCTCGGCGTGGTCGGCCGCCTCAAGGGCGAAGGGCTCCAGCAGCGGCCCGGCCTCGGCGGTCAGGGGGTCGGCGGCGCCCCTGCCCGACGGGTGGGGCAGCCCGGCCGCGGCGTCCAGCCAGCGGGCGGTGTCGGCGCCCAGGCCGTGGCGTTCGCACAGGGCGACGGTGTCGGGCGTCGCGTGGTCGTGCATCGGGCCTCTCCCCTTCCCCGGGCTCGGGCGTGGGCCCCCGTGGATGAGGGCACCATCACACACCAAGGCATACTCTTATACCGAACGCCACCAACACCCCAATACCGTAGAAATCGAGGACGCCCACCGATGCCCACCCCGGCGCAGCAGGTACGCGACTGGCTGGCCATGTACGACGCCCCGACCGCATCGGTGGCCCACCTGCTCTGCGACCGGCACCCCGCCTCGGCCGTCGCCGTCACCGAGATCGGCGAGGACCTGCAGCCCTCGGTGCACACCTTCGCCGACCTGGCCCGGCGTTCGGGCCGCCTGGCAGCGGGCATGGCGCGCCTGGGCATCGGCCCCGGCGACCGGGTGGCCACCCTGCTGGACCGCGGCTTCGACCTCGCGGCCACCGCCATGGCGGCCTGGCGGCTGGGCGCCGTGCACGTCCCGCTGCTCACCGCGCTGGCCCCCGCGGCGATCGGCACCCGCCTGGCCGGGGCGCGCGCCCGCCTGGTGGTGTGCGAGGAGCGCGTCCGCCACAAGCTGCAGGACGCGGGCCCCTGGCGGGTGGCGGTGGCCGGACCCGGCGGCCTGGCCGGGGACCTGACCCTGGACGGGCTGGCCGCCGGTGCCGGGCCCATCCCCCGGGCCGAGGCCGTGGGGGGCTCGGCGCCGTTCCTGCACCTGTACTCCCCCGGCCCCGGCGGCGTCCCCCGCGGGTTCGAGGTGCCGGTGCGGGCCCTGGCCGCCTTCCACTCCCACTTCCGCTACGGCCTGGACGTCGCCGGGGACGACGTGTACTGGAACACCCACGACCCCAGCTGGCACTACGGGCTCTACTTCGGGCTGGTGGCGCCCCTGCTGGCCGGGCACGCCAGCCTGCAGCTGCGCGCCGGCGCCGACCCGGAGCTGGTGCTGGACGTGCTGGCCGAGCAGCGGGTCACCAACCTGGTGGCCGCACCGACCCTGTACCGGACGCTGCGCTCGACGGTCAAGACACTGCCGCCGGAGGTGGCGGTGCGGCGCCTGTCGAGCGCGGGCGAGCCGCTGCCCGAGGGGGTGGTCGAGTGGGCGGGCGACGTGTTCGGCGCGCCGGTGCGCGACCACTACGGGCAGGCCGAGCTGGGGGTGTGCGTGGGCCAGCACCAGCACCCGGACGCGGCCGTGGAGGTGCCCCCGGGCTCCCAGGGCACGGGGCTCGCCGGGTGGTCGGTGGCGGTGCTCGACCCCTTCGACGACGTGGAGGCGGCGCCGGGGGTGCTGGGGCGTGTGGCCGTGGACGCCCGGCAGAGCGCGGTGTACTGGTTCGGCGGGTACACCGGGGACCCGAAGGCGCGGCTGACCCCGGACGGGCGGTGGTTCGTCACCGCGGACACGGCGGTGCGCGACCGGGAGGGGTGCTTCTTCTTCTCCTCCCGCGATGAGGAGGCGATCCTGGTCGCGGGGTACCGGATCGTTCCGGGGGATGTGGAGACGGCGCTGCTGGAGCACCCGGACGTGGTGGAGGCGGCGGTCTACGGCGCCCCGGACGGGGAGGGCGGCCAGACGGTGGCGGCGACCGTGGTGCTGACCGAGGGGGCCCAGGCGGGCCCGGAGCTGGCGGAGAAGCTGCGGGAGCTGGTGCGGGGGCGGTTCGCCGAGCACGCCTACCCGCGCACGATCGACTTCGTGGAGGAGCTGCCCAAGTCCCCGTCGGGCAAGATCCGCCGCTCGCGCCTGGGCCCGCGCAGCCGGGGGTGAGGCGGGCGCCCCGGGGCCCCGGGCGAGCCGAAGGCGGCGGCGACGGGACCGGCAGGTGCCCCGCACGGTGGCCCCGGCCGTCCGGCGGGTGCCGGGGTGTGGGGCGGGAAGGCGACGACGAAGGGCCGCGCCCCTTCCGCCAGCGTCGTCGGCCGTGCGGCGTGTGCGTGGCCGCCCTGGTCGGCAGCACCGGCATGAGCTGGGGCCCCACTTGGGGCTGCTCGCCGGGCGGCGGGCCGCCGGAGTGCAGGGGAGTAGGCGGCGAGGGGGTGAGCGGGGTGGTTCCCCGGCCCTGCCTGCCGGGCGTCGGGTTCCTCGCGGTCCGGGAAGGCGGCGCGGCTGGGAGGGCGGGCGGTCGCCCGCGCTCGTGGCGGCCTCCTGGCCGGTGCGCCCTCATCGCCCTGAAAGCGGCGGTTCCACGACGCAGGACGCCTCCGGGGTGCATGCGGAGCCCGGAAGGCGGGTTCCGGTCCGCCACTACCGACCCGGTGTCCGTTTCGGCCGGTTCCAGGCGTGCGAAGGGGCTCCCCTCGTCCTGTTCGACGGTCGGAACGGCGTCGCGGGCGGAGCGGGCGTGCGTTCATCGCGATACGTGAACGGGTTTCGATGCCGACAGGCCCCTAAACGGCACACCGGGGCCGTTTTCCGGGCCCGGCGTCACCGCCTGTAGCCGATATCGGCCCCGTGCGGCCCCAGAGAGCCCGGCGGAGGGGTCCGGGCGGCCGCGCGGTCACCCCCGCCCCCGAGTCGAACACCCCAATCGGGCACGAACAGGGCATACCACTTGCAGAACATGTTCTAGAATCGCGCCCTTCGCCGCCCCGGGGCCGCCGGGAACGTCGCTGGACGCGCCTCCCACCCCCACCCGCACCTAACGCGGAGTATTCCCCCAGGTCACAGCCCCGTCGGAGTCCTCGGTGCGGGTCCGGCGGCCGCCCCGGGCGCCGAAGACCGCGAACCCCGGTGCCGCGCCGCCCGCCCGGACCGCGAAAGGCCCGGTGGACGGCAGGCGGGGCCGGGAAACGCCCCGCTCACCCCGCCGCCGCCCATCACGGTGACGACGAACGCGCCTGTCGCCCGACGGTGCTGCCGCAAGGAGCGCCGCCCTCTGCCGCTGCTGCCCAGCCACCCCACACTCCGGCGACCCGCCGCCCGGCCGGGCCCCGGCACCGGGGCACCAGCTCAGCCCTCACAGCCAAGAACAGCAACCACCGCGCACACGCCCGGACCCCGGCCCGCGCAGACCACCCCCACCCCGCCGCTCAGCCGCCCTCGGGCCCCTCGCCGCTCCCGCCGCGCGGCTGGGCGTCAGCGATCAGCTCGTCCATCCGCGCCGCCAGCGCGAAATCCGCCTCCGTCACCCCACCGGCCGCGTGCGTGGTCTGGTGCAGCGTCAGCCGGTTGTACCGGATGTCCATGTCCGGGTGGTGCCCCGCCTGCTCCGCCGCGTGCGCAACGGCCTCCACCAGGTGCACCACCGACATGAAGTCCGGCATCACCACCGTCCGGCGGATCTCGGCGTCCTCAGGGTGCCACTCCCACCCCTCCAGCAGCTCCAGCCCGTCGGTGATCTGCTTCTCGTCCAGCACTGCCATCGCCCATCGCCTCCCAGGCCGCACGACAGGGGCCCTCCCCCGCCGTCCGTCCCGATCGTCGTCGCCGGTACGGTCCTGCCTGTCCGGCGCACCCCCAGGGGCGCGCTCGTGGGTGTCCTACCTCAGCGGGCGCCCCGCCAATCAGGGCCCCGGCCCCCATGCGCAGCAGCCGCCCCCCGCGGGCTCACGGCCGGTCGCGCCAGCGCGCGAACCCGCCCTCACTGTTGAAGACCTGCCCGGTGATCCAACGCGCCTCATCGGTGGCCAGCCACGCGATCAGACGCGCCGGATCGTCCGGCCTGCCCAGGCGCCCCATCGGCAGCTTGTGCGCCAACGCGCCCTCCACCCCCTCGCCGATGTAACCGGTCTGCACCGGCCCCGGATTGACCGTGTTCACGGTGATGCCCCGGTCGGCCAGCTCATCGGCCACGGTCAGGGTGATCGCCGCCAAGGCCCCCTTGGCGGCCGCATAGGCGACCTCCCCCGGCATCGGCCCCTGCCCCTGCCCGGAGGTGAGGAAGACGATGCGGCCGCCGGGACGCCCGTCGTGCGCGGCCGCGAAGGCCTGGGCCAGCAGCAGCGGCGAACGCGCGTCCACCGCCCAGTGCCCGTCCAGCATCGCCTCGGTGACCCCCGCCAGGCCCGCATCACCGCCCGAGCGGGCGTGGTTGCACACCAGCACGTCGACGCGCCCCAGCGATGCCCGAGCCGCCTCGAACACCTCGCGCGGGGCGCCGGGCGCGGCCAGGTCGGCCCCGGCGCCCTCGACGCGGGCCTGCGGGTCGGTGCGGGCGGCGCGCACCCCCTCCAGGACGGCGTCGGTGTCGTCGGCGCCCCAGGGCTGCCCCGCGTCGTGCGGGCCGTAGTGGTGGCAGAACACCGAGGCGCCGTAGGAGGCCAGGCGGCGGGCGACGGCGTAGCCGATACCGTCGCGCCTGCTGACCCCGGTGACCAGCGCGGAGCGCCCCAGCAGGGGGCGCACCGGGCGTTCGGGAACGGGGTCGCGGGGGTGGATGGGGCGTTCGTCCACGGTGCGCTCCTGCCTGCCGGGTGTCGGCGCCGAGCGGCTGTTCGGCGCGGCGGTCGGGCAGGCTATCGGCGGGCGTGGCGGTAGACCACCGATTTCTCGTGGGGGGTGCCGCGCTCCCCTGTGCGCATGCCCGTGCCTTGGCCGTAGAGACCGGCCGGACGCGGGCGCGGGGCGGGGAGAGCAGCGGCCCGGACTGGACGGGCTGGGCCGGGCAGGATCGCGGCAGGCGCACCCTGTCGCGCACGGGTCGGGCATGCGGTCTTCCGGGGGCCTCCCCGGTCTGGTCGCCCAGGACGACGGCCTGACGCAGCCTGCGAAGGACCAACCGTCCGCCCCAGGGCCCTTGGCTCATCGACGCCCGTCTCCTGCCGGGGCGTGGATGGCGTTCCGGTGCCCCCCTCACGGCATTGGGACGGTCCTCGCCTCAGGGCCGGTGCCCCCACCGGCGCCCCCGCCTGTCGGCGGGCGGCCGAAGGCCCACCGTGCCAGGGCGGCCGCCGAAAGCTCCACCAGCCCGGCGGACGCCATCGGCCGGGCCGCCCCGATGTCGCGACGATCGCGCGGAACCGGTCGAACGGAGGTCTCAGCCTCCGACGGACGCGGCCCACAGACCGTGTGCGGCTCACTTGTCGGCGATGCGGCGGCGGATCTCCTCGCGGACCGTGTCGGGGTCGCTGTCCCTGCCGGCGGTGCGGTCCATGAACACGAGCTTCTCGATCGACTTCTCCTGCTGCCGCTCCCACTCGGCGGCCGCGTCGGGGCGGCCCGTAGCCTCCATTTCCTTGGCCAGGGTTGCCATGTGGTCGATCAGCTTGTCGCGTTCGGCCTGGTAAGTGGCGTTGGAGCGTTCCTCCTGGCGTGCCTTCTCGGCTTCGAGGCGTTCGGTCTGGGCGCGGTCGAGGGCCTCGCGCGCCGCGTGTCCGGCGTCTGAGGCGAGTCCTTGTTCGATGAGGCTGCGCAGGTCGGTGCGCAGGACGCCGGTGTCGGTGGCCTGTCCGGTACGGGCGTCGATCTCGATCAGGCGCAGCAGCAGGCCGTCGTGCCGCTCGGACCACTCCGCCCCCAGCGTCGGGGCCTGGTCGGCGATGGTCTTGGTGAGCTGCGCGCGCTCGTATTCGGCCTCGGCCAGAAGGCAGCGCAGTTCGGCGCCTCCGCGTTGCCGGGCCTGGGCCGCGTTATCGCGGTGGCGCTGCAACTTCGGTTGCAGGGCGGCCAGTCGGGACTCGAAGTCGCGCGGGCGCCGCCATGTCGAGGGGTTCAGCCACTTTCCCAGACTCATGGAGGCAGATCCTTCCATAGCGGGCGCGGTACCCGCCCCCCTTGCACAGGGCGACCTTGGGGGTTCGGTGCGGCGGAGCCGCTCCGCTGTTGTGTTTTTGGGGATGTGGAGGCACCACCTCCCCTACTTTACGTCGTAGATCTATAGCATGGGGTTCGCAGAGCGCTGGCAGAACCCGCCACGCATCCGCCCCAAGCGCGCTCGGACGCCGACCACGCCCCCCTTAAGGCACTACCGCACCGCTCCCCTGGGCTCGCGCCGCCGCCGCACCGGCTCCGCCCGCCCCGAGGCCGCCACGGCCGCTAGGACCGCCACCCCCACCGCCCCGGTCGCCAGCCCCACCGCCGGCTCGGCCCACTCCCCCGCCGACCGCAGCACCACATCGGCCACCAGCACCGTGCACGCCCCCACCGGCACCGCAGCCGCCACCGACCGCACCGGGCGCCCCCCACCGATCCAGCTCCCCACCACGGCCCCGGGCAGACCCGCCAGCAGCAGCGGCCCGGCCAGCGCCGTCCCCAGCCCGCACAGAACCGCCGCCGGGACCACGGCCCCCCAGGGGCCCCCGCCCGGCCCCGGCCCCGCAGCCGACAACACCAGCACCGCCGCCACCGCCGCCGCACACAGCGCACCCAGCACCAGCGCCTGCTCCAAGGCCCCCGACAGCGTCCCGACCGCCACCCAGGCAAGGCCCGCCCAGGCCGCCTCCCACCCACCGGCCGCCCGCGCCGCAGCCGCCACCGCCGCGGCCGTCAACACCACATCGGCCACCGGCCCCGCCGCCGCCCGCCGCACCGGGCCCCACCCGGCACCCATACGCCGCAGCACCGCGGTCACCGCCGCCCCGGCCGCCAGCGCCCCCGCAGCCGCCGCGGCCGCACGCTCCACCGGCCCCGCCTGCCCCACCGGCCCGGCCAGCACCGCCCCCAGGACCGCTCCCCCGCCCATGCCCAACAGCCGCACATCCAGCGCGCGGCTCCCCCAGGCACCCTGCAGCACCGCCGCGGCCGCCGCGAACACCGCACCGGCACCCGCCCCCGCCACCACGCGCGGCACCCGCAGCTCCCACACGATGAACCCCACCGACCCCGGCTCACCGCCCGGGGTGGCCAGCGCCCGCGCCAGCTCGTGCCACGGAACCGGGTACTCGCCCACCAGCAGGGCCGCCACCGACGACGCGGCCAGCAGCACGGCGGTCGCACCGGCGGCACCCGCCCGGGCCGCACGACGGCCGCCGAGCATCACGCCCCCTCCCCCTCCGAACGGGGCCCAGCCGCCCACGGCCGGATCCGCGCCCCGCGGATGCGGCCGACGCTAGCCCGGCACCCCGAAGGCGGAAAGGGCCCCTGCCCCGGAGCGGACCAAGGTCCCCGCCGGGCCGGGGGCGCAGCGCCCGGTCAGGTCAGAGTCTGGGGGTCCTGCGGCAGAGTGGACAGGTCGTCGTCGTCCAACGGCGCCTCGGGAACGTCCGAGGAGGGCCCATCGGACGGCGAGGACGAGGGCCCCTCGCTCGGCTCCGGCTCCCCCTCCCCCGACTCCGACGGAGACGGCGAGGGAGAAGGCGACGGGCTCGGGCTGGACGAGGGCGACGGGGACGGCTCCACCTGCGCCCCGGCCTGCTGGGACAGCAGCGACAGCCAGAAGTACAGCAGCACCACCAACAGCACCGCCAGCAGCAGCAACAGCACCATGCCCACCACCACCGCCCGGTTGGCGCGCGGGGCCGCCGCCTGCCCGCCGCCGCCCGGCAGCGGCCAGAACCACCGCCCCGACGCCGGGGCCGTGCGCGCCGACCAGTGCGGCTGCAACGACGGCGCCGCGCCCGAGCGCACCCGCCCCGCGCCCCCCGAAACCGGCTCCAGCAGCGCGGCCGCACCCCCGCCGCCGGCCGGTGCCACCGCCACCCACGCCGCAGCCGAGGCGCGCGTACTGGAGGCCAGCACCTTCGGCCCGCCGGAGCCCTTGCGCCCCCGGGCCACCGCCGCACGGAACCGCTCACGCGCCTCCGGGTCGCCCGCGGCCCCCTCGCTCAGCAGCGCCACCTCGACCGGATCGCCGCCGGCGTCCACGGCCGCGTACACCGTGCCCTCGGGCGAGGACGACAGGCGTGCGCGCAGACGGTACCCGCCCAGCTGGCGCGGGTCGCCCTCGTGCAGTCCGCCTCCCGCGTCCACGCACACCCCCAAGACCTCATCCGAGCCCGCCGCGCCCGCTCCAGGGCGCCCCTGCCCGCCCGCGCGGCGGTAGCATCGCCGATGTGTGAGCATTCCCGACTCTCCGTGCGGAATCCAACCGCCGCCCGGAGGGGACTCAGGGAACGCGGGCCCAATGCTATGCGGCCGCCCGGTCGGCGCGACAGCGGCCCGACACGCCGGGCGGCGAGGACGGCTCCGGCACCCCGCGGGGCGCCGGCGGAAAGGCTGGACGAATGCAGCAGGACGACGACACCGCGGGCCGGGCCGCCCCCGACCCGGGCCACGGCGGCGAGGGCGAGCAGGCCCCGGCCGACTCCACCCGGCTGCTGCGGGCGGCCCTGCAGGAGGTCTCCTCGGTCATCGTCGGCCAGGACGCCATGGTCGAGCGCACCATGGTGGCGCTGATCGCGCGCGGCCACTGCCTGCTGGAGGGCGTGCCCGGCATCGCCAAGACCCTGGCGGTGTCCACCCTGGCCAAGGTCGCCGGGGGGTCCTTCTCCCGCATCCAGTTCACCCCCGACCTGGTGCCCTCCGACATCGTGGGCACCCGCATCTACCGGCCCTCGGCCGAACGCTTCGACGTGGAGCTGGGCCCGGTCTTCGCCAACTTCGTCCTGGCCGACGAGATCAACCGCGCCCCCGCCAAGGTCCAGTCCTCCCTGCTGGAGGTCATGGCCGAGCGCCAGGTGTCGCTGGGCGGGCAGACCCACCCGCTGCCCGACCCCTTCATCGTCGTGGCCACCCAGAACCCCGTGGAGTCCGAGGGCGTCTACCCGCTGCCCGAGGCCCAGCGCGACCGGTTCCTGATGAAGGTGCAGGTCCCCCACCCCCGCGCCCACGAGGAGATGGAGATCCTGCGGCGGATGAGCACCGCCCCGCCCCAGGCCCACCAGGTCCTCGACCCGGTCACCCTGCGCGAGCTGCAGGAGACCGCCGAACAGGTGCACGTGCACCGCCTCATCGCCGACTACGTGGTGCGCCTGGTCATGGCCACCCGCGAACCCGACCAGTACGGCATCGGCGACCTGCGCCGCGTCCTGGAGGTGGGCGCCAGCCCCCGCGCCACCCTGGGCCTGGTCGCCTCCGCCCGCGCCCTGGCCCTCCTGCGCGGCCGCGACTACGTGCTCCCCGACGACGTGCGGGTCCTGGCGCGCGACGTCATGGCCCACCGCCTGGTGCTCACCTTCGACGCCCTGGCCGACGGCGTCAGCACCGAACAGGTCGTCGACCGGGTCCTGGCCGCCGTCCCCCCGCCCCGGGTCATCTGGGACGAGCCCCACGGCGACACCGCATCCGCGGCGATGGCGGCGGGCTGAGGCATGGCCGCCCCGCCCCGCCGCCCGGCCCCGCTGCTGGACCCGCGCGCCCACGAGGCCCTGGGCCGCCTCGACCTGCGCATCGTGCGGCGCATGGAGGGCCTGCTGCACGGAGAGCACCTGGGCCTGCGCCAGGGACCGGGCAGCGAGCCCGCCGAGGCCCGCCGCTACCTGCCCGGCGAGGACGACGTGCGCCACATGGACTGGGCCGTCACCGCCCGCACCACCGTGCCGCACGTGCGCGACCAGGTCGCCGACCGCGAACTGGAGACCTGGACCCTGCTGGACCTGTCGCCCAGCATGGACTTCGGCACCGCCGGGTGCGAGAAGCGCGACGTGGCCGTGGGGGCGCTGGCCGCCGTCACCGTGCTCACCCAGAAGGTCGGCGACCGCTTCGGCGCCTACTTCCTGCACCGCGGGCGCGTACGCCGCTGGCCCGCCCGCTCGGGCCGCTCGGCGCTGACCACCCTGATGGCCACCGTGGCCGCCGCCCCCCGCGGCGACGCCCCGCCCGCCCCCGGCGCGGCCCCTCCCGGCCGCGCCGACCTGGCCGCGGCCGTGGAGGAGCTGGCCCGCTCCCAGACCCGCCGCGGCCTGCGCGTGGTCGTCTCCGACTTCCTCGACACCCCGCCCGACGGCGCCCCCGTGCCCTGGGAGCGGCCCATGCGGCGGCTGACCGCACGCCACCAGGTCCTGGCCGTGGAGGTGCTCGACCCGCGCGAGCTGGACGTGCCCGACGTGGGCTGGGCCGAACTGGCCGACCCCGAGACCGGGCGCGCCCGCGCCGTCAAGATCACCCCGGCGGTGCGCGAGCGCTACCGCGCCGCCGCCCGCGCCCAGCGCGAGGCGGTGGCCGCGGCGCTGCGCCGCACCGGGGTACCGCACGTGGTGCTGCGCACCGACCGGGACTGGGTGGTGGACATGGCCCGGTTCGTGGTCACCCAGCGCACCACCGCCCACCGGCTGGCCCGCCACACCCCGGCCCGGCCCCGCTGAACAGCGACGAAAGGACGATGCCGTGAACCTGCTGTCCCCCGGCTGGATGGCCGCGGCGCTGGTGGTCGTCGCCGCGCTGGCCGCCGCCTACGTCTGGGCTCAGCTGCGGCGCCGCGCCCAGGCGGCGCGCTTCACCAACCTGGCGCTGCTGGACCGGGTGGCCCCGGCGCGGCCGGGCTGGCAGCGGCACGTGGGCGCGGCGCTGTTCCTGGCCACGATGCTGGTGCTGGCGGTGGCCATGGGGCGGCCGGCCATGCCGGTGGAGGTGCCGCGCGAGCGCGCCACCATCATGGTGGCCATCGACGTCTCGCCGTCCATGGTCGCCAACGACGTCGACCCCGACCGGATCAGCGCCGCCAAGGAGTCGGCGGTGGGGTTCGTGGAATCGCTGCCCGACCGGTTCAACGTGGGGCTGGTGAGCTTCTCGGCCACCGCCGGGGTGGTGGCCTCGCCCACCCAGGACCACCAGGCGGTGGCCGACTCCATCGAGAACCTGCAGATCTCCCCGGGCACCGCCATCGGCGAGGGGGTGTTCGCCTCCCTGCAGTCCATCGAGTCCTTCGACTCCGAATCGGGCGAGGAGCCGCCGCCCTCGGCGATCGTGCTGCTCTCGGACGGGGAGAACACCAGCGGCCGCCCGGTGGCCTCGGCCTCGCGCGCCGCGGCCGAGGCCGAGGTGCCGGTGTCCACGATCGCCTTCGGCAGCGGCACGGCGCTGGTGGAGATCAACGGCGAGCCGGTGGAGGCCAACATCGACAAGGAGGCGCTGGAGCGCCTGGCCGACGACACCGGCGGCTACTTCTACGAGGCCGAGTCCGAGACCGAGCTGAGCAAGGTGTACGAGGACATCGGCTCCTCACTGGGGAGTGAGATCGAATACCAGGAGAACGTGGTGTGGTGGGTGCGCGCCGCGGTGCTGCTGGGGGCGCTGGCCGCCGCGGCGTCGCTGCTGTGGGGCCAGCGGGTCCCCTGAGGGGCCCTGGCCGCATCCGGCCCGCCGGGCCCGGGCCGTCCCGCAATACGGCCGCCGGTGGCGCATCGTCCCAGTTCGACCGGTAACGTAGCCCTGTTTGCCGCTGACCGCTGAGCTTCCGCGCGAAGCCGAGGCATAAGAGAATGGGAACGATGCCGGATACCGCCACCGCGCCCGCGGTGATCTTCTTCGACCTGGACGACACCCTGCTGGACGATAGGGCAGCCAGCGACGCGGGCCTGCGCACCCTGATGGACCGGCTCGGGCACCCCGACTACAACGCCGCCCGCACCCTGTGGGAAGTGCAGACCGAGATCTCCTTCGGCGCCTACATCGACGGGCGGCTGGGCCTTCAGGAGCAGCGCCGCGAGCGCGTCCGCGCGCTGGCGGTGCAGGCCGGCCACTCCTCCGTGCCCGACCAGGCCTGCGACGACCTGTACCGCCAGTACCTGGAGGCGCACAGCGCCGCCTGGCAGGCATTCCCGGACGTGGCCCCGACCCTGGCCGAGCTGGCCCAGGCCGGGATCGGCCTGGGGGTGATCACCAACGGGGTGGAGGAGCTGCAGCGCCAGAAGCTGGACCGGATGGGCCTGACCGGGCACTTCCGGGCCGTGGTGTGCGCCGACACGGCCGGGGCGGGCAAGCCCGACCCGCGCATCTTCCACACCGCGGCCCGCCAGCTGGGGGTCGACCCGCAGATGTGCTGGCACGTGGGCGACCAGGTGCACGCCGACGCCCTGGGGGCGGCGGCCGGGGGCATGCGCCCGCTGCTGGTGGACCGGCGCGGCGCCCACCGCGACCAGCAGGACGTGCGGGTGATCGGGGGGCTGGGGGACCTGGTCGGCCTGGTCACCGCCCCGGAGCTGCGGTGAGCGGCGGCGCCTTCGGGCGCCCCGGCGCGCGCCGTGTGCGCCGGACCGCGGTGCACGTGGCCGGGGCCGAGCGCGGCGCGCGGCTGCTGTTCGGGCAGGACCCGGTGGAGGCCGCGCGTCGGTCGGCCGGGCTGGCCGGGCACGAGCGTCTGGAGGCGCTGGACGTGCGCGCCGAGCTGGTGGCGCTGGAGGGGCCCGAGGGTCCCGTGGACATGCACGTGGACCGGCTGCTGTTCGCCCCGTATGCGGCGGTCCGCGATGCGGGGCCGGGGCCCGGCCCCGCCTGGTCCAGCGGCGGG
>NZ_ANBH01000359.1 GCF_000341185.1 Nocardiopsis chromatogenes YIM 90109
GCCGCGGCCGGGCCCGTCGCTGCGGCGGCTGGGCGGGTACGGGCTGGTGACCGATCCGGCGGGCCGGCTGCTGCTGTCGCGCATCGCCGAGGGGTTCCCGGGTGAGGGCACCTGGCACCTGCCGGGCGGCGGGGTGGACCACGGCGAGCAGGTGCGCGCCGCGCTGCGCCGCGAGGTGGCCGAGGAGACCGGGCAGCACGCGGGTGTAGGCGCCCTGGTGGGCGTGGTCCACCACCACACCACCGGGGTGCGCGGGCCCGAGGCCGAGGCGACCGAGATCTACGGGGTGTGGGTGTTCTTCCATGCCCACGTGGTCGATCCGGGCGAGCCGGAGGTGCAGGAGGTGGGCGGTTCCACGTCCGACTGCGCGTGGTTCCTGCCCGAGGACCTACCGCACCTGCCGCTGTCGGCGACGGCGCGGCGGGGTTTGGGCCTGCTGTCGCGCTCCCAAGGGGCCCCTGAGGCCGTAGACGGGGCCTGAGAGGGCTGTACGCGGCTTGTGGGCCCTTGTTGGTTCCCCTCCGGCCATTGGGGCCGTGTGGGGCGCCTGAGGCTTCTGAAGGCGTCAGGGGGTCCGTGGAGGGTGCCGGGCTCTGCGCAGGGCGGCCCCCTCTCCCGGGTCGCGACGGCCGCCCGAGGGCGATCTCCGGGGCGCCGCATCGATGCCGGGGTCACGCCTAGGGATTCTCCCTCCGACCGCTTCAGCGCCCCCGTCGCGGCGCCGGGGCGGCCCTGCCCCCGCGTCGATGTCCCGACCGGAACCCTGACCGAAGGCGGCCCGCCTTCGACCGCCCGACAGGGCACCCGCACTGCTCGGCGCAGCTGCCGCACCAACGGACGGGCAGGAGTGACACCCCTCCAGTGGCCCCGGCCCCTCCCGCGCACTCCGCTGGTCCGCCATCCGGCCGGAGCCCGCGAGCAGGGCACAAGCCGCGCCGCTGCCCCCGGGCCACGAGGAACCCGCCGGACGGTGGTAAGGACCGGGGAGTCGCCCAGCGCTGACCGTCGCCGCCATCAAACGGTGGCCACGCACACGCCTGGCGGTCGACAGCACCGCGGCGAGGGCTGCCGTCCTCTTCTCGTCGCTCCGGCTGAATCCCTGCTGCCGGAATCCGGCGCTCAGGGAACACGATCCTCATCCGGACAGGTGCGGGGTGGGTGCGTGCCGCGAAGCGGCTCGGCTATATGTATTTCAAATGTGAAGGAAGTCACTTCACCTTTGGCTTTACGGCGTAGATTTTGAGACCGTCGTTCCCGCGCGCCAGGGAGGACCTACCGGTTCCATCTCCCAGCGCGCTGCCGTTCGGCCCCTCCGCGTCCCTGTGTGTGCGCTTCACCGGCCCGGCAGGCCGCCCTTGCATCGCTCCCCTCCCCGAGCCCGAAGGCGCCTCCCGCGTTCGCGGGAGGCGCCCAGGGCCATGATCGAACGCGCCGCCCGTCAGCGTGCGCCCTCCGTTGCCTCCACCACCGGGGCGGCCTCCCCGTCCCGCTCGGCGTCCGGCTCGGCGGGTACGGCCGCACCGCTCCCCTCCCCCGGCTCGCCCTCCCCCGCTGGGGCGGGCTCCTCCCTCGGCAGCCACCGCAGCGCCAGCACACCCAGCCCGGCGTGCAGCAGGCCCGCCACGACCACCACCGCGTGCAGCCCCGCCATGAAGGCGGACTCGGCCTCGGCGAGCGCGGCCGCCCCCACGCCGGGCAGCTCCGCGGTCTCGTTCAGGGTGGGCGCCACGTCCGGGCCCAGCAGGCGGAAGACCAGCGCGGCCAACGACCCCAGCAGCGCGATCCCCAGGGCGTTGCCGATCTCGTTGGAGGTCTCGGCCATGGCGGCCGCCGACCCGGCCCGCTCGGCGGGCACGGCCGCCACCGCCACGTCGGCCACCACGGCGAAGGAGATGCCATAGCCCAGCCCGGCGACGGCCGTCGCGGCCACGTACCAGCCCGCGCCGCCCGTCACACCGGTCATCAGGAACAGCGACAGCCCGGCGGTGATGGCGAAGTGGCAGGCGATCAGCGCGGCGCGGGTGCCCACGCGGCCGACGACCATCGGAGTGACGATGCAGGTGACGGTGAGCACCAGGGCCCCGGGCACGGCCAGCAGGGCGGCCCGCAGGACCGACATGTCCAGCACCGTCTGCAGGTAGACGCCGGACAGGTAGGCGGTGGCCGACCAGGCGGCCAGCGGCAGCAGGCCGGTGACGATCGCGATGGTGAACACCCGGTCGCCGAAGAGCCCGAAGTCGATCAGCGGGTACTCCAGACGGCGCTGGCGGCGGGCGAAGAGCACCAGCACCGCCGCGCCGACCGCGCCCAGCGCGATCGTGGCCGGGTCCGCGCCCTCGGCGGCGGCGCTCTTGACCGCGTAGATGACGAACAGCAGCCCCACCACCGACAGCACAACGCTGAGCGCGTCCACGCGCCCGGGCCGGGCCGCCTTCACCTCGCCGAGCAGGACGGGCGCCAGCGCCAGGAACAGGGCCACGACGGGCAGGTTGACCAGGAACACCGAGCCCCACCAGAAATGGGTGAGGAGCTGGCCGCCGACGACGGGGCCCACGGCGAATCCGGCGGCGAAGGCCGAGGCGAAGATCCCGATCGCCTGGGCGCGCCTGCGCGGGTCGGGGAACAGTTCGCTGAGCACCGCCAGTGCCGAGGGCAGCAGCGTGGCCCCGGCGATGCCCATCAGCGCCCGGAAGGCGATCAGCAGCCCGGCGGAGGGGGCCAGGGCCGCGCCCGCCGAGGCCAGGCCGAAGAACAGGGTTCCGATCAGCAGCAGCCTGAGCCTGCCGTAGCGGTCGCCGAGGGCGCCGAAGGCCACCAGCAGCGACCCGACCGCGAAGCCGTAGATGTCCAGGATCCACAGCGACTGGTCGGCCGTGGGCGCCAGGGCGTCGGTGATCCTGGGCATCGCCAGGTACAGGATCGAATTGTCCATGGCGACCAGTAGGACCGGGCCGAGGATGACCGCGAGTCCGAGCCAGGCCCTGAGGCCCGACCCGTCCCGCTCCGGAGGGGAAGCGTGTGGCGTTCGCATGGCTTCGACGGTGGCGGGCCCCATGGGCGGCGGACCAGCCCTCTGCCGTGGGTACACCTGGCAGGTGCAGGCTCGTGTGGGCCCCGCGGTCTAGGGTCGGGGGCATGGAGCTGGAGACCTTGGGCGTGTTCCTCAAATCGCGCCGTGACCGGGTGACCCCCGCCGACGTCGGCCTGCGCACCTACGGAAGTGCGCGCCGGGTGCCCGGCCTGCGGCGCGAGGAGCTGGCCCACCTGGCGGGGGTCAGCGTCGGGTACTACACACGGCTGGAGCAGGACCAGGCCGGCACCGCCTCCGGGCAGGTGCTCGACGCGCTGGCCCGGGTGCTGCTGCTGGACTCGGCCGAGCGGCTGCACCTGCACAACCTCGCCGATCGCCCGGCGGTGGCGGGGCTGAGGCGGCCCAGGCCGGAACGGCCGCACGCCAGGGTGCTGGCGCTGCTGGAGTCGCTCGGCGAGCGCACACCGGCGGTGGTGCTCGGGCGCCGCGGCGACGTGCTCGCCTGGAACCGCACCGGGCACGCGCTGATGGGCGAGCACACCGGCTTCGACTCGCCGGGCGACCCGAAGCGGCGCCCGTCGGTACCCAGGATGTTCTTCCTGGACCCGCTCACCCGGGACCTGCACCGCAACTGGGAGGAGCTGGCGCGGGTGCACGTGGGGTACCTGCGGCTGACGGCCGGGCGGTACCCCACCGACGCGCGCCTGGCCGAGCTGATCGGCGAGCTGGCCATGCGCAGCGGCGATTTCGCTGCGCTGTGGGCGGCCGGGGAGGTGGCCGACTGCACGGTGGGGCGGATGGACCTGAGCCACCCCACCGTCGGCGCGCTGAGCGTGGACTACCAGGTCTGGCTCCAGCCCGACAGCCCGGACCACCGCCTGGAGGTGTACACCCCCGCCGACGAGTCCTCCGCCGACGCCCTGCGCCTGCTCTCCGAGCAGGTCGCCCAGGCAGAGGGGGGCCGTCCCTCCGGCAGGGCCGGGGATGACGGCGGCCTGCCCTACGCCGACGCCCAGGCACCCACGACCGTCGGCTGACCCCACCCCGCGCCGCCCGTAGACGTCGGGCGGCACCAGAGGCACCCCCTTCCCCGCCCACCGGCCCCGGCCGGGCGCCGACCTGCCGGGTCCTGAGGAAGAAGGCGGCAACGAGGAAAGGACGGCGGCCCAACCGGCAGCGTTGTCGCCCGTCGGG
>NZ_ANBH01000360.1 GCF_000341185.1 Nocardiopsis chromatogenes YIM 90109
CCAGAACAGGTTCTCGAAACGAAATGCCCTTTTCGCGCCCGATTAGGGTGTTCGAGTCCCGTGCAGGGGCGGCCGCGGGGCCGCCCGGACCCCTCAGCCGGGCCGCCGGGGGCCACGCGGGGCCGATATCGGCTACACGCGGTGACACCGGGCCCGACAAACGGTCCCGGTTTGCCGTTTAGGGGCCTTCTGGCACCGGATCGCGTTCACGTGTCGCGATGAACGCACGCCCGCACCGCCTGTCGGGCCGTCCCGGCCGTCGGGCAGGGGGCGGGAGGTGCCCCGGCATCCGGAGAACCGGGCGAAGCGGACACCGGGCCGGTAGAAACGGGACCGGAACCCGCCTTTCGGGCCCCTCGGGCACCCCCAGGGGCATTGAGGGTGGTGGAACCCGCGAGAGGCTACTGGCCGGGTGGCGGTGCCGCCGCCCTGGGGCGTCGAACCCTGTGGTGCGTCTGTTATGCCGGGAATGTGTGCCAGTGGGCCACTCTTCTGGGCCCCGGCACGGGCCCGGCGGCCGCCACGAGCGCGGGCGAGCAC
>NZ_ANBH01000361.1 GCF_000341185.1 Nocardiopsis chromatogenes YIM 90109
TGTGCCGTCGCCGCCATTTACGGTGGCCACGCACACGCCCGGCGGCCGACGACGCTGCGGTGAGGGCCGCCGCCCTTGGTCGTTGCTGCCCTCTCCCTCACATCCCGGCAACCCGCCGCTCGACCGGGACCCGTGAGCGGGGCACCAGCCCAGCCGCCGTCCTCCCGGACCGGGAGAAACCCGGCGGAAGGCAGATGGCGTCGGCTGGAGTGGTGGGACTTCCGTCCGGCAGGGTCGGCCTGTTGGTGACGGTTCCGAGGTGGACCGGGCCGGGCTTCGAAGCCCTGGCCAGCGGCCGCCTTCGGCGGGTGCGGCCCCCGGCCGCCAGNCGGCAGAAGTTCCACCACTCCAGCCGACGTGACCCGTGGCCTCCGTCGCCGCCGCTTCTTCGCCTCGGCCGTCCGCCCTCCGCCCGGGAATCGATTCCCGGGTACGCAGCCCCGACGTGTGGGGATCACCTCCCGGCGGCCTCCCCTGCCGGGGCCGGGGCGTGCGGTCTGGGGCCTTCTAGTACGCTGCTCCTCGGCGGTCGATCTTCGCTGCGCGCATCCGGCGCGACGGGCCGCTCGGCGCCCGGCCGGACTCCGGCTCCGAGGCGCGGCATCCGGCGCGTTCGCTCGGCCGCCCGTCCGTGCCACCCCGCACGGTGTGGGGCCTTCCCCGGAACGTCGCCGTTTCGACGAGGAAGGTAGACGTCACTTGACGGACACTGCCGCGCGCCCTGCGTTCGACGGCCTGGGCCTGCCCGAGCCGCTCGTCCGGACACTGGAGCGCAACGGTGTGACCCGGCCGTTCCCCATTCAGGCGGCCGCCATCCCCGACGCCCTCGCCGGGCGCGATGTGCTCGGCTGCGGGCGCACCGGGTCGGGCAAGACCCTGGCCTTCGGGCTGCCGCTGCTGGTCCGCGCCTCCGCCCGCCGGGCCGCGCCCAAGCGCCCCCGCGCCCTGGTGCTCGTCCCCACCCGCGAGCTCGCCCACCAGGCCCGGGACGCGCTCATGCCCTACGCCCGCGCGGTGGGCGCGCACATCGGCGACGTCGTCGGCGGCACCCCCTACGGTCGGCAGATCACCGCCCTCAGGCGCGGCGTCGACCTGCTCGTCGCCACCCCCGGCCGCCTCACCGACCTCATCGAGCAGGGCGCCTGCGACCTGGGCGCCGTGGAGGCCGCCGTCCTCGACGAGGCCGACCAGATGTGCGACATGGGCTTCCTCCCGCAGGTCCGCGACCTGCTCGACCGGATCCGTCCCGAGGCCCAGACCCTCCTGTTCTCGGCCACCCTCGACGGCGACGTCGACAGGCTCGTCCGCGCCTACATGTCGGACCCCGCGACCCACTCGGTGGACCCGCCGACCGCGCGCGTGGCCACCATGGACCACCACCTGCTCCGCGTCCTGCCCCGTGACAAGGACCGCGTCGTCACCGAGATCGCCGCCCGCGAAGGGCGCACCATCCTGTTCGTGCGCAGCAAGCACCGGGCCGACACCATCAGCGAACGCCTGGCCGGCGCCGGGGTCCCCGCCGCGTCCCTGCACGGCGGCAAGTCCCAGAGCGTGCGCAGCAGGACCCTGGCCAAGTTCCGCGACGGCCGCATCCGCGCCCTGGTCGCCACGGACGTGGCCGCCCGGGGCATCCACGTCGACGGGATCGACTTGGTGGTCAACGTCGACCTGCCCAACGGGCACAAGGACTACCTGCACCGGGGCGGGCGTACCGCCCGCGCGGGCGAGTCCGGGCGCGTGGTCTCGATCGTCCAGCCCAACCAGCGCCGGGTCGCGCGCCGTCTGCTCGGCGAGGCAGGGGTGCAGGCCGAGCAGCACCTGGTCAACCCCGGCGACGACCTGCTGGCCGAGGTGACCGGGGCCCAGCAGCCCTCCGGCGTGCCGTGGGTGGAGCCGCCCGAGCCGGAGCGCCCGCGCAGCCGCGGCCCCCGGAGGGGCCCACGCCGCAGCGGTCCCGGGCACGGCCGCCGCCCGCGGGGAGGCCGCGAAGGCGCCCGCCGTTCGGGCGACTGACCGCGGTGATCCCCGGGAGGCCGGCCTCATCGGGGGCGGGCCTCCTTGGGGCCGACGCGGGGGCACCGAGTCGTGGATGGTCGGGGGCCGGGACGGGTCTGGCACCGGGCGAACGGATGCCCGGTGTGGGCTGGGCCGTCGGTGCCACCAAGGGAAGCGGGCCTTCCGGAGGCCGACGCGGAGGGCACGGCACTGTAAGCGGCCCGGGGCATGGCACGGGCGTGGCACGCTTACGGATCTCCGGCTCAGCCGTGGGCGCGGAACTCCAGACACCGGCGGTGCACCTCCGCCAAGGACGCGCGGGCGTCCTCGTGCTCGCCCTCCTCGGGCGGCAGGTCCCTCAGGCGCCACACCGCGTCCTGCACCCTCCACCTCATGTGGTCGCCCTCGGGCGACCGCCCCGGCGGGCCGAACTCGCGGCGGATGGCCGCCAGGCAGAACCTTCCCAGCTCCTCGGGCGTCGCCTCCTCACGCGGGGGAGGCGGGGCGGTGCCCGCATTCGGGCGGGGGCGGGCCGTTCCCTGTGGCGGTGAGGATCCGCCGGGGGAGGGAACGGTTCCGTCGGCGTCGGACTCGGGCGCTGCGTCCGTCGGCTCCTGCTCGTCGCCGAGGGAGGGGGCGTCCCCGTCCGCTGCGGTCGAACCGGTCGGAGGCGCCGGGCGGGGCTCTTCGGTTTCGGGGCCCACCGCCCCCGTCCCCCCGTGGTCGGCGCCGTGGACGAGCTGCTCCTCGGTCACCGTGTCGTCCGTGATCCCCAGCCCCAGTGCCAGGCACCCCCCGAGGACGAACACCGCGGCGCCCACCGCCACCCACACCCATGCCGGGCCGAGCGTCAGCGCCACCCCGGCGCCCGTGAACCCGGCGACCATCAGGCCGACGCAGACCCAGCTCCGCCCGTGTCCGAGATGGGAGGCGCCGTCGCCGTCCATGGCCGCTCCTAACCTCGCCCGCCTCTGCTCGGAGCGGTTCCCGCGCGCCGTGCCCGATAACCCGCACCCAAGGGAAATCCGAGGTTTGTGGCCGTGTGAGGGAAAGGTCTGATTTGGGTGTACAGTCTCCTGTGCGCGGGGTCACCCCGTATTGCTCGGCGTGTCGGTGATCAGCACGAACGCGCTGCGCACCCAAGATGGAAGCGGTGGACGCCCACGGGGGATCCGGGGGTCGCCGCTCGCGTCGGCCTCCCCACCGGGCGGCCGCACCGTCGCTGCCGGCCCGCACAGCCTCCACCCGGGAACCCCGGGCGGTGCGCCGTGCCCGCCTCGAAGGAGAACTCCACCGCGTGGACGCACTGAACGACGCCATCGTCTCTGTGAACGATGTGTTCTGGGGCTACCTGCTCATCCCCTTCCTGCTCATCCTCGCCGTCTACTTCACGGTGCGCTCGGGGGCCGTGCAGGTCCGCCTCTTCCCCGAGATGTTCCGCGTGCTGCGCGGCCAGCCGCCCGCGGCGGCCGACGGCAAGAAGGCGATCTCCTCCTTCCAGGCGTTCGCCATCTCCGCCGCCTCGCGCGTGGGCACCGGAAACATCGTCGGCGTCGCCACCGCCATCGCCCTCGGCGGCCCCGGCGCCGTGTTCTGGATGTGGCTGATGGCGCTCCTGGTCGGCTCGGCCGCGTTCGTCGAGTCCACCCTCGCCCAGTTGTTCAAGGTGCGCGACCGCACCGGCTTCCGCGGCGGCCCCGCCTACTACATGCAGTTCGGCCTGGGCGCCCGCTGGATGGGCCTGATCTTCGCCGTCGTCATCACCGTGACCTTCGGCTTCATCTTCAACTCGGTGCAGGCCAACAGCATCGCCGACGCCATCGACAGCTCCGTGGCCGCCGTCGGCGTGCAGACCGGCCCGGGCCTGCTGTGGGGCGTGGGCGTCGCGCTGGCGATCCTGGTCGCCGCGGTCATCTTCGGCGGCGTGCGCCGCATCGCCCACGTCGCCCAGCTCCTGGTGCCCTTCATGGCCCTGGCCTACCTGGTCATCGGCCTGGTCGTGGTCGCCATGAACCTGAGCGAGGTCCCGCGGGTGCTCGGCGACATCGTCTCCGGCGCGTTCGGCGTCCGCGAGTTCGTCTCCGGCGGGATCGGCGCCGCCATCGTGCAGGGCATGCGCCGCGGCATGTTCTCCAACGAGGCCGGCCTGGGCTCGGCCCCCAACGCCGGTGCCACCGCCGCCGTCAGCCACCCGGTCAAGCAGGGCCTGGTGCAGACCCTGGGCGTCTACTTCGACACCCTGCTGATCTGCTCCATCACCGCCTTCATCGTGCTGGTCGCCAACCCCTCCTACGGCGAGCGCGAGGGCGCCTCGCTCACCCAGGCCTCGCTGGAGGCCAACCTGGGCGTGTGGGCGGTGCACGCGCTCACCGTCATCCTCTTCCTGCTGGCCTTCACCTCGGTGCTGGGCAACTACTACTACGGCGAGTCCAACCTGCGCTTCATGTCCGCCTCCACCGGGGTCGTGAACGGCTACCGGGTGCTGGTGCTGGCCATGGTGCTCGCGGGCGCGGTCGCCCCGCTGGACCTGGTGTGGACCATGGCCGACGTCTTCCAGGGCGTCATGGCCACCATCAACCTGATCGCGATCGCCCCGCTGGCGGGCATCGCCTTCCTGCTGCTGCGCGACTACACCGCCCAGCGCAAGGAGGGGCGCGACCCGGTGTTCACCCGCGACCGCCTGCCCGGTGTCGCCGGGGTGCAGTGCTGGGAGAGCGAGACCGACCTGGCCCCGGCGCCCGGCGACCGCCTCTAGGGGGGCGGATCCGGGGAACCCTCCCGGCCGCCGCCCCGCCGAATCAGAGACGGCCCCGGTCCGACGCGGACCGGGGCCGTCCGCGTGCGCGGAGCGCCATCTCGGGGCCGCCGATCCTGTGGAAGGCCCGCACTCCGGTCCCCGGACGCTGTACCCTCTGTCCGACTTCCACGTACCCTCTGTCCCACCTCCACCGCGCCCCGGCGAGGCCCGACACCCCGACGACCGGCCGGCGGCGGCGATGCCCCGACCCGGCGGGCGCCGCGGGAACGCGCCGCGCCCCTGAGCGCGGGCGATAACCGTTTTCGGTACCATTCGCCGGGTACCGCGCGCCGCACCACGGCACCAGCCCACCCGATACGGAGTGCACACGTGTCCGACAGCCCACCGGGCCCGGCCCGGCCGCAGGCCTCCTCCCTCGGTGACTCGATCGTCGCGGACTGGGACGGCCCCGGGGACGAGCTCCCGCCACCGGACTGGGGCCGCCCCAGCGGCCCCCGGCGCGCCGCGACCGTCTGGCTCTTCGCGATCCTCATCAGCGCCATGGCCGCGGCCAACGTGTGGCTCGCCGGAGGCCTGGAGCACGAGGCCTTCCTCGCCTGGGCCACCGTCTTCACCGCCATCTCCTTCCAGGCGCTGCCGTTCCTGGTGTTCGGCGTCGCCCTGTCGGCCGCCCTGACCGCGTTCGTCCCCGCCTCCTTCTACCGCAAGGTCATCCCCCGGAACCCGATGGCCGCGGTCCCCGTCGCCGGACTGTCCGGCGCCGTGCTGCCCGGCTGCGAATGCGCCTCCGTCCCCATCGCCGGGGGCCTCATCAAGCGCGGCATCGCCCCCGCCGCCGCGCTCACCTTCCTGCTCGCCGCCCCCGCCATCAACCCGGTGGTGCTCGTCGCCACCGCCGTGGCCTTCCCCGGCCGCCCCGAGGTGTGGGTGGCGCGGCTGCTCGCCTCGCTCGGCGCCGCCGTGGTCGTCGGCTGGATCTGGGCGCGCCTGGGCAAGGCCGACTGGCTGCGCCCGCCGCGCGCCAACCACGACCCCGACGCCACCAAGGCCGAGGTCTTCCGCGACTCGATGGTGCACGACCTCATCCACGCCGGGGGCTTCCTCGTCGTCGGCGCCATCGCCGCCGCCACCCTCAACGTCGCCGTCCCGCGCGAATGGGTCAACGGCGTCGGCGACCTGCCCGTCGTGGGCGTGCTGGTCCTGGCGGCGCTGGCGATCCTGCTGTCGATCTGCTCCGAGGCCGACGCCTTCGTCGCCGCCAGCCTCAACGCCTTCTCCCCGACCGCCCAGCTCGCCTTCATGGTGGTGGGCCCCATGGTCGACCTGAAGCTCATCGCCCTGCAGGCGGGTACCTTCGGCTGGGGCTTCGTGCGCCGCTTCGTCCCCCTCACACTCGCCGCCACCCTGGTGTTCACGTTCCTGATCGGAGGGCTGCTCCTGTGAACCGGATCGCCCAAGGCCTGGTCCTGGTGCTGCTCGGCGCCGCCGCGCTGGGCACCACGCTCGCCTCCGACCTGTACCTCAACTACGTGCAGGGCTACTTCCGGCCCTTCCTCATCGCGGCCGGTGCGGTCCTGGTGGCCCTGGGCGCCGTGGTGATCGCCGCCGACCTGCGCTCGGCCGCCCGGGGCTCCGACAGGCAGGACGCCGCCTCCTGCGGCCACGGCGCCGAGGGAGGGCCCCGGGTGGCGTGGCTCCTGCTGCTGCCCGTGGTGTCGGTGTTCGTGGTGGCCCCGCCCGCCCTGGGCGCCTACACCGCCACCGCCCAGGGCCCCTCGTCCGCCCCGGACCGGGTCGACCTCAGCGAGTACCGCGACGACCCCTTCGCCGAGGCCGGTGACGGGCCGGTGGAGCTGGAGATGCGCGAGTTCGTCTCCCGTGCCTGGACCGACGAGGAGCGCACCATGTCCGGCAAGACCATCGAACTGACCGGGTTCACCGTGCCGAACCCGGAGGGCGAGGGCTGGTACCTGGCCCGGCTGGAGATGGCCTGCTGCGCCGCCGACGCGGTGGTCAACCGGGTGCTCATCACCGACGAGCCCGCCCCCGAGGCCGATAGCTGGTGGCGGGTGCGCGGCACCTGGGACGAGCCCGAGGGCGACCTGCAGGAGGTGCGCGACCACCGGTTCACCGTCGAGGAGATGGACGAGGTGGCCGACCCGCCCGACCCCTACGAGTAGGGCCCACCGGGCCCACCGGGGCGGGTGGGCCCCGCCTCAGCCCGGCCCGGCCGCCGCCCCCGACCCGCGCGGGGGCGGCGGCGCCGCGGGGGCGCCCAGGTCGGCGGAGATGCGCGCGGCCACCGCCGCCACCTGCGGGCCCAGCTGCCGCACCCGCGCCGCAGGGAGGCGGCTCACCAGCGAGGACACACTGATCGCGGCGATCGGGTCGCGGTTGTGGTCGAACACCGGGGCCGCCACGCACCGCACCTCCGGCTCGTTCTCCCGGTCGTCGATGGCATAACCGCGCTCGCGCACCCGCCGCAGCTCCTCCACGAACACCTCCGGATCGGTGACGGTGCGCGGCGTCGCCGGGGACAGCCCCTCCTCCAGCACGTCCCGCACCAGGTCGGGCGGGGCGAAGGCGAGGATCGCCTTGCCGACCGCGGTGCGGTGGGCCGGCATCCGCGCGCCGATCCGGGAGGCCATCCGCACGGTCGTGGTGTTCTCCACCTTGTCCGCGTACACCACGTCGTGCCCGTCGAGCAGCACCAGGTGGCAGGTGTGCCCGGTGCGCCGCATCAGGTGCCGCAGGTGGTCCGAGGCCACCGAGCGCAGGTCCATCTGGTCCAGGTAGGCCTGCCACAGCGACAGCGCCGCCGGGCCCAGCCGGAACCGTCCGCTGTCCCGGTCGCGCGCCAGCAGCCCCGCCTCCAGCAGCGGCGCCGACAGCCGCAGCACCGAGCTCTTGTTCACCCCCACCCCCTCGGCGAGCTGGGTCAGGGTCGCCCCGCCGCTGGCGGCGGGCGTCGACCGGACGAACTCCAGGATGGCCAGGGCCCGGCGCAGCGACACCGAGGCGTTGCGGCGGGGGGCGGCGTCGGCGGTCATCCCTTCACGGCTCCTCCCAGGCCCGAGGCCAGTCGGCGCTGCACGAACAGGAAGAACACCAGCACCGGCAGCGTCATCAGCACCGACCCGGCCATGATCCCTCCCCAGTCGTTCTCGTCGGGCTTGAAGAACGACAGCAGCGCGATCGGCAGCGTCTGGTTCTCCTGCGCCGAGATGATGAAGGTGCGGGCGAACAGGAAGTCGTTCCAGGTCATGATGAAGGAGAAGATGCTGGTGGCCACCACCCCGGGGGCGGTCAGCGGGAACAGCACCCGGGTGACGAAGGTCAGGCTGCCCGCGCCGTCCAGCCAGGCCGCCTCCTCCAGCTCCCGGGGCACGGCGGCGACGAACCCGCGCAGCATCCAGATCGCCAGCGGCACCGCGAAGGCGGTGTGCACCAGCATCAGCGACCCCAGGTGGTTCAGGCCCAGGCCGGGTACGGTGCCGCCGATGGTGCGCATCAGGAAGAACAGCGGGATGGTCAGCGCCTCCACCGGCACCATCTGCGCGGTGATCACCATGATCAGCAGGGTGGTGCGCATGCGGAACCGGTACCGGGTCAGCGCCACCGCCGCCAGGAAGGCGCACAGCGTGGAGAAGACCACCACCACGGCCGCCACCAGCAGGCTGTTCAGCAGGTACTGGCCGAACCCGTCCACCAGCAGCACCCGGCGGAAGGAGTCCAGCGTCGGCTCCAGGGTGTAGGGCCGCGGGTCGCCCGCCTCCAGGGCGGTGCGGGGCTTGAGGGCCGACAGCACCATCCAGTACAGCGGGAACGCCACCGCCCCGGCGATGAGCAGCCCGGCGCCGTCCGTGCGGATCCGGCGCAGCGTCGTGACGCCTCGCATCACAGCACCTCCCCTTGGCGGCGCAGGGTCCGCAGGTACACCAGGGTGATCAGGAGCAGCAGCACGGTGGTGACCACGCCGATGGCCGAGCCCAGCCCGTACTGGCTGGAGGCGAACGCCTGCTGGTAGGCGTAGACGTTGAGCACCAGGTTCTGCCCGGCGATCCCGCCGCCGCCCGTCATGATGTAGATCTGCGTGAAGATCTTGAAGTCCCAGATGATCGACTGGATGGTCACGATCGTCATCGCCGGGCGCAGCATCGGCAGCATCACCGACAGGGCGATCCTCCCGGTCGAGGCGCCGTCCAGCCGCGCCGCCTCGATCACCTCCCCGGGGATCGCGCGGATGCCCGCGTAGAGGGTGACCATGACGAACGGGAACGAGCACCACACCACCTGGGACCACACCAGGCCGAACGCGGACCACTTGCCGTAGGTCCAGGAGTGCCCGGTGAAGCCCTCCAGGCCCAGCCCGGCCAGGGCCTGGTTCACCGGGCCCAGCAGCGGGTCGAACAGGAACAGCCACACGGCGCTGCCGGTGACCGCCGGGGTGGCCCAGGCGCCCAGCGCCGCCAGGAACAGCAGGGTGCGCACCCACGGCGACAGGCGCGTGGCCAGGACGGCCAGGCCCCCGCCGACGGCCAGGGTGCCGACCACGCAGGCGGCGGCGAAGACGACGGTGTTGCCCAGCACCTCCCAGAACCGCGCGTCGGAGAACAGGTCGGCGTAGTTGTCCAGGCCGATGAAGCGCAGCGGCTCGGCGCCGGTGACCTGAGGCTGGCGGTAGTCGTAGAAGGAGACCAGCACGAGCTGGTACAGGGGGTAGACGAGCATCGTGCCCAGGACCGCCAGGGCGGGCACGAGGTACATCCACGGTTCGAGGGAGCGGCGCCGGGGCCCGGGGGAGGCGGCCCCCGGGCCCCGGCGTGCGGGTGCGAGCAGGCCCATGCGTCGGGTCACTCCCCGGCGAAGGCCTCGTCGAGCGAGGCGGACGCCTCCTCGGCGGCCTCGTCCACGTCCGCGTCGCCGGAGGCCACCCGCTGCACCATGGTGGGCAGCACCCCTTCGGCGTCGATGGCGGCCCAGGCGCCCGTGGCGGGCACGAACCGGGTCCCGGCGTCGATCGTCTCGATGAAGGGGGTGATGTCCTCGTCCTCGGCGGCGATCTCCTCGCGCACGTCGGTGAAGGTCGGCAGGTTGCCCATGGCGTCGTACATTTCGCGCTGGTACTCCTTGCCGGCCAGGAGCTTCATGAACTCCACCGACAGCGTGCGCTTGTCGGTCCCGGCGAGTACGCCCAGGTTGTTGCCGCCCGCGAAGGCGGGGGCGATGCTGCCGGGCTCGGTGCCGGGCAGCGGGACCACGGCGGCGTCGTCGGCGATGTCGCTGTCCTGGACCGCGTTGAGGTTGAAGTTGCCGCCGATGGTCATGGCGGCGTTCCCGGCGACGAAGTTCTGCACGCTGTCGTTGCCGCCCATCTCGGCGCAGGTCTGCGGCGGGCACACGTCGTCGGAGAGGATCTCGGAGTACAGCTCCAAGCCCTGCTTGGCCTCGTCGGAGGCGATGGCGGAGGTGTAGCCGTCGCCCTCCTGCTCGGCGATGTCGCCGCCGTGGGCCCAGACGAAGGGCAGGAAGCCGTAGGTGTAGGCGCCGCCGGCGGAGACGCCGAGCATGTCCGGGTCCTCCTCGCGGACGGCGCGCCCGGCCTCCACGACCTCCTCCAGGGTCTCGGGCGCCTCCAGGCCGAGGTCGTCGAAGACGTCGGTGCGGTAGTAGAGGGCGCGGGCCCCGAGGAACCACGGGACACCGTAGGTGCCGTCGCCGACCTGCGCGGTGGCGCCGACGTCCTCGGCGATGTCGGCGTGGTCCTCCCAGTCGGCCAGGTCCTCTGTGACGTCGAGGAAGCCGCCGGACTCGACGTACCCGGCCAGGTCGGTGTTGCCGTACTCGGCGACGTCGGGGGCGGAGGAGGGGTCGTTGAACGCGGCGCGGAAGCGCTCGGCACGGGTGTCGACCGGGATGTACTGCACGTCCACGGTGACGCCGTCGTGGGCGTCCTCGAACGCGGCGACGGCCTCGTCGACGACCGCCTCCTTGGGCTCCTGGTCGACCTCGGAGAACAGCCAGACGCGGAGGGTGCCCTCCATCTCGTCGGCGCCGGGGGAGGCGCCGTCGGTCTGGGCGGGAGCGCAGGCGGCCAGCGCCGCGGCGAGCCCGACGAGGGCGGCCGCGCGGACCGGGCGGGTTGGTCGCATCGGGTTCTCCTTCGGGGGAAAAGGGCGAGACCGGACGGAAAAAGCCGGTGGCCCATGAATGTAAGGAAGGTGTACAGATCCCCAGAAGAGGGTGAGCCCAATGTTGTGCAGTGCACAAGTGGGGGGCGACTATGCACGACGCCGCAGGTCATGGGGGAGGGGGTGTGGGTCCCCGGGGGAGCGGGCGTGAGGGGAGGGCGGGGGCGGCGGGGCGCGGAGGAGGGGCGCCCTTGGCGATGGTCTCGACGGGGGCGGAGTCGGACCGGGGGGCGAGAGCACCCTCGTTCGGCTTCGAGGGCACCTTCGCCGAGCCCGTCGCGGGGTGCCCCGGGCGCGCCGTATCGGCAGGCGGGAGCGCGGGTACGGCCTCGGCGGCGATCACCGGGCCCGGTCGGCGGCGGTGGGGGATGCGGGGCGTCCACCACCGCCGCCGACCGGTGTGTGTGCGGGTGCCCCGGGCGGCGCCGGCCCTTCGCGGAGGCCGGGTGCCTCGCGGCCGGGGCCCGGGCTCAGAAGTCGAAGACCCGGTCGGTCTCGACCTTGGCCACGCACGGGTTGCTGAACGTCTCGGTGTAGTCGACCGGGCGCTTGAACCAGTTCCCCTCGGCCGAGACCACGACCGGCCGGTACTCCATCGTGCACGGCTCGCCCGTGTTGCGCAGCAGCTCGAAGTGGCCGCCCGCCTCGGTCAGCGAGTCGCACGCCTCGGCGCGGTCGGGGTGCGAGCCGCCCGTCGGGTGGCACCTCAGGGTCACCCTGTTCCCGCCGCCCCCGTCCTCGAACGTCCACTCCAGCACCAGGCGCGCGGCGGAGTACCTGCCCTGCTGCGCGTCCAGCATCTCCTGCGCCTCGTGGATCTTCTGCGTCTTGTCATCGGGCCCGGCGGCGTGCACCGGGGACGCGGCGGCCAGTGCGACGGCCCCCGCCGCGGCCAGTCCTGCCAGGGCCGTTCTCGTCCTCAGGTTCGGCATCGCGGTCCTCTTCCTCGTCTGCGCGGTCTGCGTGGTCTGTGCGTGGTCTCCGTCGTCTCCGTGCGGCTCGCCGCCTCCGCCCTCCGGGGCCCGTATCGCGCACACCCCCGAGTACGCTCTTCGGGCCTCGGGATGCGGCCGCTGCATGTGGCTGCTGCGGCGCGGGCTCCCGGAACGCGGCCCCGGCACGTGGCCGCGGCGCCTGCACGGACGGGCCGGAGTGTCCGCGCGCCCTCCGTCCACGGCGCGCGATCCACTACCGCCTGTCATTGAATCGTGACTGCGTGCTGTTCGCGGGTGATTCGGAGAAATCACCGCGTGTCCGTCCCCGGTGCGGTGGTAAAAGCTCCGCAAAACCCCCATTCCGCCGTCCGTGTCACGTGTGGGTCCTTCCGCCCCTCCTGCGACGATCGGTGGGCCGGTCGGTCGAGGGGCGGTTTCCCATGGGCATGTGGCGGCGGCTGCGGCCGCGCTCGATCCGGGGTCGGGCGACCGCCGGATCGCTGCTCATCGTGACCCCGCCGCTGGCGCTGGCGCTGGTCCTGGTCGGGATCGGGGTGGAGCACGAGAGCGAGCGGGAGCGCTTCGACCGGGCCGGTGCCACGGCACGGCAGGTCTCCATCCACATCGAGACCCGGGGCTACGAGGGAGCCATCCCGCCCACCGCCGGTGTGCTGCGCATCCAGGTGGTGGACGACGGCGGAGAGGTCGTCGCCGCGAGCTCCGCCATGCAGGGCAGGCCCCCGCTGATCTCCGCGCGGCCCGAGCACGGCGACTTCCTCGTGGAGGAGGCCCTGTGCCCCGAGAAGGGGGGCGAGGGGTGCCTCAGCGTCGTCGGCGTCGAGACCGACTCCGAGGCCTACGGCCCGGTGATCGTCTACGCCGCGGTCTCCTACTCCCGCGGCGCCGCCGGGCCGCTCCTGGAGTTCAGCCTGGCGGGGGTGGGCGTACTGGTGCTGGGCGCCGTCGGCTGGATGGCCTGGCGCGGCGCCGGACGCGCGCTGCGGCCGGTCGAGAGCATCCGCCGCGACCTGGAGCGGCTGTCCGCGCGCGACCCCGGCCGCAGACTGCGCATCCCCACCACGGGAGACGAGCTCGCCGAACTGGCCCGCACCGGCAACGCCACCCTCGACCGCCTGGAGCGGGCGATGGACCGCCAGCGCAGCTTCGTCTCCGACGCCTCGCATGAGCTGCGCAACCCGATCGCGGGGATGCGCACCCGGCTGGAGGTGGAGCTGGCCGACCCGGACCCCGATCCCGAATCGGCCCGACGCTCGTTGGAGGGGCTGCTGCAGGACGTGGAGCGGCTCCAGCGCATCGTCGGCGACCTGCTGGAACTGGCCCGGCTCGACGCCGACGTGGCGGCCGGGAACACCGAGATCGACCTGGCGGAACTGGTGCTCGCCGAGGTGGAGCGCCGGGTCTGCACGGTGGAGGTGGGAACCGACCTGGAGCCCGGAGCGCGGGTGCGCGCCGACCGGGTGCGGCTGGGGCGGGTGCTGACCAATCTGCTGGCCAACGCCGAGCGGCACGCCCGCGAGTACATTCTCGTGGCGGTGCGCACCGAGGGCGACACCGTCGTCATGGAGGTGCACGACGACGGGGCGGGCATCCCCGAGGCCGACCGGGAGCGCGTCTTCGAGCGGTTCGCGCGGTTGGCCGAATCGCGGCGCAGGGACCCGGGCGGGTCGGGGCTGGGGCTGGCGATCTCCCGGGCCGTCGCCGAGGCGGGCGGGGGGACGCTGACCGCCGGTGAGAGCCCGCTGCTGGGCGGGGCGGTGCTGGTGATGCACCTGCCTTCGGCCGCCGACAGGCCGGGTGGCGGGTCGGACGCCGGGCCCGGGGGCAGGCCCGGAGGTGGGACCGGCGGTCAAGAGGCGGCCGAGGGGGAGTCGGCCGGGGCCGCCGCGGATAGGGGCACGGGGGCCGAGGAGTACGGCGGCCGGGGACGGGCGCGCCGCGGCCGCACGGGAGACAGGGAAGCCGAAGGGGAGGACGGGCGATGACCGAGCGGGATCCTGACTGGGAGGCCGAGCGCTTCGGCGGCGACGACGAGCGCCTGCGCCGGGAACGGCGCGAGGAGGAACAGCGCGAGGCGGAGATGGGCGACGACGAACAGGAGGTCGACGTCGGCCTGTGGGAGCGCTACATCGAGGACCCGCCGGAGGGGGAGTTGGACCCGAGGGCAGAGGAGGGGGAGGAGCCCGGCGAACTCGGCATCTCCGAGGAGGTGGCCGAGGAGGCGCGCCGGGGCGAGCGGGACGCGCCGCTGAACGGATACGAGGACGGCGAACCGGACGGCCCGGAGGGGGAGGCGATCCGGGTCCGCCGCGATGAGGAGTGACGAGGAGTGGGGTCGTCGCCGCGCTGACGTCGTCCCGTCGCGGTGACGGCGCCCTGTCGAGCGGTGGCTCGGCTGGCGCATTCGCGCGCCCCGTCCGGGGGCGGGTCGGCGATGTACTCGGGGCGACCGCCGCCCCGAGCGTGGCGGGGCCGCGGTCCCCGGTGCCTCGAGGACGGGATCTACCGGCGCGGGATCGGCGGCCCCTCCTCCTCGGCGCGCTCACGCTCTCCCCGGCCGTCGAGTTCGGCGTCGTAGGGCGCGATCGCGCCGTCGTCCGCCTCCTCCTCGACCCCGGCGTACCGCAGCACGGCCGCCGTCGCCGCCGCCTCGTCCCGGGGCGTCAGCGAGGAGATGGACGCGTAGTGGTTCGCCTCCGGCGCCTCGAACAGGTGGCTGTCCTCGGTCCTCCGGCCGGGGCGGAACCGCTCCGCGCTCCACGGGTCCATCTCCCCGTACACGAACAGCATGTTCTCCGCCCGCCAGCGCACCCACCAGTCCGTCCCCCACGTCAGAGTGGGGTCGAACGGGCCCATCTCCACCTCGGCGGGCACGTGGTCGCGCGCGTCCAGGCCGGGGTAGCGGAGCAGGTGCTTCAGGTGCGGTGCCCGGGGGCGCGGGTCCCCCAGCTCGGTCCCGGCCTGGTAGTAGTACGGCGAGTACCGCTCCACCACCTGGTCGGTGAAGAACGCGAACCCGTAGGCCTCGTCCAGCCACGCCCACAGCTCGTCGTCCGACACGTCGGGCGAGGGGACCGACGCGCAGTCCGCCGCGTCGCCGTACTGCCAGAAGCCCCACGGCAGGTCGAGGACGACCGCCTCCAGCGCCTTGTCTGCCGACCCCATGACCCGGTCGAAGGTGGCGTCGTGGCGCTCGGCGTACTCCTCGTAGCGCTCGACCATCGCCTCGCGCCGCTCCAGGGTCTCCACCTGCACCGCCTTCAGCGCCTCCCGGCACTCGCGCGGGCCGACGCGCTCCAGCATCCGCTCATAGGCCGTGTCGCCGGGCCGGTCGGCGTCGTTGGGGGCGACGTAGGCGACGACGCCGTCCATGTCGTCGGGGTAGAGGCGCTCGTAGAACACCGCCGTCATGCCGCCCTTGCTGCCCCCGGTGGAGATCCACTCCTCCGGGTAGAGGGGGGCGAGCGCGGTGAACACCCGGTGCTGGTCGGCGGCGGCCTGCTCGGTGCTCAGGGCCGACCAGTCCGTCCCGGTGTCGGGGACCGACTCGCCGAAGTAGCGGTACTCCAGCGACACCTGGTTGGCGTCGGCGATGCGCGTCGGTTCCGAGCGCGACGGCTCCGGGTCCGCGGGCAGGTCGTATCCGGAGGTGGAGAAGACGGTGGGCCGGTCGGTGCCCCGGTGCAGGACGGTCAGGCGCTGCTCGAACGTACCGGCGCCGGGGTCGCCGTGGTCGGTCGGCTGGGTGTAGGCGAGGACGAAGAAGCGGTGGTCCTCGGCGGGCTTCTCTTCGATGAGCCGCATCCCGGGGACGGCGAGCAGCCGGTCCAGGATGTCTCCGGCGGACCGGTCGGCCCGGTCGGCGGCGGGGGCGCCGGTCGGGGCGGCGGCCGCCGCGGGGGCGGGGGCGAGGAGGGAACCGGCGAGCAGGGCCGCGGTGGCGGCCGCGGCGGCACCGAGGCGGGGGGACGGTCTGCGCAAGACGCACCTCATGGGTCCGGGGAGCGGTCCGGCCGGTGCGCGGTCGGCGCCCGACCGCACGCCAAACTAGACAGAAGCGGCGAGCGGGGCAATGGGCCCCCGCAGGGCTCCCCGCCGCCCCGCCGGAGGTGACCGGTTCCGGGTGCGACGGAGGCTCTCATCCCTGGGAAGGGGGCATGCCAGCGCCGAGGAAGTGCCCCGGTGGTCTGGGCGATCGCGCTCCGGGGCGCGGCCAGGCCCTGGCTGGGCACCCCTGCGCGGCCGGTCACCGGGGCCGAGGGCGACGCAGACGTCTCCCAGCGGGAACAGGTCTCAACCGAGGGTGAGGCGTTGCTTCCGGGGCTCCAATGACCCCGAAACACTCCGGTCGCGGTGCGCGGGCCCGCATCGACCGGTCTCATCGGTTGGAGGGCGCTGTCGGTGGGTCTGGTGGTGCGGCGGGAGGTGCGGGGAGCGGCCAGGGGTATTCCTGTGAGCCGTGCGTACGTACCGGCCGGGTTCACCGCGGCGGCGGGCACGTGGGCCGTGTCCGACCGCGTCGATGGCGGTTCAGGTGGCGTCCGCGGAGATCACTCCGCTCCAGCGGACGTGAACGGAGATGGGGCCGCGTCCGCTGGAGCGGTGCAAATTCTTGCGGCAGCGAGCGCCCTACGCCGGGCGGCCTTAGGCCACCCGGCCAGGGCCCTTGCTGCTCGGCGTCCCGGACCGCCCACGGGGCCCGACCGTCGGTGCGGATGCCATGCCGATCCGGGCGGACAGAAGCGGCACCGCCGCAGCGGAAGGGACCCGATCGCCCCGGCCAGGTCGGACGGAAATGGCACCACTCCAGCGGACATGACCTCGATGCATCGTCCCGGGAGGACCGGATCCCGCCGGAGACGCCAACGGTGTCCGTGGAGTGGTGCGGCCTCCGTCCGTCTGACCCACCTTCGGGAGTCCTGGCCGGTGCGCCGCCGTCGGCGGTTCCACTACGCGGCCGGACCCCGTCTCTTCGCGCGTGGGGGAGGACCCCGGGGGCGGCGAACCTGAGGCCGTCCCCGAGGCCGTCCACGGTGGTCGCCGCTATGCGGGCGCTCCCGGCAGGAAGCGTACGGACGGCCTGCCTCCCGGGCCGCGCGGCTCGACCTCCGAGCGCACCCCGTACACGTCGGCGATCAGCTCCTCGGTGACCACCTCGCCCGGCGTGCCCGCCGCCACCGGGCGGCCCTCCTTGAGGACCAGCAGGCGGTCGCAGAACATCGCGGCCAGATTCAGGTCGTGCAGCGCCACCACCGCGGTCACCTCCAGGCGCGCCACCAGGTCCAGCACCTCCAAGCGGTGGGCGATGTCGAGGTGGTTGGTCGGTTCGTCCAGCAGCAGCTCACGCGGCTCCTGCGCGAGGGCCCGCGCGATCTGCGCGCGCTGGCGCTCGCCGCCGGACAGGGTGCGCCACAGGTCCCCCGCCCGGTCGGCCAGGCCGACCCGCCCCAGGGCGTCGGCGACCGCGTCGTCGTCGGCCCGGGACGGTGCCGGCCACCCGCGCCGGTGGGGGATCCGGCCGAGCCCCGCCACCTCGGCCACCGTCAGGTCGGTCTCGGTCGCGGCGTCCTGCTCGACCACCGCGATGCGGCGCGCCGCCTCCCTGCGCCCCACCCGCGACAGCGGCACGCCGTCGAGCTCCACAGCGCCGGACGCCGCGGGCCTCAGCCCGGCCAGCAGCCGCAGCAGGGACGACTTCCCCGACCCGTTGGGCCCGAGGAGACCGGTGGTGGAACCCGGCTCGGGCTCCAGGCTCACACCGTCGACGACCAGGCGGCCGCCGACCGCCCACGACACCTCACGCGCGGCCAGGCTCATCGGCGGCCTCCCACCGGCCGGTGCGGGGCGTGGCCCGGTTCCGGCTCCCGGACCGGGCCGACGATACCCGCGGCGGCCCCGCGCGTGCGGTGCGCCTTCGGCCTCCGGCCCGTCCACCGCCGCTCCTGGGCCCGGGGGCGGCCCCGGTAGAGGATGTACATGAACGCGGGCACTCCGATCAGCGATGTCACCACTCCCACGGGAAGCTCCTGCGGGGCGAACGCGGTGCGGGCCAGCGTGTCGACCCACACCAGGAAGACCGACCCCGCCAGCGCGCTCGCGGGCAGGACACGCAGGTGCCCCGGGCCGGTCAGCGCCCGGACGGCGTGCGGCAGGACCAGGCCCACGAAGCCGATCGCCCCGGCTGCGCTGACCAGGAACGCGGTCATGAGTGCCGTGGCGGTCAGCAGCACCAGCCGTGCGCGCCCCACGGCCACCCCCAGCGCGGCCGCCGCGTCCTCCCCGAACGCGAAGGCGTCCAGCTCCCGCGCGCGCGGCACCGCCACGGCGATGACGGCCACCAGGGCGAGGGCGGAGGGCCACACATCCCCCCACCGCACGCCCCCGAGCGACCCGAGCAGCCAGAACAGCACCCCGCGCGTCTGCTCGGCGTCCGCGGAGGAGAACACGATCACGGAGGTGAGCGCGGAGAAGAGCTGCATCACGGCCACGCCCGAGAGGACGACCTTGGCGGTCGTTCCCCCGGACAGCCGACTGAGCAGGAGGACCGCGGCGAACGATGTGCACGCGCCGACGAACGCGCCGCCGGACAGCGTCAGCAGCCCGCCACCGGCCCCCAGGACGACGACGAGGACGGCGCCGGTCGACGCCCCCGACGACACCCCCAGCACGAACGGGTCGGCCAGCGGGTTGCGCAGCAGCGACTGCAGAACCGCGCCGCACACCGCGAGGCCGGCCCCGCACACCGCGGCGAGCAGCGCGCGCGGCAGGCGCAGGGCCCACCCGATGCCCCCCCGG
>NZ_ANBH01000362.1 GCF_000341185.1 Nocardiopsis chromatogenes YIM 90109
CGCCTCGGGCACGGTGATCCCCGCCGGGCCGACGGTCACCGCCACGGCGACCGACACCGCCAGGAGGGCGAGGCCGACGGCCGCCGCGGCGGCGCCTCTGGCGGCGGTCATGAGGAGGGGGAGGCCGACGCGGACGGCCCGGCGTCGGAGGACAGCGCTCGGGCGACCTGCTCGATGCCCTCGACCGTCCGGATCGACGGATTCATCGCCGCCCCGCTCACGACGATGTAGCGCTCCTCCCGAACCGCCTCCATCTCCTTGGTGACCGGGTCGTCCTCCAGGAAGGCGATCTTGTCTTCGGCGCTCTCCGCGGTCTGCGCCTCCCGGGTCAGGTCGCCGATCACCAGGTGGTCGGGGTCGCGGTCGGCGACCGCCTCCCAGGAGACCTGGGGCCACTCGTCGGCGGTGTCGTCAAGGGCGTTCTCCGCGCCGACGGCCTCGGTGATGATGCCCGGGGCGCCGCAGCACCCGGCCATGTAGGGCGACCGCGAGTCGGAGAACCAGTGCATGAGCGTCACGCCGTCGGCGTCGGCCTCGGCGGCCGCGTCCCGCACCCGCCCCTGGAGCTCGCCGACCAGCTCCTCGCCGCGCTCTTCGACGCCGAACAGGGCGGCCAGTTCGCGGATCTCCCGGTAGACCGTGTCCATCTCCAGGGGCTCGTCCCGGGACCCGTCGCCGCCCGTGGAGTTGTCCTTGCCCTCGCAGTCGGAGGGGGAGAGGTAGGTGGGCACGCCCAGCTCCTCGAAGTCCTCCCGCTCGGCCACGCCGCCGGTGCCCAGGGTCGAGGCGAAGGACGCGGCGACGAAGTCGGGTTCGGCGTCGAGGACGCGCTCGAAGGAGGGCAGGTTCTCGGCCAGGCGGGGTACCTTCGCCTCTTCGTCCTCCAGCCCCTCCATGACAGGGTCGGTCCACTTCGCGGTGCCGGCCAGGCGGTCGGCCAGGCCGAGGGAGAGCAGGATCTCGGTGGTGCCCTGGTCGAGGGAGACGGCCCGCTGCGGCGGGGCGGACACCTCGACCTGCCTGCCGCAGTTCTCGACGGCCTCGGGTGCCGCGGTGTCGGGCGCCGCCCCCTCCGAGCCGGGGCCGCACCCGGAGAGGACGAGGGCCGCCGCCGCAAGGGCGGCCGATGCGGGCGCCGGGGGGCGGCGGCGCGGGCGGGAGGACGGGCGGATGTGCGGGCGGGGGCGTCCCGCCGGGCGTGCAGTCGCCACGGAGGCCTTTCCGTACGTGGGGCCCATTCGCGGGGCCTGCGGACACGTGCTCCCGGGCCGCCGGGGCGGCGGCCGTCGGGGTCGGCCAGGTCTTCGGACTCGGGTTCGTCCGGACGGGGCGCCTTCCCGGTACGCGTGCGCGTCCCAGTGGCCTCGTGCCCCGTCCGTCCCCCTCACCGCTGCGCGTCAGTCCCGGATTCGCACCGGGTTCCCTGTGACACCCCCGCAGGGGCGGCCGACGGCTCGACACGCTAGCAGCCGGGCACCGGCCGGTCAGCGGCGAGGGGCCCATGCGCCATTGGAGACTGCGCAGGAAAAGGGCGCAAGAAGTTGCAGGGTGCGGGGAGGGGGTGACGTCCGAGGGCAGAGTGGACGTGTGAAGCCGTTCACATCGCGGCGGATTGCTGCTATGTTGCAGCGCACACTGAAATTTCTTGCATATCTAGCAAGAACCTTACGTGGAGGTCTCGCCTCTCCGGTGGGGCGCGGCCATCCACGCTCCCCCGCACCCCCGCACACGAGGAGAGCTCCATGCCCCTCACCCTCCGAAGAACTCTGGCCGCGGCCGCGGCGCTGCTGATCGGCGGCGCCCTGGTGGCCGCGTTCGTGCTGCGCTCCGATTCCGGCGGCGCGCGGTCCGCGACGCCCGCGGCGGCCACCGCCGCGGCCACCGCCGCCCCCGACGACGGCGGCCCCATCGTCCACCTCTTCCAATGGCGCTGGGAGTCGGTCGCACAGGAGTGCGAGGACGTCCTCGGCCCCAACGGCTACGCCGCCGTCCAGGTCTCCCCGCCGCAGGAGCACGTCGTCCTGGAGGACGAGGACTACCCCTGGTGGCAGGACTACCAGCCGGTCAGCTACCGCCTCGACGAGACCCGGCGCGGCACCGCCGCCGACTTCCAGGACATGGTCGACCGCTGCCGCGGCGCCGGAGTGCGGATCTACGTCGACGCGGTCGTCAACCACATGACCGGCACCGGCTCGGTCGGCTCCGGCCCGGGCAGCGCCGGAACCGAGTACGAGAAGTACGCCTACCCCGACCTGTTCGGCGACGGCGCCTCCGGCTACTCCGAGCAGGACTTCAACACCGCCGAATGCGGCCGCGACATCGAGGACTGGAACGACCCCTGGGAGGTGCGCAACTGCGAACTCCTCGGGCTGAGCGACCTTGCGACCGGCGACGCCTACGTGCGCGACACCCTGAGCGCCTACCTCTCCTCGCTCGTCGAGATGGGCGTGGCCGGGTTCCGGATCGACGCCGCCAAGCACATGCCGCCCGAGGACCTGCAGGCCGTGGTCGGCGCGCTGCCCGGAACGGTGCCCGGCTGGGGAGAGCCGCCCTACGTCTTCCAGGAGGTGATCGCCGACTCCGCCATCGGCGAGGACGAGTACACCGGCATCGGGGACGTGACCGAGTTCGACTACCAGCGCGGGATCGGCCACGCCTTCGCCGACGGCGACCTGCAGGCCGCCAAGGGCGTGGGGGACGGCGCGCTGGAGTCCGACAGCGCGGTGGCCTTCGTCGTCAACCACGACACCCAGCGCAGCGAGCCCGTCCTCACGCACCGGACCGACCGCGACCGCTACGACCTGGCCCAGGCATTCCTGTTGGCGCACGGCTACGGCACGCCCAAGGTGATGTCGAGCTTCGACTACACCGGGAACGACCAGGGCCCGCCCATGTCGGGCGACGGAACGACCGCGGCCACCGACTGCTCGCAGGACGCCTGGGTGTGCGAGCACCGGGCGCTCAACGCCATGCCCACGTTCGCGAGCGCGACGGCGGGCGAGGGGGTCACCTGGCTCGACGACGGCTCCCAGCGGGGCCGGGCGGCGCTGGAGCGCGGAGCCGCGGGCTTCGCGGCGTTCAACGCGACCGCTCAGGAGTGGACCGCCGGGTTCACCACCTCCCTGCCCGAGGGGACCTACTGCGACGTGGCCTCGGGGACGTTCGCCGACGGCACCTGCGACGGTGCGACCGTGCAGGTCGAGGGCGGCGAGGCGGAGGTGTCGGTCCCGCCCGAGGGCGCGGTCGCCCTTCACGTCGGCGCGATGGTGGAGGGCGACGGCTCGGACGGCGACGACGGCTCGGGGGAGTGCTCGACGGTGGAGGCCGCCTTCGCCCCGACGGTCGAGACGTTCTACGGCCAGGGTGTGTACGTCGCCGGGTCCGTCGACGAGCTGGGCGGATGGGACCCGGACAAGGCGCTGGAACTGTCGACCGGAGAGTCGTCGTACCCGGTGTGGCGGGGGGCGGTCGACCTGCCGCCCGGTACGGAGTTCGAGTACAAGTACATCAAGAAGGACCCGGACGGCACGGTGACCTGGGAGTCCGGAGAGAACCGCACGGGCACGGCCTCGGGTGAGGGGTGCGCGACGGAGTTCTCCGGCGACTGGCGCGACTGAGCCGGAGGACACCGGCGCGACCGAGCGGGCGCCGTGAACCGGCGAGGCGGCCCGTCCCCTGCGGGGGCGNATGGCCCAGCCCGGCCCGCCGCTCGGCCGGGGCCGGTGGCCGGGGTGCCGGTCCTGCCGTCGTCGCCTCTCCCGTGACCACGCACATTCCGTGCCGCCGCCAGCGCTGCGGTGGGGGCTGTCGACCTGCCCTGGTCGGCGCCCGCCGCCCTGCGTTCCGTCGGCCTTTCGCCCGGCCGGGGGCCGCGAGCGGGGTGCCCGCCGTGCCGCCGCCAGGTGGTTCGCCGGTGCCGCGGCGCCGAGGCCGTCTACGCCTCCTCGGCGGGGCGGTCGGGCAGGCCGAGGCGCAGGTGTTCGACGTGGTTCAGGGCCTGGTCGATGAGCTGGGCCACGTGGTGGTCGTAGAGGGAGTACACCACCGACCGCCCCTTGCGCTCGCCGGTCACCAGGCCCAGGTTGCGCAGCAGGCGGAGCTGGTGCGAGCAGGCCGACTGCGTCATGCCCACCGCGTCGGCCAGCTCGGTCGCGGGCAGTGGGCCCTCCCGCAGCCGGGACAGGATCAGCAGGCGGGACGGGGTGCCCAGGGCCTGCAGAGTGGCGGCCACCTTCTCGGCGGCGGCCGCGTCGAGCGCGGGCTTGGCCGCGGGTGCCGGGGATGCGAGTTCGTGGCCCATGCAGCCATCCTACTTCTATGAACTAATGAAGACTTGTTCATGTGTTCCTGTATAGTGGCGCCCCGACCGACCGCGGGAGCCCTGCCCGGGGCCCGCCACGACCCGACCGCACGAGGCCCGACGATGCCTTCGACATCCGCCCCCGCCCCGCCCGCACCGGCGGCCCAGCTCGCCGCCGCACCGCGCCGCCACCGCACCCGCCTGCTGGAACTGTCCGAGGTGCGCTGGGCCGCGGCCGCGCTCGCGGTGTTCCTCACCGCCCTGCCGCTCGACCTGCTCGGCGGCCCGCCCCTGCTCACCGGCCTGCTCTACGCCGCCGTCTACGCCCTGGGCGGCTGGGACCCCGCCCTGTCCGGCCTCAAGGCCCTCAAGGAGCGCACCCTCGACGTCGACCTGCTGATGGTGGTCGCCGCGCTCGGCGCCGCCGCCGTGGGCGAGGCCGGGGACGGCGCCCTGCTCATCGTCATCTTCGCCGTCTCCGGCGCCCTGGAGGCGGTGGCCACCGCCCGCACCGAGGACTCGGTGCGCGGGCTGCTCGACCTCGCCCCCGCCACCGCCACCCGCGTGGAGGACGACGGCCGGGAGGAGACCGTCGCCGCCGAGGACCTGGCCGTGGGCGACACCGTGCTGGTGCGCCCCGGCGAGGCGGTCGGCGCGGACGGGCGCGTCGTCGACGGCCGCAGCGAGGTCGACCAGGCCACCATCACGGGCGAGCCGCTCCCCGCCGACAAGGCGCCCGGCGACGAGGTCTACGCCGGGACCCTCAACGGGTCCGGCGCGCTGACCGTGCGCGTGGAGCGCGAGGCCGGTGACGCCGTCGTCGCCCGCATCGCCGCCATGGTCGAGGAGGCGTCCCGGACCACCTCGCCCACCCACCGCTTCATCGAGCGCATCGAACAGCGCTACAGCATCGGCATGGTCGCCGCCACCATCGCCGTCTTCGCGGTTCCGCTGGCCTTCGGCTCCGACCTGGACACCGCGCTCCTGCGCGCGATGACCTTCATGATCGTCGCCTCGCCCTGCGCGGTGGTGCTGTCGACCATGCCGCCCCTGCTGGCGTCGATCGCCAACGCCGGGCGCCACGGCGTGCTCGTCAAGTCGGCCGAGGCCCTGGAGCGCCTGGCCGCCGCCGACGCGGTCGCCCTCGACAAGACCGGCACGCTCACCGAAGGGGCCCCGCGTGTGGCGGACGTGCGCCCGCTCGGCGGCGAGGACCGGGCGTCGCTGCTCGCGCTCGCCGCGGCGGCCGAACGCCCCAGCGAGCACCCGATCGCCCGCGCCGTGGTGGCGGCGTCCAGGGAGGAGGGACTGGAACCCGCCGAGGCGCGCGACTTCTCCTCCGTCCCGGGGGAGGGGGTGCGGGCCGTCGTCGGCGGCGACCGGGTGGCCGTGGGGAGCCCCGCCCGGCTGCTGGGCGGTCCGGACGAGGGCACCGGCGCCGCCTCCACCGCCTTCCGGCGGGCGCGCGAAGAGGCCCACACCCTGGAGGAGCAGGGCCGGACCGCTGTGGTCGTGCTTCGCGGCGACCGCCCCGCCGGGGTGCTGGGCCTGGCCGACCGGATGCGGGACGGCGCCGCCGCGGCCGTGGCGGCCCTGGCCGCCCGCACCGGGCGCCCGCCGGTGCTGCTCACCGGGGACGCCCCGGCGGCGGCGCGGCGCACGGCCGAGGAGGCCGGGATCACCGAGGTCGAGGCCGGGCTGCTGCCCGAGGACAAGGTGGCCCGGGTGCGGGCCATGGAGGACGGCGGCGCCCGCGTCATGATGATCGGCGACGGGGTGAACGACGCGCCCGCACTGGCGGCGGCCCACACGGCCGTGGCCATGGGCCGGTCGGGCTCGGACCTGTCCCGCCGCACGGCCGACGCCGTTGTGGTCCGCGACGAGCTGGAGGCGGTCGCCGCGGCGGCGTCACTGGCGCGACGGGCGCGGCGCCTGGTGCTGCAGAACCTCGTGATCGCGGGGGTGTTCATCACCGCCCTGGTGGCATGGGACCTGTTCGGCCACCTGCCGATGCCCCTGGCCGTGGCGGGCCATGAGGGGTCGACCGTCATCGTGGCGCTGAACGGCCTGCGCCTGCTCGGCGAAGGAGCATGGCGGAGGGCGGCGACGGAGTGAGCGGGGGCGGCGTGAGCGGGGGCGGCGTGAGCGGGGGCGGTTCCCTGATCCTGCTTGCCTTCCGGTCACGTCGGCTGGAGTGGTGGAACTCTTGCCGACTGCGGCC
>NZ_ANBH01000363.1 GCF_000341185.1 Nocardiopsis chromatogenes YIM 90109
CGGACCCTGCCTGCCGGGCGGCGGGCCCCACGGTCCGGGAAGGCGGCGGCTCGGCTGGTGCCCCGCCCACCGGCCCCGGCCGGGCGCCGGGGCGCCGGGGCGCAAGGCAGAGAGCAGCGACGACAAAGGTCCACGCCACTTCCGACAGCGTTCTCGGCCGCCGGGCGTGTGCGTGGCCACCGTGAATGGCGCCGACGGTCCGAGCCGGGCGGTTTCCGGGCCCTGGCTGCCGGGCGGCG
>NZ_ANBH01000364.1 GCF_000341185.1 Nocardiopsis chromatogenes YIM 90109
CCGGCCCCGGCCGGGCGGCGGGCCTCCTGGCGCGAGGGGGAAGGCGGTGACGACAACGGTCCCCGGCCCTTGGTGCAGCGCTGTCGGGCGGCGGGCGTGTGGGGGTCGCCGTGGCGGGCGGCGACGGCGGGAGCGGGGTGCGTGCCCTGGCCCTGCCTGCCGTCCGGCGGGTTCCTCGGGGGCGGGGCGGCGCGGCCGGGAGGGGCGTGTGGTCGCCCGCGTTCGTGGCGGCCGCCGGCCCGGCCCAGTGTGCCGGCGGGGGCCGCGGCTGTCGGTGCGCCTACGGTGCTCTGGCCGCCGGGCGCAGGGTGCGGTACGGCGTGTCGCCCCCTGGAGGCGGGACGGCGCGGGTGTTCCACCCCCCTGGCGGGAGGGTCCCGGCGGTTTTGCAAGGTCCTTGAAAATGTTGACGCAAGCTCTCTTGGAGGGCTTGCGTCGTGTTTTCGCCGGGTTCTTGAAAAAGGTTGCAATGGCGCTCGCGCCGGGTCGGACGTCAAGATCAACATGTGTCGTGGCCTGGGTGTTCGGTGTTTCTCGGAATTTCTCTATGAAATCCTGGGGATTCTCCCATAAAGCCGCCGCGATCGCTTATATTTGGTATATGGCGATCGAGCAGCACCCCGGCATCCCCGCCGGATCTCCTGCAGAGGAGATCCGGAAGGGCCTTGCGGGCGTGCTGCGCGGGGTGGAGCGGGCGGTGGGCGCCGAGGTGGCCCCGGGCCACCGCGAGGCCCTGGCCCAGGCGATGGCCGCGCTGGCCGGGGGCCAGGACGCCCTGGACCTGGCCGCGGCCCGGCTGGCCGCGAGGATGCGCGAGACCGGGGCCCTGGCCGGATCCGACCACTCCACCGTGATCGGCCTGCTCCGCGACTGCGGCCGCAGCCTGGCCCAGGCGCGGGCGGTGGCCGAGGTGGGCGACCACCTTGAGGAGCACGCCGAATCGGTGCGGGCGGCGGAGGACGGTGAGATCCCCTTCTCCGCCCTGGCCCAGATCGTGACGGCCTGCGGCAAGGCCGTGGAGAAGCGCCCCGCCGAGGAGTACCCGGACGCGGACGGGTTCCGGGCCGGGGCCGAGGCGATCATGCTGCAGGCCGCCCGGGACGGTGTGGCCGAGTCCGGTCTCAAGCGCATCGGCCGCACGCTCGTCGAGCGGGTGTCGCCCAAGACGCACGAGGAGCGGCACCGCCGTTCCTATGAGGAGCGCAGGGCCCGGTTCCTGCGCAACGCCTTCGGTTTCACCCTGGATGTGCAGGGCGACATCGCCAGCGAGCACATTGTGGCCTCGGCCCTGGACTGCCACCTGGCTCCGCCGTCGGAGGGCGACGAGCGGACCATGGAGGAGCGCCGGTTCGACGCCCTGGTGCAGCTCTGTGAGAACCGGCTGATCGCCGAGGGGGTGGCGGTGCCGGTGCCCGAGGAGGGCTCGGACGCGGCCACGGCCCTGGCGGCCCCCCGCCCCTGCTCGTGCGGGGGAGGCGGGGCCGAGCGGCCGTTGGTGAACCTCACGGTTCCCCTGGCCGCCCTGCAGGGGCGGGAAGGTGCCGAGCCCGCGGTGAGCGACCGGGACCGGGTCCTTCCCGGCTCTGTCGCCGGGGCCTTCGCTGCGGATTCGCTTCTCCGCCGGGTGGTCACGGACCCGGTGCGGGGCGTGGTGGACATCGGGCGGGCCCGGCGCACCTTCCCCGCGCGGATACGGGAGGCCCTCGCCGCGAAGGCGGGGACCTGCCAGTGGGAGGGCGGCTGCTCGGTTCCGGCCCGGTGGTGCCAGGGCGACCACCGGACCGAGTGGTGGGAGGGCGGCACCACCTCGGTGGGAAACGCCCAGCTTCTCTGCGGGAGGCACAACCGGGAGAAGCACATGCTCCGCCTGAAGGCCCACTACCGGGCCCACCGGGGCGGTGACCGGGGGGACTCCGATGATGATGACGGGTCACTGTCCCAGGCGGCGTAGTCCCCCCATGACTTTCGTCGGGGGTGGGTCTGGAAGGGCGGCGGATGCCCGGCGGACCTGGTGATTTCTAGTGTTTTCGGTGTCCGGGAGACCGATGTGGGGAGACCCGATGCCGAAGCTGACACGACTGCTGCCCGTCCTGGGGCTGTGCGCCACGACGGTGGCGCTGGGGGCGCCCGCCGCCCACGCGGATGGGGAGCCCACCGCGGAGGACTTCGCCTCGTACGCGGAGGAGGCCTTCGCGTCCAGCGGGCTTCCCGGCCTTGCGGTGACGGTCACCCATGGGGACGAGGTCCTGATGGCGGAGGGGTACGGCACGGATTCGCGCGGGGAGCCGATCACGGAGCACAGCCCGATGCGCCTGGCGTCGGTCACCAAGTCGCTGTCGGCCTATGGTGTCATGAAGCTGGTGGAGCAGGGGGAGATCGACCTGGACGCCCCCGTTGCCGAACAGCTTCCCGAGTTCTCCATGGCGGACCCGCGGGCGGGGGAGATCACCCCGCGCCAGCTGCTCGACCAGACGTCGGGGCTGTCGGACCGGAGCATCGACATCGCGGATCTGGAGGGGGCCGAGTCGCTGGAGGACTACGTGTCCCGGCTGGAGGACGACACGCTCACCTCCGACCCCGGTGCCGAGTGGGCGTACTGCAACGTCAACTACAACGTCGCGGCCCGTCTGGTGGAGGTCGTCACGGGGCGGAGCTACGACGCGTACATGAAGGAGGAGGTCTTCGGGGCGCTGGGGATGGAAGAGACGACGCTCAGCGCCGCGGAGTCCGATCCCGCGGAGGGGCGCAACGAGCTCTTCGGCATGTGGATCGAGCGGCAGGAGATCGGGGGCATCCTCGACCACAGTGCCTCGGGCGGGGCGGTCTCGACCGCGTCCGACATGGGGCACTGGCTGGTGTCGCAGACGGGGGAGGGGCCGGTCTCACAGGAGGGTCTCGACGCCATGCGGACGCCCGGCGGCGGGGAGGACTACGGCCTCGGGTGGGGGGTGAACGAGACCGGGGGCGGCCGGGCCCTCGTGTCCCACTCGGGCAACCTGTTCACCTCGTACGCGGCCCACGGTGTCGTTCCGGAGACCGGGTACGGGTTCGCGGTCATGGCGGACAGCGCCCTGCTGACGGATGACACCTACACGATCATGGAGGGCCTCATCGCGGTCAGTGAAGGGCGCGACCCCGTTCTGCCCGAGGGGGACGGCGCCTACCAGTGGGCCCTGGGCGGGCTGACGCTGCTGGCGGCCGTGCTGGGGGCGGTGGGCGTCGTGCGGTCCCGGACGTGGGCGGCGCGGAGGGGGTCCCTGTGGGGGGCCGCGCTGCGGTGTGCCCCGCTGCTCGTCCCGGTGGCGCTGATGCTGGGCTACCGGGCGGTGGTCACGGTGCTCACGAACGGTCGGCACGTGACCTGGGAGCAGATGACCTACTTCGCGATCCCCCTGACCGTCGCCGTGTTCGCGGCCGGGCTGGCGGGGCTGGCGGTCATCGCCGCGCGGGTGTTCGGCCTGGTGGGCAGGGAGCGCCGCGCGTGAGCACGTTGGGGAATGCCGTGGCCTTGGCCGTCATCGTGGCGGTCTGCGCGGTGAACGCGCTGGGGACGGTGCAGCTGCCCGCGTGGCGGCAGGGGCTCTTCCTCCTGCTGCTGGTGGCCGCCTACCTGCACGGAAGGCGGCTGCCGTCGGTGCACGGGCCGTGGATTCTGGCGGCCGGCCCGGTGGCGGGGCTGGGCGCCATGGCGGCCCTGGAGTTCTCCGAGGGGATGACCGTGCTGTTGTGCACGCTCGTCTTCGCGGCGCTGCCGTGGACGGTCGGGCGGTTCCGGGGGCAGCAGGCCGCGCTGGTCGACGCCCAGCGGCAGCGGGTGGAGGCGCTGGAGCGCGAGCGGGCGTCAGTGGAGGAGGAGGCGCGGTTGCGCGAGCGTGCGCGCATCGCCTCGGACATGCACGACTCCCTCGGGCACGACCTGGCGCTGATCGCGCTGCGCGAGGTGCTGGCCCTGGTGGGTGAGGGGTTGACCAACCAGGAGATCGCCGGGCGGCTGCACGTGTCGGAGGGGACGGTCAAGGCGCACGTGAGCGCGATCCTGGTGGAGTTGGAGGTGGGCAACCGGGTCCGCGCGGCGATCCTGGCCCATGAGGCGGGGCTCACACACGGTTGATCGCGGACACGAAAGGTCCGCGATCGTTCCTAGCGTTCGGGGCATGACGACACAGGAATCTCTGACCGTCCTGGTCACCGGCGCCACCGGCACCGTCGGGCGCGCCCTGGTTCGACGGCTCCTCGCCGACGGGCACCGCGTCCGCGGGCTCACCCGCGACCCCGCGCGGGCGGTGCTTCCCGAGGGGTGCGCGGTGGTGGGCGGCGACCTCACCGACCCCGCGACCCTCGGCGACGCCTTCCGCGGGGTGGACGCCGCGCACCTGATCACCTTCGGCGGCGACGACCTCGCTCCCCTGGACACCGGGCCGCAGATCGCCGACCTGTGCGTGCGGAACGGCGCCCGCCGGGTCACGGTGCTTGGCGGCGACGTCGAGCCGGGCCCTGTCGAGGCGGCTGTGGATGCCGCCGGCCTGTCCTGGACCCGCTTGGCGCCGGTGGAGTTCATGGCCAACAAGCGCGAGTGGGCGCCGTCGGTCGCCGCGGAGTCCACCGTGCGGGCGGCCTTCGCGGACGTGCCCAGCGCCCTGGTGCACGAGGCCGACATCGCCGACGTGGCCGCGGCCGTGCTCTCCTCGGACGGGCACGGCGGCCGGGAGTACCTGCTCACCGGACCGGAGGCGTTGACCGTGCGGGACCAGGTGCGGATCGTCGCCGACGTCCTGGACCGGGACGTCCGGCTGGTGGAGCAGAGCCGGGAGGAGGCCGTCGAGGAGTGGCGGGCCGCCGGGTTCTCCGCCGAGGACATCGCGTTCTTCCTCGCCATGCGCACCGACCCGCCCGAGTTCGGGTACAGCGTCCGACCGACGGTTCAGGAGGTGACCGGCCGTCCCGCGCGGACGTTCGCCCAGTGGGTGGGGGAGCACGCACTGGCGTTCACCTCCTGAAGGCCGCATGGGCCGACCAGGGTGGCCCATGCGCAGGGAACCCGTCGCCGTGCCCACGTCGACTTCATGGTCGAGGACCGCCGCGCGGCCGTAGAGCGCCTGCGGGGGAAGGGGGCGGGCGTGGTGGGGGAGCACTCCGCCCCCGGCTTCGCGTGGACCGTGCTGCGGGACCCGGAGGGGAACGAGTTCTGCGTGTCGGAGCGGACGGCCTAGCCGAGCCGCTTGTAGTAGATCCTCGTCCCCTGGAGCGCCCCGCCCGGGTCGGCGGCGAAGTCGGGGATGACGCCGACGGGGGTCCATCCGGCGCCGCCGTAGAGGCGTTCGGCGGCGCTGTCGACCTCGGTGTCGAGCACCAGCAGTGTCGCCCCGGCCCGTTCGGCGCCCTCCTCGACCGCGCGGAGCAGGGTCCGGCCGAGGCCGCGTCCGCGCGCGTCGGGGTGGACCATCACTTTGACGACCTCGGCCCGGTGGGCGCCGTTGGGCATGGGGGCGAACGCCAGCCCCGCGGTGCCCAGGACGCGGCCGCCCGGTCCCGGGGCGGCCCACACCCGGAGGGTTCCGTCGTCGACGGCGGGCTGGCGGGACCGCCACCATGCGGCGGCCTGCGCGGCGTCGAGGGGGGCCAGGAAGCCGAGCGAGGCGCCGTCGGCGACCGTCGCGGCGAGCAGGCGGCCGAGGGCGGCGGTGCTGTGGCGGAACGCTTCGGGGGAGAGGGGGACGGCGGTCACGGGTGCACCACCAGGACGGCGTACCGGGCCGGTGCGGGGCCGGGGCAGCGGAACCGGGTCGGGCCCCATAGGCGGAAGCGCAGGCAGTCGCCCTCCCGGAGCCGGTGTTCGGTGCCGTCGGCGGTCAGGTCGAGTTCTCCGGAGAGGAGCCACACGTGCTGTTCCAGGCCGGGCACCGGCGGGGCGGCGTAGCCGATGTCGGCGCCGGGGCGCAGTTCGCCTTGGACGACCTCGCCGCGCAGGGACGGGTGGGGCGGGGACACGGTGCGCCGGTCGAACCCGGAGGCCTCGTCCCGCCAGAGGTCCTGCTCGGCGGCGCGGACGAGGGGCGGGGGGTCGGGTTCGGCTTCGGCGAGCAGGTGGGAGGGGGTGCGCCCGTAGGCGGTGCTGAGCGCGCCGATCATGGCGGCGGTGGGGCTGACCTCGGCGCGTTCGACCCGGGAGAGCGTGGACCGGCTGATGCCGGTGGCGCGGGCCAGGGCGTCCAGGGACCACCCGTTTTCGGCCCGGAGCGCGGCGAGGCGCCGGGCGAGGCGGGAATCGAGATCGTCCATATCCGGGAGGATATCCCGAATATGGGATGCGTCAGCCCTCGTCCTCCAGGAGGCCGTCGATGAGGTCGCCCAGCACCAGCGCGCGCTCGTCCCCGGTCATCGCCTCCAGCTCGTCGAGGGCCGCCGCGGTGTCCACCCGGTCGCCCGACCGCGAGCCGATGGTGCACAGCAGGGTGATCTCCCGGGTGGGGGAGGTCAGGAAGCGCACCTCCGCCGGCGGGGCGAGGTCGTGCAGCGAGGAGGGGTAGCGGGAGTGCCGGTCGCGCCACTGTGCCGCGCGCTTGAGGGCGAAGCCGTGCAGGAGCGAGGCGAGCACCTCGGGGGTGGCCAGCGCCTCCTCCTCGGAGTGGGTGCGGCAGTCGGCGCAGTTGGCCAGCTCGGCCTTGAGCAGGCGCCGCGCCGAGGGGTGGGCGACGTGCTCGGCGTTGAGCTTGCTGGGGTGACGGTGCGCCATGCGGCACAGGGTAGTGCCGATGCATGTGCAGGTGACGCGATTTCGCGGGAATGTAGTTGAATCTTAAACTGTTCTCCGGGGCGGAACCACCCGACCGTCCGAGGAGGCCCCATGGACGTCCGCCCGAGCGGCATCCACCACGTCACCGCCATCGCGAGCGATCCGCAGGCCAACGCCGACTTCTACCTGAACGCGCTGGGCATGCGGCTGGTCAAGCGGACGGTCAACTTCGACGCGCCCGAGACCTACCACCTGTACTACGGCGACCGGGCGGGCAACCCCGGCACCGTGATGACCTTCTTCCCGTGGCCGGGCGCCCCCAAGGGCCGCCGCGGCGCCGGGCAGGCCACCACCACCTCCTTCGCGGTGCCCGAGGGGTCGCTGGGCTGGTGGTCGGAGCACCTGGCCGCGCTCGGGGTGGAGGCCGCGCGGCCCACCGAGCGCATCGAGGAGGACGTGCTGTCCCTGCGCGACCCCGACGGCCTGGTCATCGAGCTGGTCGCCGGCGCCGACACCCACGACACCGACCCCTGGGACGGCGGGGCGGTCCCCGCCGAGCACGCCGTCCGCGGCATCCGGTCGGTCACCCTCACCGAGCACGACCTCGACGGCACCGCCGCCATGCTCGGCGGCACGCTGGGGTTCGCGCCGGTCGCCGAGGACGGGCCGCGGTACCGGTTCCGCACCGGACCGGGCACCGAGGGGGTGGGCACCATCGTCGACGTGCTCGCCGACCCGAAGGCCGAGCGCGGGCACGTCGCCGCCGGGACCGTGCACCACGTCGCCTACCGCGCCCCCGACGGGCCCACCCAGGAGGCCTGGCGCGGGGCGCTGGCCGACGGCGGCGTCGACGTCACCGAGGTGCGCGACCGCTCCTACTTCACCTCCATCTACTTCCGCGAGCCCGGCGGGGTGCTGCTGGAGATCGCCACCGACGGCCCCGGGTTCGACTACGACGAGCCGCTGCTCCAGCTCGGCCGGAAGCTGCGGCTGGCGCCCGGGGNTCGAGCGGCACCTGCCCGAACTGGCGGTGGCGGACCCGAGGGAGGCGCGGTGAACGCGGGGACGGACGACCTGGGGTTCGTGCACGTGCTGGAGCCGGGGCGGCCCGGGGCGCCGGTCCTGTTGCTCCTGCACGGCACCGGCGCCGACGAGCACGACCTGCTCGGCCTGGGGCGGGCCCTGCACCCCGGGGCCACACTCCTGTCACCCCGGGGCCCCGTGGACGAGAACGGCGCCGCCCGCTGGTTCCGGCGGCTGCGCGAGGGCGTGTTCGACGTCGACGACGTGGTGGAACGCGCCGCCGGGCTGGCCGGATTCGTCCAGCGGGCCACGGTGGCCTACGGGCTGGACCCCCGGCGCATCGTGGCGGCCGGGTTCTCCAACGGCGCCAACATCGCCGCCGCGCTGCTGCTCCTGCACCCGGGGCTGCTGCGGGGGGCCGCGCTGTTCGCGTCGGCGGCTCCGCTGCAGGGGCGCGACCCGGGGGCGGCCGACCTGTCGGGGACCGACGTGTTCATGGGGGCGGGCACCGCCGACACCGTGACGCCGGTCGGCCAGGCGCGGCTGCTGGCCGACCAGCTCCGCGACCGCGGGGCCGCGGTGGAGCTGCGCGAGCACCCGGGCGGCCACGCCCTGCCGCCGGCGGTCGCGGGGGCCGCCCGGGAATGGCTGGCCGGGCTACGATGACCGGCATGGACACGGTGGAGTGGCTGAGCGGGCACGAGCAGAGCGTGTGGCGGAGCCTGCTGCGCGCGCAGTCGCGGATCGAGTCCGAGCTCGACCGGGACCTGCAGCGGGACAGCGGGCTGAGCCTCGTCGAGTACGGCATCCTCGTCTCCCTGTCGGAGGCCGAGGGTGAGCGCATGCGGATGCGCCACCTGGCCGACAGCGTCATCGTCTCCAAGAGCCGTCTGACCCACCAGATCACCCGCCTGGAGCGGATGGGGTACGTGCGCCGTGAGCCGTGCACGGACGACCGCCGGGGGTACTGGGCGGTCCTGACGGCCGACGGCGGCGCCGCCCTGGGCGACGCCGCCCGGGGCCATGTGGCCAAGGTGCGCGAGCGCGTCTTCGACCGGCTCACCCCCGACCAGGTGAAGGTGCTGGGGGAGGTCATGGGGGCTTTGGAGAGGCCCTAGGCGAGCATTCCGCCGTCGACCCGCAGGACCGTCCCGGTCACGTAGGACGCCCGGTCGCTGAGCATCCACGCCGCGGCCTCGGCGACCTCGGACGGGTCGGCGGCGCGGCCGAGCGGGGTCCGCCCGTTCAGGTGCTCGATCACCCCGGGGGATTCGGCCTCCCAGTCGCGCAGCAGCTCGGTCAGCGTGGTCCCCGGCGCGATCGCGTTGACCCGGATGCCCTCGGGGCCGTAGGTGCGGGCGGCCGACTCGGTCAGGCTGTTGAGGGCGCGCTTCATCGCCCCGTAGGCGGGCAGCTCGGGGTTGGCCATCAGCGCCCCGACGCTGGAGGTGTTGACGATGGCGCCGGAGCCTGCGGTGGCGCGGATCGCGGCCACCTCGGCGGACATCGCCCGCCAGGGGCCGCGCAGGTTCACCCGGTACACGAGGTCGAAGTCGTCCTCACCGGTGGTGTCCATGGGGCCGGGCCGCTGGCCCGCCGCGCCGTTGTTGAAGGCGCCGTCGAGCCGCCCGAACAGTTCGACGGCGCGGTCCGCGGCGGCGCGCACGGAGTCGGCGTCGTCCAGGTCGCACAGCGCGTACTCGGCGGCGCCGCCCTCGGCGCGGATGTCGGCGGTGACCGAGGCGAGCTGTTCCTCGGTGCGGGCGGTGAGCAGGACGCGGGCGCCCTCGCGGGCGAACAGGCGTGCCGCCGCCGCGCCGATGCCGCGGCCGGCCCCGGCGATGAGCAGGGCCTTGCCGTCGAGGAGTCCGGTGGTCGTCTTCGTGGTGTCGTCCATGGCACCGACTGTGCCGTGGGCCCCGGTGCGTAGCCAGGCACCGGCGGTACCTGGCTGAGCGGCGCGGAGAGGGAGCACACTCGGGGGGTGGACAGACGAGAACTGGGCTCCTTCCTGCGCAGCCGCCGTGAGCGGATCTCCCCGGAGGAGGTGGGGCTGCCCGCGGGGCGGCGCCGCCGCACCCCGGGCCTGCGGCGGGGGGGGGGGGGGGGGGGGGGGGGGG
>NZ_ANBH01000365.1 GCF_000341185.1 Nocardiopsis chromatogenes YIM 90109
GGGAGGAGGTGGCGCGGCTGGCGTTCATCTCGACGGAGTACTACACGCGGCTGGAGCAGGCGCGGGCCCCGCGCCCGTCGGGCGAGGTGCTGGCGGGGGTGGCCCGCGCGCTGCGGCTGTCGGACGCCGAGCGCGACCACATGCACCACCTGGCGGGCTCCCCGCCGGGGCCGCCGCCCGGCCCTTCCCGCGAGGTGCGGCCGAGCATCCTGGCGCTGTTGGAGCGGCTGCCGAACGCGGCGGCGATCGTCCTGTCGGCGACCTATGAGGTGATCGCCTGGAACGCGCTGGCGGCGGCGCTGCTGGAGGACTTCTCGGCGGTGCCGCCGCGCGACCGCAACCTGCTGCGCCGGTACTTCCTCGGGTCGGGGCGGGAGCTGTTCAGCGCGGGCGCCGACGGGTTCGCGGGCTCGGCGGCGCGGCGGCTGCGCGCGGCCGCCGCGCGCTACCCGGAGGACCCGGAGGTGGCGGGGCTGGTGCGGGAGCTGCTGGAGGGCAGCGCCGAGTTCGCCCGGCTGTGGGCGTCGCACGACGTGTGCGCCCGCCCCGCGCTGTGCAAGACGCTGCGGCACCCGGTGGTGGGCCCGGTGACGGTGGTGTGCGACGTCCTCGACATCGCCGACCGGGACCAGCAGGTGGTGATCTACACGGCCGAGCCCGGCACGTCGTCGGAGGAGGCGATGCGCCTGCTGTCGGTGGTGGGCACCCAGCGCATGGATGCCGCGGAGCGGCAGGGGTAGCGCCCTTGGTCAGCCGGAGGCGAGGACGCCCCAGCCCTGTGTGCCGTCGGGCATCGTCCAGACGCCGGTGACGTGGCCGTTCGCCCCCTCGGAGAGCGCGTCCGCCGGGACCCGGTGCACCCGGGGCTCGGCAACGGCGGTGCCGACGGAGACCTCGACGTCCTGGGCGACGGCGTCGCTGGTGCTCTGCTCCTGGGCCTGGACCCGGCCTTCGAGCAGGGCCGAGAGCTGGGCCACGGCCACGGGGTCGTGGCGGGCGTCGTAGACCCAGCGCGTCCCCAGGACGCCGTGCTCCATGGTGCCGACGAGGGCGTCCTCCGCCCCGTCGAGCGGGGCGCCCCGGTAGGTGAGCGGGACCAGGTAGGCGGTCGGGGCGGGTCCGCACCCGTCGGCGACCACCATGAACTCGATCCCGACCTCGCCCTCCGGGTCGTCCAAGCGGAAGCCGCCGGCCTTGGAGAGCTCCGGTTCCCCCTCCCCGCGGTACCAGGGCCGGGAAGGGAGCCAGGCGGTGAGCAGCTCCAGCTTGGTGGGGCGCAGGACGGTGCGGTGGATCACGGCCATGCCTCATCCTCCCATGGCCGCGGAGACCGCCACCATTGCGAGGCCCCCGGCGGCGGTGACGGCGGGCTTGGCGAATCCGGGGG
>NZ_ANBH01000366.1 GCF_000341185.1 Nocardiopsis chromatogenes YIM 90109
TCCCATGGCCGCGGAGACCGCCACCATTGCGAGGCCCCCGGCGGCGGTGACGGCGGTCTTGGCGAATCCGGAGGCCAGCCCGGCCGCGTCCGGCGGGGCGGCGTCCTGGACCGCGACCAGGGCCAGGGCGTTGGCGGTGCCCAGGGCCAGCCCGCACGCGGTCAGGGCCGCCGCGACCAGCGGGACCGACGGGAGGGCGCCGAGCAAGGCGAGCAGGCCCGTCCCCGTGACGATGAGGCCGATGAGCACGGGGACCGGCCGTGCCGCCGCCCGGCCCGCGAGTGGGCCGCCCGCCGCGACGGCGAGCGAGGGGGCGGCGAAGACGATCCCGGCGGCCGCCGCGTCCAGCCCCCACGTCCGCTGCAGGGCGAGCGGCCCCGCGAAGAGCCACACCACGGTCGCGGCGTTGGCGGCCGCCCCGAGCGCGGCCGCGGGGGCGACGGCGCGCAGCACCCGGACCGGCCGGGCGCCCGGTGCGCGGCCCGGTGTTCGGCGCGGTGGCGGGGACGGCTCTCGCACCGTGAGGGCGGCTCCGGCAGCGGCGGCGGTCAGGGGCACCACCGCCCAGAACACCCAGGGCCACCCGGCCAGGGAGGTCAGCGCGCCGCCCGCGACGGGGCCGACGGCGGTGGCCAGCCCGGCCGCCCCCAGTGCGCGGCCCGTGGCGCGGGCGGCCCGCCCGCCGGGCGCCGTCCGGGCGACCAGCGCCAGCCCGGCGGGCATCACCAGGCCGCCGCCGATCCCCTGGAGGGCGCGGAAGGCGATGAGGGCCGTGGGCGTCGGGGCCGATGCGCACAGCGCCGATCCTGCGGCGAAGGCCGCGAGCCCCGCGAGGAGCACCCTGCGGTGGCCGACCCGGTCCCCGGCGCTCCCGCCGGGCACCATGGCGGCCCCGCAGGCGAGCAGGTAGGCGGCGACGGCGGCGGGCAGCCGGTCGGCGGTCATCCCGAGGTCGGCGCCGATGGACGGCAGGGCGAGGTTGAGGGCGAAGGAGTCGAACTGGACGCTGAACGCGCCCAGGCCGAAGGCCCAGACGGCGGGCCGGTGGTGCGTCCGGTGCATGAGGAGGGCCCCCGTTCTCGGCGGATGCGGGCATGACAGGGCCAGGCCGAGACAGGGATTGAGAAGAGAGGGATCGAGAGGAGAAAGCGCTCAGCGCGGGGAATCCGGTGGTCCGGATGGAGAACGGCTATCGCAGCCGGATGCCTTCGAGGCGGAGCAGGTGCTCCTTGCGCTCGATGCCCCCACCGTACCCGACCATCGAGCCGTCGGCTCCGATCACCCTGTGGCACGGGACCACGATCGACAGCGGGTTCCGGTTGTTCGCCGTGCCCACGGCGCGCGACGCCCCGGGCGCCTCCAGGGCCCCGGCGATGTCCCCGTAGCTCACCGTCGCCCCGTAGGGGATGGCCGTGAGCTGCCGCCACACCCTGCGCTGGAACGGGGTGCCCCTCGCCGCCAGCGGAACCGAGAACTCCTTCAGGTCCCCGGCGAAGTAGGCCTCCAGCTCCTTGACCGCCGTGTCGAACGCGTCCGGCGCGCGCTCGGCGCCCTCCGGGACCGCGGCGGGGGACATGTGGACCCCGGTCAGGGCCTCGCCGTCGCCCAGCAGCAGGAGGTCGCCGAGCGGCGACCCCGCCACCGTGTAGAGGAGCGGGCCGGGCCCCGGCTCGCGCAGGTCGGCGGGCGTCCGCCCCTGCGGGCCCNGTCGAAAGGCAGGGGCTCCATGTCACTCCTCGCTCTCGCGGCCGTCCCAGGCCCACAGGTAGTGCGTGGCATAGGAACGGTACGGGCTCCATGCGCGCACCGTGTCCGGCGGGGGCGTGCCTCCCAGGCGCTCCAGCGCCTTGCGCACCCCCAGGTCTCCGGCCAGGAACACGTCCGGGTCCCCGAGGGCCCGCATCCGGATGTAGTCGGCCGTCCAGGGCCCGATCCCCTTGACCGCCAGCAGCCGCTCCGCCGCCTCCTCCCGGTCGGCGCCGGGCCCCAGGTCGATGGCGCCGGAGGCCAGCGCCTCGCACAGCGCGACCAGCGCCCGCCCCCGCGAGCGCGGCATCGGCAGGTCGGCCGGGTCCGCGGCGGCCAGCGCCTCCGGGCGCGGGAACGCCCGCACCAGCTCCCCGGAAGGGGCCGGCAGCGGCTTTCCGTACCGTTCGGCCAGCCGCCCGGCCGCCGTGCGCGCCGCCGCCACCGACACCTGCTGGCCCACCACCGCCCGCACCGCGTACTCGGCCGGGTCGGCGGCGCCGGGGGCGCGCAGGCCGGGCAGCGCCCGCACCGCGGGCGCCAGCAGCGGGTCGGCGCCCAGCACCTCGGCCACCGCGCCGGGATCGGTGTCCAGGTCGAGCAGGCGCCGCAGCCGCTCCACGGCGGTGCCCAGGTCGCGCAGGTCCTCCAGGTGCAGGCGGCAGGGCAGGTGCGGCGGCCCCGACGCGGCGCCCGGGGCCAGGTCGACCTCGGCGGTGCCGGTGCCGTGCGGCAGGTCCAGGACCCGGCGGTACCGGTCCCCGCGCACCTCCTCGACCCCCGGGACCGCCCGCGCCCCGAGGAAGGCGCGCATGTGCGCGTGGGCGATGGGGGCGCGCAGCGGCAGGCGCAGCCGCGCCCCGTCGGCGGGGGCCCCGGACCGGTGCGGTGAGCGCTCCCGCATCTGCCCGGGGGTGCGGTCGAAGACCTCCCGCACGGTGGCGTTGAACTGCCGGATGCTGGCGAACCCCGCGGCGAAGGCGATGTCGGAGACCGGCATGGCGGTGGTCTCGATGAGCACCCGCGCGGTCTGCGCGCGGCGCGCCCGGGCCAGCGCCAGCGGCCCGGCCCCCAGCTCGTCGGTGAGCATCCGGTTGAGCTGGCGTTCGCTGTAGCCGACGGCCGCGGCCAGGGCGGGCACGCCGCCCCGGTCCACCTCGCCGTCGGCGATCAGCCGCATGGCGCGGCCCACCGCGTCGGCGCGCACGTTCCACTCCGGCGACCCGGGGGAGGCGTCCGGGCGGCACCGCTTGCAGGCCCGGAACCCGGCGGCCTGGGCGGCCGCGGCCGACCGGTAGTAGCGGACGTTGGCCCGCCGGGGGACGGTGGCCGGGCAGCTGGGGCGGCAGTAGATCCCGGTGCTGGTCACGGCCGTGTAGAAGACGCCGTCGAAGCGGGCGTCCTTGCCCCGGACGGCCCGGTAGAGCTGTTCGTCGTCCATGTCCGCGATGGTCACGTCCCCATTGTGCGCCGGGCGCGGGGCAGGGACCGGCGGGTTTCGGACATGGCGGTGGGCGGGGGCGGCGGGGTCAGCCGTCGCCGTGTTCGCTCAGGTAGGCGATGTACAGCGGCCGCAGCGCCTCCTGCACCTCCGGGTCGCCCTCCGCGGACAGGGCCTCGCTGACCCGCGCGGACGCCGTCGCGATCCCCGCCTCGCTCGCCTCCAGGTGGCCCGCCGCCGCCTCCGCGGCGGGGATGCTGCGCAGCAGCCGCCAGAAGAACTGCACGTCCCACCGGTGCCTGGCGAGTGAGAACGCGCGCTCGCGGAGCTCGTCGGTGCTGAGCCGCTCCAGGCGGTCGAGGTCGTCGCCCATACCGGACAGATACCCGCGCCCCGGTGCGTTCAACAGCGAGTGACCTACGTTACGCTGCACACACGGTGCCGGAATTGCGGGAGGTACGTGGCATGGGTGCGTCATCGGCGGTTCGGGTCGTCATCGCCAAACCGGGGCTCGACGGCCACGACCGGGGGGTGAAGGTCGTCGCCCGCGCCCTGCGCGACGCCGGGGTCGAGGTGATCTACACCGGCCTGCGCCAGACCCCGGAGATGATCGTCAGCGCCGCCCTGCAGGAGGACGCGGACGCCATCGGCCTGTCGGTGCTCTCCGGCGCGCACATGACCATCTTCGCGCGGGTCGTGGAGCTGCTGAAGGAGAACGGCGCCACCGACGTCAAGGTCTTCGGCGGCGGCATCATCCCCGAGGACGACATCCCCGAGCTGGAGCGCCTGGGCGTCGCCAAGATCTTCACCCCGGGCGCCACCACCGCCGAGATCGGCGACTGGGTCCGCGGAAACATCCACGCGGTGCACGCCGCCGGGTAGCCGCTGTCTACACTTGTGGGCTCGTGCTCTCCGATGCCCTGCCCGCGTTCTCCGACATCCCCCCGCAGCTCCTCGCCCTGCTGCTCATCGCCGCCATGGCGGCCGGATGGGTCGACGCCGTCGTCGGCGGCGGCGGGCTGCTCCTGCTCCCCGTGCTGCTGGTGGCGTTCCCGAACGCGCCGGTCGCCCCGCTCCTGGGCACCAACAAGCTGACCGCGGTGTTCGGCACCGCCTCGGCCGCCGTGGCCTACGCCCGCAAGGTGCGGCTGCGGCACCGTCTGGTGTGGCCCGCGGCCGGGCTCGCGCTCCTGGGCGCCGGGGCGGGGGCCGCCCTGGCCGGGGCGGTCTCCTCGGACGCGCTGCGCCCCATCGTCATGCTCGTGCTCGCGGCGGTGCTGGTCACCGTGATCGTGCGCCCCGCGCTGGGCTCCTCGGCCGACACCGCGCGCCTCACCCCGCGCCGGATCGCCGCCGCCGTGCTGCTCGCCGGGGCCGGGGTGGCCTTCTACGACGGGCTCATCGGGCCCGGCACCGGGACCTTCCTGATCATCGCGTTCACCGCGGTCACCGGCATGGACTTCGTGTCCGCCTCGGCGTCGGCCAAGATCGTCAACACCGCCACCAACGTCGGCGCGCTGGCCGTGTTCGCCGCCAACGGCGACGTGCTGTGGGCCTTGGGCCTGGCGCTGGCCGCGTGCAACGTGGCCGGGGCCCAGATCGGCGCCCGCATGGCGCTGCGGCGCGGGGCCGGTTTCGTGCGCGCCGTGCTGGTCGTGGTGGTGGCGGCGCTGCTGGCGAAGCTGGCCTGGGAGTGGCTGTCCGGGGTGCTGTGAAGGGCGATGTGACGGGTCACACGAATTCTCACGGCATCCCCTGGCAGCGGCCGGTGGCATTCCTCTCGAAACCGTGCTTTGACTGGTCACCGGCCCCCCGGTGGCAGCTCGCAAGCCCCGGGAGGACTAAGCTTCCGCATGTTGCGGATGGAATCATCAAAGGAACTTACAACGCGGACCTGCGGGCGATGGTTCCCGCCGGCCCGGTGCGAGTGACACGCCTCCGCAGACCACTGCAGCCAGCGAGTAACAAGGACGGACCCTCGTGGACCTGTTCGAATACCAGGCGAAGGCGCTCTTCGCGGAGCATGGGGTCCCGGTACCCCAGGGAAAGGTGGCGAGCACGCCCGAAGAGGCGCGTGCCATCGCCGATGAGTTCGCGGCGGCAGGCACGTCCCGTGTTGTCGTCAAGGCGCAGGTCAAGACCGGCGGCCGCGGCAAGGCCGGCGGCGTGAAGGTGGCCGACGGCCCCGAGGACGCTCAGGCCAAGGCCGAGCAGATCCTCGGCATGGACATCAAGGGCCACACCGTGCACCGCGTCCTGGTCGAGGAGGCCAGCGACATCGCGGAGGAGTACTACTTCTCCTTCCTGCTGGACCGGGCCAACCGCACCTTCCTGTCGATCTGCTCCGCCGAGGGCGGTGTGGAGATCGAGGAGGTCGCCGAGACCAACCCCGACGCCGTGGCCAAGGTCGCCGTGGACGCCCTCAAGGGCGCCCCGGCCGACGTCGCCGCCGAGATCGTCAAGCAGGGCAAGCTCCCGGAGAAGGCCGCCCAGGGCGCCGCCGAGCTGATCACCAGGCTGTGGGACGTCTTCGTCGCCAAGGACGCCACCCTGGTCGAGGTCAACCCGATGATCCTGACCGGCGACGGCCGCGTCGTGGCGCTCGACGGCAAGGTCACCCTGGACGAGAACGCCGAGTTCCGCCAGGACCTGGAGAGCCTGGCCTCGGCCGCCGAGGGCGACCCGCTCGAGGTCAAGGCCAAGGAGAAGGGCCTGAACTACGTCAAGCTCGACGGTCAG
>NZ_ANBH01000367.1 GCF_000341185.1 Nocardiopsis chromatogenes YIM 90109
GCCGCCCCGGCCGTCGAACAGCGCCCGGGAGGCGCCCCGGCGCCCGGGGAACCGGGCGAAGCGGGCACCGGGCCGGTAGCGGCGTGCCCGGAACCCGCCTTCCGGGCCCCGTGGGCACCCCCGGGGGGCGTCCTGTGTCGCGGAACCGCCGCTTCCGGGGCGATCGGGTGGCAATTTCACCGCACAGGATCACCGCCCCCTCTCCGCGCGCCCGTTGTGCCCGATATACCCCACACCGGCGGCCCCCTCCGCGATGATCTCGACAAGGGTGCTGTCACAACCGCCGGAATGACAGCACCCTCGTCGGGGTCATCGAAAAGGGGCCCGCATACCGGACGTGCCGGGCGCACCTCGATGAAGCCGTCCCGCACGGCGGTAGGCCGATCCCATCCTGCGGCCATGTGCCGTTGACCTCGGGGATGCCGGCCTCAAAAGGACCCGTTCAAGGCCGGCATCCCCCGAGATCAACGCCGGTAGGGTCGCCTTCCCCGAGATCAACGCGGGAGAGGGCGCACCGGCCCGACGGCCGCCACGAACGCGCACGAGGACCCGCCCACCCTGGCCGCGCCGCCCACCCGGCCCACGAGGAACCCGCCGGACGGCAAGAAGGGCCCGGGAACCGCCTCGCTCACCCCGTCGCCGCCCATCAACGGCGACCACGCACACGCCCGGCAGCCGACAACGCTGCCGCGAGGGTCGCCCGCCTTCGTCGTCGTTGGCCCCCGTCGGGTCGACACCTGGCCGCAGCCCGCGCGTGGCCCCTGCCGGTCCCGGGGCGGCCTCTACTCGGGCTTGGACGCCAGTGCCGCCTCCAGCGACTCCGCGAATTTGCGGTACTCGGCCAGCTCCCGCCCGATCGGGGCGACGACCTCCTCCGATGCCGCGGCGGCGATGCCCTCTTCGGCCTGGGCCTCCACCGCCTCGCGGCGCTTGGACGCCGCGACACCTACCAGGTTCCTGCAGCCCAGGCCGGTCAGCCACCCGACCGCCAGCGCCGCGGCCGCGACCGCCGCCGCCAGGCCTAGGAACACCGGCGAGTCCAGGGCCGCCGCGCCGGTCAGCCCGCCGCCCAGCCAGCTCACCAGGACGGTCCCCGCCCACACCAGTCCGACCCCGGCGACCGCGATCAGCGCGTACTGCAGCGCGCGCACCGCCGACCACCAGCCCGGCCCGTCGTCGCTCTCCGGCAGGGACGCCCCCACCGCCGTGCTCAGCCTGCCCGCCAGGCCCGCGGCCCCGCCGCGGGCCGCCGAGCGCAGCCGCTTGGGCCACGGCGCGGGCAGCTCCTTGCCCACCGCCTCGGCGGTCTCCACGGCCGCCTGCTCGATCTCGGCGTCCTGCGCCTCCACCGGCCGGGTCGACGCCTCGCCCCCGGTCTCCCGCAGGAACTCCATCCGCGCCAGCCGCACCGGGTCGCGGCGCAGCCGCCCCAGCCACCGGGTGACCGGCCATCCGACCCTGCGCGCCCCGCGCAGCTCGTAGGCGGTCTCCACCGAGTCGGCCAGCGCCGCCACGCCGCACGCCTCCATCAGCCGCCCGACCAGGCGCGCCCGGTCCGCCTCGGGCACACCCTCCGGTGTGGGCCCCTCGGGTCCGCGGTAGCGCTCGAACCGCCGGGCCACGCCGTCCAGGTCGGCCACCAGCCGGTCGATCAGCGCCCGCCGCTCGACCACCGTCTCGGTCAACAGGTCCCGCAGCTCGCGGATGCCCTGGCCGGTGACGGTCGAGGTGGTCAGCACCCGCGGGTGCACCCCCGACTCGGTCTCCAGCAGCCGCCGCAGGTCGGTCAGCAGCTCCTCCAGCTCGTCCGGCTCCACCCGGTCGACCTGGTTCAGCACCGCCACGGTGACCGCCCCGTACCCGGACATCTCGGCCAGGTACCGGTGGTGCACGGCCGCGTCGGCGTACTTCTGCGGGTCCAGCACCCACACCAGCAGGTCGGCCGCGCCGATCAGGCGGTCGGCCTCGGCGGTGTGCATCGCCCGCACCGAGTCGTGGTCGGGCAGGTCCATCAGGATGAGCCCGGACAGCTCCGAGTGGTCCCGGTCCAGCTCGCTGGTGCGCGAGTGGCGCTGCCGCGGCGGCACCCCGAGCCACCCCAGCAGCTCGTCGGCGCCCTCGCTGCCCCACACGCAGGCGTGCGCGGTGGAGGTGGTGGGGCGGGTGATGCCCACCCGCGAGAAATCCAGCCCGCACAGGGCGTTGAACAGCGACGACTTGCCGCTGCCGGTCCCCCCGGCCAGCGCCACCACGGTGTGCGCGGCCGACAGCCGCAGCCGCGCACCGGCGTGGTTCAGCAGGTGGCGGGCGCGGTCGGCCTCCTCGGCGCCCAGGTCCTGCCCGCCGATCTCCAGGACGGAGGCCAACCCGTCGAGGCGCTCGATGAGCTGCTCGCGCGTGGTCTCCGGCATCGGCTGCCAGTACTCGCGCGTGGTGGGCACGTATTCGTCGTCATCGTCGGTGAACGCCGACGCGGGCGCGGGCGCGGCCTCGTCGGCGTCCCGGTCCGGGGCCGAGCGGTCCTCGGTGTCCGTCGCCTCGGGCGCGGCCGCGGCGTCGGCGGCCCCGCGGCCCTCGGCGGCTCCGTCCGAGGCGCCGTCCTCGGGCGAAGAGGCGGCGGAGGGGGCGGACACCTCCACCGTGGTCCGGGTGTCCTCGGGCGCGTTCGCGCCGGACGTGGACCCGGCGGCCTCCCCGCCCGCCGGAGCGTCCGCTCCTCGGGCGGAGGCGGGCCCCTCTTCCGGCTCCTCCGCCGTGTCGTCCTCCTCGGCCGCCCTCGCGACCTTGGGCCGACCCGTCTCGGGGTCGACGGCGGGGAACGACCCGGTGGGCCGCCGCCCCGCGATGCGCGTGTCCGCGTCGGCGTCGACCGCCTCGGCCAGGCTCCCCACCCAGCCCGCGAGGCCGTCGGGGTCGTCGGCGTCCCGGTCACCGGTACCGCCGCCGTGCCCGGCGTCGGTACGGCCGGGCCGGTCGGGCGTGTCGGCCCGTCCCGCACCGCCCTCCGGCTCGTCCGCGCCCTTGTCCTCTGCCGACGGCTGGGCGTCCTCGGCCTCGGTCCGCTTGCGGCGCGGCGCCGCGTGCCGCCCCCGGGAGAGGCGGTCCCGCCGCTCGGCACCGTCGTCCTCGCGCTCGTGCGCCGCCGCGTCGCCTTCGGGACGGTCGACGCCGTCGGCCGCGTCCGGGGACTCGTCCCGCTCCTGCGCGCTCTCGGCCTCCGCGGAGCGCCCCGCGGCGGCCCGGTCGGCCTGCGGGGCCCGCGGGGCATGCCGAACGGCGCCGACGGCGTCACCGGACCCGGACGTCCCCATGCCGGGCCATTCGCCTTCCTCGGCCCCGTCCCGCACGTCGTCCTCGCCGAACCGGTCCACGGCGCGGCGCAGCGACGGGTACGAACCCGAGTCGTGCTCCTGCTCGCCGTGTCCCCCCGGCTCCCCGGGGCCGCCGGGCTCACCGGGGCCCACGCCCTCCGCAGCCCCTTCCGGCCCCGCCACCCGGCCGGCCCCCGCCTCGCCGGAGCGCTCGTCGACGGCGCGGCGCAGCGACGGGTAGGCGCTCTGCGGCCCGGTATCCGGCCGCGACGGCGGCCATGCGTCGCCCTCGGGCGGCGCCGGGCGGGTCGGGGCCGAGTGCAGCCAGCCGGCGTCGGTCCCGCCGCCCGGCACGACGTAGCCGGACCATTCGCCCGTGCCCTCGCCGGAGGGGCGCTCGCGGTCCGCGGGCGCCTGCGGCTCCTCATCCGCCTGGGCGGGGTTCCGATGAGTGGTCATCGCGCAATCTCAAGGTTGTACGTGGCTTGATAGAGCTGGACGGCGTCGTCCTCTCCGGGCAGCCCGGCCGCCGCGAGCGCGTCGGTGAACCGCCCCTTCTCCTCGCTGAGCAGTCCGCCGATCCGCCCCCGCAGGTCGTCGCGGGCCGCCACACCTATGCTACGCAGCGATTCCGCTCCGAACAGCCCTTTCAGCAGCCGCTGGGGCGAGGGCCCCGAACCGCGCCGTGCGTCGTCGAGCCGCGGGAACCCCAGCAGCTCGATGATCAGCACGAGGGTGAACGCCTCCTTGTCGAAGGTGACGAGCTTGGCGACGCTGCGCTTGGTCGCCCCGTCGGCGGTGATCATCGAGGCGACGGTGTCCTGCCACTCGGCCACGGCGGTGCGCACCCGCGCCGGGAACCCGTCCGCGCCGTCGCCCGCGTAGGCCTCGGCCAACCGGGCGCCGCCCGGCACCTGCTCCCAGGACTCCACGACCCGGTCGGCCGCGCGCTGGGCGGCGGCGACCACCAGCGCCTCCAGGCCGCCGCGGACCGCCTCCTGCAGGGCCTCGATGCGCGGCGCGGCTGCCTCGGCCGCCTTGGCCTTGCGCTTGCCGCGCAGCCGGAGCGTGCGCATCAGCTCGCCGCTGGCGGCGATGTCGTGCCAGCGCGCCAGCAGGTTGCCGCGCAGCAGCGACCCGTCCTCCAGCGCGTCGGAGATCTCGTCGGCCGCCTCTCCGTAGGCCGACCGCACCGATGCCTCCAAGCGCTGGGCGACCTCGACCTGCACCTCGACCTGCCGGGCCAGCTCGGGAACCCGCTCCCGGAAGCTGTCGATCACCCCGATGAAGGTGCGCCGCGACACCCGCGCGCGCTGCACCAGGTCCCCGGCCACGTCCGCCAGGTAGAACCGGATGGGGTCGGCGACGTTGGAGGTGAAGCGCTCGCCCGCGATCTGGTCGGTCTCGGGGATAGTGAACCGCGACGCCCCGCCCAGGCCGTTGGCCTCCAGCATGGCGCCGAAGTGGTCCAGGAGCTGCCGGCGCCCGCGCGCGGGCACCCGGGAGAGCACGACCGCCATGGAGGTGTCGCGGTCCCGGGCCACCTGTAGGAACTCCCACACCCGCGCGTCGGCGTAGCGGCGGCTGGTGGTGACGAACACCCACAGGTCGGCGGCGTCGAGGAACTTGGCGGCGAACTCGTGGTGGGCGGCGACCGCCGAGTCGACGTCCGGGGTGTCCAGCAGCGCCACACCCTTGGGCATGGACTCGCTGGCCGCCAGCACCAGCATGCCGTCCTTGCCGGGCATGGCCAGGCCCTGCTGGCGCACCCGGGGCAGGGTCGGCAGGAAGGAGGCCTCGCTGAACCAGTCGACGTCGTCGGGGTGGCAGGCCAGCACCGGGCTGTTGGTGGTGGGGCGGCGCACCCCCGTGGTGGTGACCTGCTCCCCCACCAGGCTGTTCACCAGGGTGGACTTGCCCGCCCCGGTGGATCCGGCCACCGCGACCAGCAGCGGGGTGTCCGGGCGCCGCACCCGCGGCAGCACGAAGTCCTCCAGCTGGTGCAGGACGTCGGCGCGGGCCGCCGCGCCTTCGGCCGCGCCGGGCAGGTCCTCGGCGAACTCCAGGCCGCGGATGCGCGTGCGCAGGTTCTCCAGGACCGCCTCGAAGCGGGTGTCCCCCGACGCCCGCCCGCGGTGCTTGGCCCGCCCGGCGGCGCCGCCGTGCCGTGCGTCGGCCGTGCCGGTCGCGGGTGCGCCCGGGGGCGCGGCCGGGGCGGTTCCGGACTCCGGCCCGGCGTCGCCGTCCCCGGCGCCGGCCACGTCCGGAACTGCAGGCGGCCGAGACATCGCGCTTCCGCCCTTCTCATCGTCGGTCAAGGTCGGGGGCTCCGGGCCGCCGCGCCCGGGTCCCGTGGTCGTCACCGGGGGCCGCCCGCGCCGGGGTCCGACCCCGCGCGCCCCGCGGGTTCCCCCGCCCCCCAGTGCAGTATGTCAAGTTCCCGGGCCGCGTCGACCACTTCGCCGATGACGAGCACCGCGGGCGGTCGCACCCCGGCCTCGCGGAGCACGGTCCCGGCGGTCTCCAGGGTGGCGGCGGTGGTCTTCTGCGTGGGCAGGGTGGCGTCCTGCACGGCGGCGACCGGGGTGGAGGGGGCGCGGCCGTGCCGCACCAGCGCTTCGGCGACGGCCTCCGCGCGCTCCACGCCCATGAGGACGACGATGGTGCCGTTGGAGCGCGCCAGGGCCGCCCAGTCGACGGTGGAGCGCTCGTCGTCCGGCGCCACGTGCGCGGAGACGACGTGCACCTCCTGGGAGACGCCGCGGTGGGTGGGCGGGATGCCGACGCTTGCGGGCGCGGCCAGGGCGCTGGTCACGCCGGGAACCACGGTGAAGGGGACCCCGGCCGCGGCGCAGGCGGCCGCCTCCTCTCCGCCGCGTCCGAAGACGAACGGGTCGCCGCCCTTGAGGCGGACGACGAAGCGCCCCTCCTTGGCGCGCTCGACCAGCAGGCGGTTGATGTCCTCCTGGGTCATGGAGCGGCCGTAGGGGATCTTGGCGGCGTCGACGATCTCGACGTCGGCGGGGAGCCGGTCGAGCAGGGACATGGGGGCCAGGCGGTCGACCACGACCACGTCGGCCTGGGAGAGGAGCTGGCGGCCGCGGACGGTGATGAGCCCGGGGTCGCCGGGGCCGCCGCCGACCAGCGCCACCCCGCGCAGGGGGGAGCGGCCGCGGCGGGCGTCCAGGCTGCCGTCGCCCAGGCCCTCGACCACGGCGTCGCGCAGCCCGGCGGCGCGGCGGGGGTCGCCGTCGGCGACGACTCCGACGGTGGCCCCGGCGGCCGAGCCGCTGGCGGGGGTCCAGGCGGAGGAGGCGTGCCGGTCGTCGGCGCGCACGCACCACAGGCGGGCGCGGTCGGCCTCGTCGGCGACGGCGGCGTTGGTCTCGGGGCTGTCGGTGGCGGCGTGCACGAGCCGGATGTCGCCGTTGGCGGGGTCGGTGACGTCGCCCTGCCGGTAGGCGCGCCGGTGCCAGGTGATGCGGCCGGCCGAGGCGAGCCCTTCGAGGGTCGCGGTGGCCTCGGGGGCCACGAGCACCACGTCGGCGCCGGCCTCCAGCAGCACCGGGACGCGGCGCTGGGCAACCCGCCCGCCGCCGACGACCAGCGCCGTCCGCCCTTCCATGCGCAAACCGAGCAGATACGTCACCGAGGAAGCCCTCCAGATCCGTCGTCGCGTGACCGCGGCGGGCGGACGCCCTGCCGCGACGGTCGGGCGCACGGCGCGCCGACGGTGGCGGCCGAGGTGGCGCTCACCGGACGGCACCTTGCGTCAGTGTCCCGAAAATACCGTGCCAAACCGGCTTCGGGTTCACGTTTCCCACCGATTCGACGCGTCCCATGCCCTGCCTCACTGTATATACACCTCTCGGGCACCCTCCTTCCGAGCGGGGCACATCACACCGAAGAAGCTTAGGTGCCCTGGGAAAAGGACAGGGCACGCCGACGGTCCGATCCGGTCACGGGCGGATGTCCGTACACCCCGGAGCGGGGCGCCCCTCAGGCGCCCCGCGACGGTGACCGTGCCCGCGCCAGCCCCGCGTGTCCTTTCGCACCCGGCCACGCCCCGGCGCCGAGCCCCTCGGCTCCGCCCCCTCCCCACCCGGCGACCGGCACGCCCGTCCCGTCGTCGCCGCGCCGGGCTCCGCGATCGCGGCCAGGCGGACAGGGGGCACAGGAGAACACCGTGCCCCGCCGCCCGTCGGGGCTGCGGGGCACGGTGCGCGTCATTCGGGCGTGCGGCCGACCGGCCGCGTCAGCGCTCGGTCACCCCGGCGTCCTCGAAGGTGGCGACGTCGCGCAGGGCCCGCACCGACGCCTGCAGCAGCGGCAGGGCCAGCAGGGCCCCCGACCCCTCCCCCAGGCGCAGGTCGAGGTCGACCAGCGGGCGCAGGCCGGTGTGCTCCAGCACCGCCGCGTGGCCCGGCTCGGCCGACCGGTGCCCGGCGAAGCAGGCCCCCGCCGCGTCCGGGGCCAGCGCCGTCGCGGCCAGCGAGGCCGCGCCCGCGATGACGCCGTCGAGCAGCACGGGCACCCGCAGCGCCGCCGCGCCCAGAATGAACCCGGCCAGCGCCGCGTGCTCCAGGCCGCCGACGGCCGCCAGCACGCCCACCGGGTCGGACGGGTCCACCCGGTGCAGCTCCAGCGCGCGCTTGACCGTCGTGACCTTGCGCTCGTGCATCGCCTCGTCGATGCCGGTGCCGCGCCCGGTGACCTCCGCCGGGTCGGCGCCGGTGAAGGCCGCGACCAGCGCCGCCGATGCGGTCGTGTTCGCGATGCCCATGTCGCCGGTGAGCAGGCAGCGGTTCCCGGCCGTGGCCAGGTCGCGCGCCACCTCGATCCCCGCCTCGATCGCGTACTCGGCCTGCACGCGGGTCATCGCCGGGGCCCGGGTCATGTCCGCGGTGCCGCGGGCGACCTTGCGCGGCAGCAGGCCGGGCACGGTCGGCAGGTCGCCCACCACGCCCACGTCCACCACGGTCACCTCGGCGCCCGCCTGGGCCGCGAAGGCGTTGGCGACCGCGCCGCCGTCCAGGAAGTTGTGCACCATCTGCGCGGTGACCTCCTGGGGCCAGGCGGTCACGCCCTGGGCGTGCACGCCGTGGTCGCCCGCGAAGATCGCCACGGCCGCGGGCTCGGGCATCGGCGGCGGGCACTCCCCGGCCAGCCCGGACAGGCGGACCGACACCTCCTCCAGCACGCCGAGCGCGCCCTGGGGCTTGGTCATGCGGCGCTGCCGGTCCTCGGCCTCGGCGACGGCGCGCGTGTCCAGCGGTCGGATGGTGGCGATGGTCTCGTCCAGCAAACTCGTGGCCTTCTCCCCCGGCAGCCCCCTGCGCCCGTACTGCTCGCGGTGGACGGCCCAGGAGAGCGGACGGCGCTTGGCCCATCCGCCCAGGGCCAGCTCGGGCTCGGGCGGGAAGTCGTCGACGTAGCCCAGGCACAGGTAGGCCACGACCTCCAGGTGCGGGGGCAGGTCGAGCATGGCGGCGAGGTCGCGCTCGTGGAAGAAGCTCACCCAGCCCACGCCCAGGCCCTCGGCGCGGGCCGCCAGCCACATGTTCTCCACGGCCAGGGCGGTGGAGTAGGAGGCGGTCTGCGGCTGGGCGTGGCGGCCCAGGGTGTGGCGGCCGCCGCGGGTCGGGTCGACGGTGACGACGACGTTGACCGGGGTGTCCAGGATGGCTTCGACCTTGAGCCCGGAGAACGCGCGCGCCCGGGCTCCGGGCAGCGCGCGGGCGTACTCGGCGCGCTGCTGCTGCACCAGCTCCTGCACGCGTGCGCGCACGTCCCCGTCCTGGACCAGGACGAAGTCCCAGGGCTGGGAGAAGCCGACGGAGGGGGCCTGGTGCGCGGCGGAGAGCACGCGCGTGAGCACCTCGTCGGGCACGGGGTCGGGCCGGAAGCCGGTGCGCACGTCGCGGCGCTCGGAGATGACGCGGTAGACCGCGTCGCGCTCGGCGGCGGTGTAGGCGTTCTCGTCGGGCGCCGCCGACGCGGGCTCGGGGGCCGTCGGCTCGGGGGCCTCGGGCGCGGGGGCCGGGTCGGCGGAGGGTGCGAGGGCGGGGCCCGGAGCGGCGGCCGACCGCTCGGCGCCGCGCGGGGCGCCGTCGGAGGGGTCGCGCTCGGGGACCGCGTATGCGTGTGCGTTCACGTCGGTGTTCGCCGTGCTCTCTGGGGTGGTGTCCTCGTACTGGTCGGGCGTCTGTGCGGCGGGGCCGCCGCGCGCCGGGGCGGGCGGCGCGGCCGTCGCGGGGGCCGCCGCCCGCGGTTCGGGCTCGGGCTCCGGCTCGCGGACGGGGGCCGCCGGTGCCGGTTCGGGGGCCGGTTCGGGCTCCCGGGGCGGCCGGGCGGGCTCGGGCGCCGGGGCCCGGGGCTCGGGGTCGGGCCGTGCGGGCGCCGGGGGCGCGCCGCGGAACGGGATGACGTTGGGCTTGGCCGCCTGCGCGGTGCGGGGCGGCGGCGAGGGCGCATGGAACGGGTTCGCCCGCTCCCGCCGCGGCGCCGGTTCCGGGGCGGACGGCGCCCGGGCCGCGCCCCCGCGGCCCGCCTCGGGAAGGTCGTCCAGCAGCCCGCCGCCGGTGCGGGCGGCCTCGTCCTCGGCTCCCCTCTCGGCCGGGGAGCGGTCGTCGTTACCGGTCATGGCGTTCCTCCGCAGGGCCGGTGTCGGTAAAGCCGGTGTTCGGTGCCTCGGCACGGGGCCGGTCGGCGTGCGGCCGCACGGCCCGGGTCGCTGTGCGCATGTCCCCCTCGTGTCCCCCGTCCGCGGCGGGGTCCCGGGACGGCGACGCGCCTCCGCCGTTCCGGACACTCCGCGACCAATGTCCTCATTCGGCTCAGAGCAACTCTGCCAGAATCCGGGCCATCGGGAGCGAGGTCCGCGGTTCCCGTACCGCGATGCGCAGCCAGTCCGCGTCCAGGCCGGGGAAGGTGTCGCAGCGGCGCACGGCGATCCCGCGCCCGCGCAGCCGCTCGCGCAGCCCGGCGCCGTCGTCGGCGCGGGCCAGCAGGAAGGAGGCGGCGGCACCGGGCAGCACCCGCAGGCCCGCCTCGGTGAGCGCCTCGGCGAGGACGGCGCGGTGGTCGGCCAGGGTGCGGGCCCAGGCGTCGGCCTCGGCGAGGGCCCGGGGCGAGCAGCAGGCCTCGGTGGCGGCCAGCGCGGGCGTGGAGACCGACCACAGCGGCTGGGCATCGGCCAGCAGACGCACGGTGTCCGGTCCGGCCAGCAGGTACCCGGCGCGGAGCCCGGCCAGCCCCCAGGTCTTGGTCAGGCTGCGCACCACCACCAGGCCGGGCAGGTCGCGGCGGGCGGCGAGCGACTCGGTCTCACCGGGGACGCAGTCGGCGAAGGCCTCGTCGACGACGAGCACCCGGCCGGGGCGGGCGAGGGCGGCGACGGTGCCCGCGGGGTGCAGCAGTGAGGTGGGGTTGGTGGGGTTGCCCAGGACCACCAGGTCGGCGTCGTCGGGGACGAGGCCGGGGTCGAGGGCGAAGCCGGAGCCGGGGTCGAGGACGACCCGGTCGACGGGGTGCCCGGCGGCGCGCAGGGCGGCCTCGGGCTCGGTGAACTGGGGGTGGACCACGGCGGCGCGGCGGGGCTCCAGGGCGCGGGCCAGCAGCACGAAGGCCTCGGCCGCGCCCGCGGTGAGCAGCACCTCGGACGGGTCGCGGCGGTGCCGCCGGGCGACCGCCTCCCGGGCGGGGGCGGGGTCGGGGTAGGAGGCCAGGCCTGCGAGGGAGGCCGCGATGCGCTCGGCCAGCCAGGCGGGCGGGGCGTCGCCCCGCACGTTCACCGCGAAGTCGGCGAGTCCGGGGCCGGTCTCGGCGTCACCGTGGTGCCGCAGATCGACCTCGCCGTCCCGCCGGGCGTCCACCGCCACCGGGGGTGTTCACCTCGTTCCCCTGCTCGCGCTTCCCCCGGGCGAAACCGGGGTGTTCCGGACATCAGGCGACCCTATACCGGAGCCCCGCCGCAACCGGAGCCGCCCCTGCGGTCGGGGAACGGGCAGCGGTCGTGTCCGGGCCGGTAGACCGCTCAGACGTGCCGCTCACGGGCCTGCGGGGACCGGATCCCGTTCGGAAACCGCGATGAACGCACGCACGCGCGCGTCCCGGCCACGCCGCCCATCCGGACCGTGAGGAACCCGACGGACGACCGGCAGAGGCCGGGAACCACCCCGCCCACTCCGTCGTCGCCCATCCGTCGCCGCCCACCGCCCCACGCCCCGGCGGCTACTGCCCGGCCGCCGCCCGGCCGGGCCCCTGAGCGGGGTACCTGCCGTTCCCCCGCCCATGTGTCATTCCGGGTGTGAAGGAGGCTCTCACCCCCTGGGAAGGGGGATGCCGGCCCCGAGCAAGTGCCCCCGGACGTGAACGAGCCGCGCCCCGGGGGACGGGGGCGCGGCTCGTTCACAGGCGGGGTCTATCCGCCGACGGAACGGTCAGTGGCCGTGACCGTGGCCATGCCCGTGGCCGTGGCCGTGCGACGGGTCGTCCGGGTGGTGGTGCGGCACCTGCGGCGCACCGACCTTGTCCTCGAAGCCGGGCATCGCGATGCGGTACACGCAGGTGTCGCAGTTCATCCGGATGTCGCCCTGAAGCGCCTCCTCGTAGCGCTCGGCGATCATGTCGGCCAGGCCGTCGCAGTCCCCGATGACCGGTGCACAGCGCACGTCCAGGTCCGGGTGCTCGGACGCGTACTCCATCGACTGGTCGACCACGCGGTCCGGCAGCACGCCCGAGAACAGGAAGTAGGGCAGCACGACGATCCGCTGGGCCCCCAGGCGGCGGATGCGGTCCAGCCCCTCTGGCACGCTCGGCCAGGCCAGCGAGATGAACGCCGGCTCCACGAAGGCCACGCCGCGCTCCTTGGCCTGCCCCTCCTGGAGCAGCCGCGCCACCTTGGCCACCTCGGAGTTGGCGTCCGGGTCCGTGGAGCCGCGCCCCACCAGCAGCACCGCCGTGTCCTCCGCGGCGCCGCCGTCGCCCAGCACGTCGTCCAGGCGCTCGCCGAGCAGCCGCAGCATCGTGCTGTGCGGGCCCAGGGGGCGCCCGTACACGTACTCCAGACCGTCGTGGCGCTCCTTCTCCCGCGCCAGCGCGCCGGGGATGTCGCCCTTGGCGTGGCCCGCGGCCACCAGCATCATCGGGACCGCCACCACCCTGCGGTGCCCCTTGGCGTACAGATCACCGACCGCGTCGGTCAGCGGGGGCGGGGAGAGCTCGATGAACCCGCCCGCGACCTCGCGGTCGTCGAAGCGGCGGCCCAAGCGCTCCACGAACGCCGTGAACTCGGCGACGCCCTTGTCGTCGCGGGTGCCGTGGCCGGCCAACAGCAGCGGGGGTCTCATCCCTGTCCTCTCCAAGCTCCACTCGCGGCCCACGCGGATCTCACGCCGGGCCGCCCTCCTCATGCGCCTCGTACAGCAGCGCGTTCAGCGCGGCGGCGGCGACCGCCGAGCCGCCCTTCTCCGACACGTTGCTGACCTGGGGAAGCCCGCTGGCGCGCAGCGCCGCCTTGGACTCGGCGGCGCCGACGAACCCCACCGGCAGGCCGATGACCAGCGCCGGGTCCAGCCCGCGGGCGCCCAGCGCGATCACCTCCTCCAAGGCCGTGGGGGCGCACCCCACCACCCACACCGCGCCCGGCCCCACCTGGTCGAAGGCGAGCCGCACGGCGGCGGCCGACCGGGTCAGCCCCTCCGCGCGGGCCAGCCGCGCGGCCTGCGGGTCGGCGATCCGGCACACGCACTCGCGCGCCGTGATGCCCGACGCCACCATGGCCACGTCGGCCACCACCGGGGCGCCGCCGGCCAGGGCGACGGCCGCGCGCTCGACCGCGGGGCCGTCGATCGACAGGTCCTCCGCGTACTCCAGGTCGGCGCTGGCGTGGATCACGCGTTCGGCGACGGCGCGGCTGAGCCGGGGCAGGTGCCCCAGGTCGATGCGGGAACGCAGGATGCGGTAGGACTCCACCTCGATCGGATGGACGGTCCTGCTCGTCCCGGTCACCTGCTCTCCTCCCGTTGCGTGCGGTGGGTCCGCGGGGTCGGTCCGGTCGTCTGGGCGGCCGCCCCGGTCTCGACGATGGCGTCGGCCGGGCACACCTCGACGCACTCCAGGCAGCCCGTGCACCGTCCGGCGAGGATGTCCAAGGGCCGCCCGTGCGGGCGGATCGCGTGCTCGGGGCAAGTCAGCAGACACGCGCCGCAGCCCGTGCAGTCCCAGGTCACGGCCACGGGGGCGGCGGCGCCGGTGCCCTCGTGCACGGGCCGTCCCCCTCGTGTCGTGTCGTTCTCGGGCCGCGGTGGGACAGAGTACACGGGGCCCGTCCCCGCTCCACCCGGGTGCCCCGGACGGGCCCTATGCACCCCCGCGGTAGCGCCGGAACGGAGCGCGCGCACCGGTCCGCGCCCGCTCCGTCGCAGGTCGGGGGCGGTTTCGGCGGCGGCGCACGGACGCCCCGGCCGGTCTCCGGCGCCCGGGGCGCTATTGCGAACCATGTGCGATGGCCGTACGGTCGAGGAGCCGTGGTGTTCGGGAAGTCCGGTGGAAATCCGGCGCGGCCCTCGCCACTGTGAACGGGTAGCCCTCGGCCCCGTCGGCCCGCTCCGCGCGGGCGGCGGCGCAGGCCACTGGGGCGGCTCCGGGGTTCCGGAGGCGCCGCGGGAAGGTCGGCGGAGCGGTGACGACCCGGGAGCCAGGAGACCGGCCACGGCACGCGACGTCCGTCCACGAGGTGTTGGAAGCGGGTCTTCTCGACATGCACATCGCCGAAGGTTTCTTACCACCGGCGCAGGCGGCGGCCTGGACCGCGGCCGCCGCCCCCTTCGTCATCCACGGCGTGTACTCCCTCACCCGGGTGGTGCGCGCCGATCCCGAGGCCAAACTGCTGCTGGGGGCCTCGGGGGCGTTCTGCTTCGTGCTCTCCGCGCTGAAGATCCCCTCGGTGACCGGCAGCTCGTCCCACCCGACCGGCGTCGGCCTGGGGGCGGTGCTGTTCCGGCCCCCGGTGATGGCGGCGCTGGGCACGGTCACCCTGCTGTTCCAGGCGCTGCTGCTCGCGCACGGCGGGCTGACCACGCTCGGGGCCAACGTGTTCTCGATGGCGGTGGTCGGGCCGTGGGTCGGGTACGCGGCCTACCGGCTGGTGCGGGCCCTGGCCTCCCGCCTGCCGGAGCAGACCTCGCTGGGGGCGGGGGTGTTCGCGGCCGCCTTCGCGGCGAGCCTGAGCACCTACACCGTCACCAGCCTGCAGCTCGCGCTGGCCTTCCCCGACGCGGCGGGCGGCGTGGCCGGGGCGTTCGTTAAGTTCGCGACGGTCTTCTCGATCACCCAGATCCCGCTGTCGGTCGTCGAGGGCCTGGTCACGGTGGTGATCGTGCGCCTGCTGTCGACGGTGGGGCGCGAGCAGCTGCTCCGGCTGGGCGTGCTGCGCGGCGGCGCGGCCGCCGACGGCGGCACCGGCGGGGCCGACGCCCCCGGCCGGACCGGACACCCCGAGGAACCGACCTCCGACCGGACCCCCGACGGGGAGGCGACGGCATGAGCGCGACCACCGGTGAACAGGCGAACGGCGCGTCCCCCGGGACCACGGGCGGGGGCGGACGGCCCCGCGCCTGGGCCACATGGGCGCTGCTGGCGGGCGCCGCGGGCGNCTGCCGCTTCTGATCGGTGCCGGGTCGCACCTGGAGGAGCCCTTCTCCGGCGCGGACGCGCAGGCCGAGCAGACGGTGGAGGAGATCGCGCCGTCGTACGAGCCGTGGTTCTCGCCGCTGTACGAGGCCCCCTCGGGGGAGGTCGAGTCGGGCCTGTTCGCCCTGCAGGCGGCCGTGGGCGCCGGGATCATCGGCTACACGCTCGGCGTGCTTCGCACCCGGCGCAAGCTGAGCGCCGAGGGGACGGCCCCGTCTTCCCCCTCCGGCTCTCCCTCCGACGGGAACGGGCCCTCCACGGGCACCGCCTCCTGACCCGCGAGGGGGTGCGGTGCTCACCATCGACGCGGAGGCCTACCGCAGCCCTTGGCGCACCGTCCACCCTGCCGTCAAAGGCGTGCTGTTCGGGGGCCTCCTGGTGTGCGCCCTGGCGCTGCCCGCCTGGCCGGGGGCGGCGCTCGCGGGGGCGGTCGCGCTGGCCTTCGGCCTGGGCCCGGCCCGCGTGCCGCCCCGGAAGCTCGTGCGCACCGCCGTTGGCCCGCTGGCGTTCATCGCCACGGGCGCGGTGACGCTGCTGGTGTCGGTCGGCGGCCCCGACGGGCCCATCGCCTGGGACCCGCAGGGGGCGGCGCGCGCGGCCGAGCTCACCGGGCGCGCCTCGGCCGCGGTGGTGTGCCAGCTCCTCTTCGCGTTCACGACCCCGCTGGCCGACCTGTTGCCCCGCCTGTCCCGTGTGGGCCTGCCCCCGGCGCTGGTCGAGGTGGTGGCGCTGATCTACCGGATGCTGTTCGTGGCCCTGGACACGGCCCGCAGGGTCGGCGCCGCGCAGGCGGGGCGCCTGGGGTACGCGAACGGGCGCAACCGGGTCCGGTCGCTGGGGGCGCTGGGCGCGGCGCTGTTCGTGCGGTCCTACGACCGGGCGGCCCGGCTGCAGCGCGGGCTGGAGTGCCGGGGCTACACCGGCGCGCTGACGGTGCTGGTCGACGACATCCCGCTGCGCGCGCCGGCGCTGGCCGCGGCCGCCGTACCGGCCGTCCTGGTCACCGCGGCGGCCCTGACCCTTGGAGGGTGGACATGACCTCTGCCGCCGTCACCGGCACGGTCCCGGTTCTGGCCGTGCGCGACCTGGAGTTCGGGTACGCCGACGCGCCCCCGGTCTTCCGGGGGCTGGAGCTGGAGGTTCCCACCAAGGGCGTCCTGGCGGTGCTGGGCCCCAACGGCGGCGGGAAGACCACGCTGCTGCGGCTGCTGGCGGGCAGCCTCGCGCCGAGGCGGGGGCGGGTGCTGGTCGACGGCGAACCGGTGCGCCCGGGGCGCCGCGGGGCCGCCGACCTGCGCCGCCGGGTCCAGCTGGTCTTCCAGGACCCCGACGACCAGCTGTTCTCGGCGAGCGTCCGGCAGGACGTGTCGTTCGGTCCGGTGAACCAGGGGCTGGACCGGGCCGAGGCGGCCGACCGGGTCGACGGCGCGCTGGCGGCGCTCGGCCTGGAGGGGGTGGCGGACCGGCCGGTGCACCTGCTCTCCTACGGCCAGCGCAAGCGCGCCGCACTGGCGGGGGCCCTGGCGATGCGCCCGTCGGTGCTGGTGCTGGACGAGCCGACGGCGGGCCTGGACCCGATGGGGGTCGAGGCGATGCTGGACACCCTGGACGGCCTGCGCGCGGACGGGGCGACGCTGGTGGTGTCGACGCACGACGTGGACCTGGCCTACCGGTGGGCGGAGCGGGTGGCGCTGATCGACCACGGCCTGCTGGCCGAGGGGGCGGCCCGGGAGGTGTTGGCCGACCGGGACCTGCTGTCGGCCGCCCGCCTGCGCCCGGCGTGGGGCCCGGCGGTGGAGCGGGCCCTGCGCAAGTCGGGCCTGCTCACAGAGGGCGAGGAGCCCCCATCGACCCCGGACGAGCTGGCCGCCCTACTGGGGTAGGCGTGCGGAGCGGCGGAGTGTGCCCGGACCGCCGTCCGTCAGGCCCCTCAGCGGCTCGGGCGGGTGGGCGGCCCAGCAGGTACTACCCCACTTACCGGCCCCGGCCGGGCGACAGGCACCGGAGTGCAGAGCAGAGGGCGGCGACGACGAAGGTCGGCGGCCCCACCAGCGTCGTCGGGTGTCGGGCGTGCGCGTGGTCGCCGTGTTGGGCGGCGACGGCACAGCCGGTGCCCCGCTCCGGGCTGCTTGCCGGGCGGCGGGCCGCCAGAGCG
>NZ_ANBH01000368.1 GCF_000341185.1 Nocardiopsis chromatogenes YIM 90109
GCGGGGCACCGGCTCTGCCGCCCGCTGTCCACCTGGACCGCGAGGGGCCCGCCGCCCGGCAGGGCCGGGGAACCGCCTCGCTCTCGCCGTGGCCGCCGATCACGGTGACTGCGCACACGCCGTTCAGCCGACAGTGCTGCCGTAAGCTCTGCTGGCCTCCGTCGTCGCTGCCCCTTCTCCCTTGCCCCCGCGGCTGGCCGCCCAGCCGGGGCCGGAAAGGGCGCCGGCCGCCGTCTTCCCGGGCCGCGAGGGGTGCGGCGGACGGCAGGCAGGGCCGGGGAACCGCTCCGCTCACCCCGTCGGCGCCATCAACGGTGACCACGCACACGCCCGCCACCCGACGGCGCTGCCGGAGGGGGCGCTGACCTCTCCTCGTCGCAGTCTTCCCCCTCGTACCCCGGCGGCCCGCCGCCCGGTCGGGGCCGGTGAGCGGGG
>NZ_ANBH01000369.1 GCF_000341185.1 Nocardiopsis chromatogenes YIM 90109
GGGCGGCCGACGACGCTGCAGTTAGGACCGACGCCCTTTTCTCGTCGCCGCCCTCCACCTGGCACCCCGGCGACCCGATGGACGGCCGGGGCTCGTGAGCGGCCGCCGACCGGGCCGTCGACGTCTCTTCGGGGGTGGTCAGGCCCCCAAAGGCTCGTTGAAGCCGAGGAGGCCCGCCTCGCCCTCCGCCTTCCACAGCAGCCGCGCGCCGCGGCAGTTGCCCACCTTCGGGAACGCCCTCCGGTAGCGGCTCGCGTCCATACCCAGAAGGCGGCACAGCACCAGCCGGATCAGCGTCCCGTGCGCCACCACCAGTACTCGCCCGCCCGGGTGCGCCCGAGCCGCGTCGGCCAGGGCCGCCACCCCGCGCTCGGCCACCTTCACCGGGTCCTCCGACCCCGGCAGCGGGTTGCGCAGCGGGTCCAGCTCGAAACGCTCGCGCGCCCCGTCCAGGCGCTCGCGCATCTCTCGGGAGGTGAGCCCTTCGCCGTCGCCGAAGTCCTGCTCGACCAGGCGCGGGTCGGCCGTCACCGGCAGCCCCGCCGCCTCGCCCGCCGGGGCGGCGGTCCCGGCCGACCGGCTCAGCGTCGAACTGACCACGGCGCTCAGCCCCGCCGTCGCCGCCCACCGGGCGAGGGCCTCCGCCTGCCGCACCCCCTCCTCGGTCAGCGCCACGTCGCTCGAACCGGCGTACCGGTTCTCCGCGTGCCACACCGTCTCCCCGTGCCGCACCACGACCAGCTCCGTCGCGTCCGTCACCGCCGCCCCCTCTCCGCAGCGCCCTGAGGGGCGCCGTTCCAACCGCGCTCCGCGAGCGCGTCGACCAACCGTGCATACGCCCCCTCCAGCCGCTCGCCGACCTCGGGGCGGGGTTCCACTGTGGCGCGGATCCGCACCATCCGCGCCGCGACCCGCTCGGGCGGTGTGTCGCCGCACGCCGCCAGCAGCGCCATGCCGAACGCCGGGGCCGCGTTCTCCGGCACCTCCAGCGGTCGCCCCAGCACGTCCGCCCGGAGCTGCGTCCAGCGCGCGCTGGCCACCGCGCCGCCGGTCACCCGCACGGGCCCGCCGACCTCGGCCCCCAGCGCGCCCAGCCGCTCGAAGCACAGCCGCTCCACGAACGCCACGCCCTGCAGGGTCGCGGCGTACCGGTCGGCCTCGTCCTGCGGCTCCCCGAGGGTGAACCCGCGCGCCTGCGGGGCGGCGAACGGGAACCGCTCGCCCTGGCCGACCAGCGGGTAGACGACAGCCGAGGCCGGGTGCTCCAGGTCGGCCGCCGCGTCCATGGCGGCCGGGTCGGCGCCGGGGAACACCGAGGCGAGAACGCCCGCCCCGGTGCTGGAGGCCCCACCCGGCCACCAGCGGCCGTCGGGGGAGCGGTGGCTGTACACGCCGCTCGCGCCGTCGGCGATCCGCCGCTCGGAGGCCCCCTTGAGGACGAGCGTCGTGCCCAGGACCGAGTTCCAGCGCCCCGGCTCCAGCGCGCCGGACGCGAGCTGGGCGGCGCACCCGTCGGTCATCCCCGCGACGATGGGGGTGCCCTGCGGCAGCCCCGTGTGCGTGGCGGCCCGCGCGCACACCGACCCGACGGGCCGCCCCGGCGCCGTCAGGGCCGGGAGCGCGGCCGGGGGCACCCCCATGGCCTCCACCACCGGGTCCGGCCAGGCCGCGGCCAGCGGGTCGGCCCCCGACTTGAGGGCGTGGCTGGTGTCGGCGGCGGTCGGCGCCCCGTTGAGCCGGCCGGTGAGGAAGTCGGCCTGGTGCAGCAGGAGGTCGCCGTGTCCGGGCCGGAGTGCGCGGCGCCCCAGCAGGGCCAGCCGCGCGAAGGCCCAGGAGGGCTGGGGCCGGGCGCCGACGCGCTGCCAGGTCTCCTCGCCCGCCGCGGCGATGAGCGCCTCCGCGCCGTCGGCGGCGCGCCCGTCGTCGTACATCAGGGCGGGCCCGAGCGGGCGGAGCGCGCCGTCCGTGGCGAGGACGGTCCCGGAGGTGGCGCACACCGCCGCGCCCCCGACGGGGCGGCCGCGTCCGGCCTGTTCGACGGCGGTGCGGCAGGCCGCCCCGACCGCCTCCCACCAGTGCTCGGGGTCCTGCTCGTGGAGGCCGTCCCGGCGGGTGCCGCGCAGCGGGGCCGCCCCCTGTCCCGCCACCGTGCCGTCGTCGTACGCCGCCACGGCCCGCACGCCCTGGGTGCCCACGTCGATACCGACCCACAGCGGCGCCGAAGGTTCCGCCACGTCGCCTCCCGAATGTTAAAGTCAATGTTAATTTCACAAATTATATGTGATGTCCGTGATCCTCTCACAGGGACGCCCTGTGGGGTCGGGGCCACCCTGGCGAGCTGCGGAAACGCCGGACGTGAGGCTTGCCGTCCCGGGGCCGTCGGCCGACCATTGGCCCATGAGCGACGAAAAGCGGGCAGAGAAGGACATCCTCTCGCGGATCACCGAACTGATCGGCGAAGAGAAGGCGCTGCGCGAGCAGAGCGAGCACCGCCTCACGCCCGACGAGCGGTCCCGTATGCGGAGCGTCGCCGTTGAGCTGGACCAGTGCTGGGACCTGCTCCGCCAGCGCCGGGCCCAGAACGAGTTCGGAGACGAGGCCCCCGAAGCCCGCGTCCGCCCGACCTCGGAGGTCGAGGGCTACTGGCAGTGAGTCCCGCCCGCGGCCCGGCGGGCGGCGCGGGCATACGGTCATCGCGATAGCGGAACGGGATTCGCTTCCTGGAAGGCCTTGAACAGCGCGACTGGGCCGTCTGTTGAGCCCAGTTCACTGCGTGTAGCCGATACCGGCCCAGGAGTGGGCCCTCGGTGCCCGGCAGGGTGTCCCGGCGGCCGCGTGCTCGCTTCCGCGCCTTACCGGGGAGCCCCGAACAGGCGGGAATCAGGCATCCTGCTCCTGTAACCGGTTCTGGTACCGCTGTGTTCGTCGTCCGGGGGCCTTCGCGAACGTCGCTGGGCGCGTTTCCCGCCCCGACCTGCACCTAACGCAGAGTGTTCGCCCAGGTCGCAGTTCCGGCGAGTGTCGCCGTGCGGGCCCGGCGGCCGCCCCGGGCGCCGGAGACCGCGAACCCCTAGGCCGCGCCGCCCTCCCGGACCGCGAGGGACCCGGCGGACGGCGGGCGGGACCGGGGCCGCCCCGCTCTGGCCGTCGCCGCCCCTCCCGGTGACCATGCGCACGCCGTGCGGCCGACGGCGCTGCCGCGAGGGGTGCGGCCCTTTGCCGTCGCCGCCCTCCGCCCCGCATCCCGCCGACCCGCCACCCCACCGGTCTCCCTCAGCGGGCACCTTCCAGCCCCTTCCGCCTCCGGTTACACCCGGCGGCCGGAACCGGTCAGCCTCGGCCCGCCGCTCCGGGGGTGAGGGGCTTTCGGGGTCCCGTACGCTCGACAACCGCGCGCCTAAGGGTGCGCCCCGCGCCCCGCGCCCGCGTTCCGTGTCCCGCGCCGGGTGTGCGGGGGTCGGGAACGCACGGGAACTCTCGGAAAGTCTGCGGATGCTCGAACTCCTCACCGGCGCCGGACTGGCCTCCTCCGCCGGTCTCAACGCCTACATCCCCCTCCTGGCGGCCGGGCTGCTCTCCCGCTTCACCCCCCTGTTCGAGCTCGGCCCCTCCTGGGCCTGGCTGGAGCACCCGGCGACCCTGGTGGTCCTCGGCGTGCTCCTGGTGGTCGAGCTCCTGGCCGACAAGGTCCCCGCGGTCGACAGCGTCAACGACGTCGTGCAGACCCTCATCCGCCCCACCTCCGGCGGCATCACCTTCGGTGCGGGGGCCTCCTCCTTCACCACCGACATGGACACCGGGGACGGCTCCTGGTGGCCCATCATCGCCGGGGCCCTCATCGCCCTGGTCCTCCACGGCCTCAAGGCGGTCTCCCGGCCCGTCCTCAACACCGTCACCTTCGGCGCCGGCGGCCCGGTCGTCAGCGTCATCGAGGACATCATCAGCGCGGTGACGTCCTTTGTCGCCATCGTCCTGCCGATCCTCGTCCTGGTCGTGGTCCCCTCCACCCTCGCCGTCGGCATCTGGGCCTGGCGCCGCCGACGCCGCAAGAAGCGCGAGCGCGCAGAGGCCGAGGCCGCCTGAGCGCGGGACACGGCGGGACACGACGGAGAAGGGGACACGACAGGCGCGAGGGCGCAAGAGACACGGGGACACGACGGACACGGGAGGGGCGGCGCCCGGCCGGGCGCCGCCCCTCCCGGGGATCAGCGGGACGCTAGCCCAGCCCGCCCCTGCCCTCCGACACCGGAAGCGTGATGGACGTCCGCTTGGTGTCCACCTCCACCTCGGTCCCGGCCGGGTAGCGCAGCGTGTAGTCGTGGTCGGTCGACACCAGGACCACGCCGATCCGGTGCCCCTTCTTGAACACGTAGTCCTGCGCCTGCATCGGCCACGAGTACCGGTACGGCTTGTCCTCGAACACCGGCCACTGGTGCTCGTCCGACCAGCGGTTGCGCGCGTCGATCCACCCCCGGGTCACGATCTTGAAGTCGGACTCCTCGGTGACGTTGTAGCTCGGGTACGTGCAGCCGGGGTCCTCCGGCACGCCCTCCCCGTAGCAGACCCGGTCGTCGGTGTCGTAGCGCACGTCGGCGGTCGGCCGGGTGTCGGTGCCGTAGTCCACCAGCAGCGCCGTCAGGTACGGCGACGACCCGTCCATGGCCGCGCGCACCGTCACCTCCGGCACGCCGCTCACCCGCACGTCCTCGGTCAGCTCGCCGGTGCGGTACACCAGCGCCCCGTCCTTGCCCGTGCCCGGCTCGGCCACCAGCTCCTCGGCCGGGGTGCCGCGCCCCTCGTCGGTGAACTCCTCCCACTTGGGCCTGCCCCGGTGCCTGCCGGGCTCCAGGCCGCCGTCGCCGTCCTCGCCGCCGGGCCGCAGCCCGAGCCGCACCGGCGCCGTGCCCTCGCCCGGCCAGTCCGCCTGCGCCGCCCACTCGGTGTCGGAGCCCTGCACGTCCACCCGGGGCTCGTCCATGATCCCGTTGTCGAGGCCGTACAGCTCGTGGTCGAACCACCGGTGCAGCTGGTCCAGCCATTCGTCCATGCGCAGGTTGAACGGGTTGATGTGGCCCGCCTGGTACAGCCACATCTTGCGCTCGACGCCCTGGTCCTCCAGCGCCTGCCACAGCAGCAGCGCCTGGTCGGTCTTGACGTTCCAGTCGTTGAGCCCGTGGGCCAGGAACACGCTCGCCCGGAACCTCCCGCCCTCGGCGTCGTTCCGGTAGTTCCGCTCGTCCCACCAGTCGTTGTAGTCGCCGCTGTCGCGGTCCTGCCCCTCGGTCACCCCGTCGATGACCGGGTCGCACACGTCGGCGTCGTCGCGGGTGTACACCAGCTTCGCCAGCACGTCGGCGTCCTCGCCCTGGTAGCCGCCGGGCGCGACGACGCCCCCGTTGTCGCGGTAGTAGTCGTACCAGGAGGAGATGGCGCCTTGCGGCACGATCGTGCGCAGCCCCTCCACGCCGGTGCTCGCCGCCGCCACCGGCAGCGTGCCGTTGTAGGAGATCCCGGTCATCGCCACGTTCCCGGTGGACCAGTCCTCGGCCGAGACCTCCTCGCCGGTCTCGGGGTCCACGCCCGTGGTGCGCCCGTTGAGCCAGTCCACCGCCGCGGTGACGCCCTGCGTCTCGTTCTCCCCGCCGCTGGTGGGGCAGCCGGTCGACCCGCCGGTGCCCAGGCTGTCGAGCTGGGCGACCGCGTAGCCGCGCGGCAGGAAGTAGTTGTCGTAGTAGTTCGGCATGGTCGCCGAACCGTCGCCGGTCGGCCCCGCCTGGGCGGAGGCGCCGCGTGGGCCCTCGGCCGATGCCTGCGCCATCTCCTCGGCCGACCCGGGCCGGGGCCTGCCGCGCGGGACCGTGCCCGCACTGTCGTCGTCGAGGTCCACGTCGTACATCTGCGCGTCGTGCGTGCCCGCCCAGTAGGGGCTCGGCTCCAGGATGGTGGGCACCCGGAGCCCGTCCTCGGTCTCCTGGGGCCGCATGATGCGCATCCGGACGGTGTCCGGCTCGCCGTCGCCGTCGCTGTCCGCGCCGGTGACGATGTCGACCTCCTGGTACACCGCGTCGGCGTAGTCGAACACGGGCTGGGTGCGCCCGTCCTCGACCACCGGCCCGGGGGCGTCGGCGGCGGCGGGGGCGGCCAGCGCGGCCGCCCCCATCATCGCCGCCGCGGCGAGCGCTCCGGTCCGGAGCACCGTGCGGGCGGGTCCGCTATGGGGTTCTCGCTTGTGCACAGGGTTCCTCGTGGGGGATCGGGGGATAGGGTCCCCGCCATGACACCGGAAGGCGGCCGCGGCGTCCAGAGTCCCTCCCGGCGTTTAGAGTGCGGGGGTGGCTGAGAACAGATTCGACCATCTCTCGGGGGTCCGGCACATCGTCTGGGACTGGAACGGAACCCTCCTGGACGACAACCACGCCAACCTGACCGCCCTGAACCGGGTGTGCGAGCCCTTCGGGCGGGCCCCGGTGGACCTGGACTACTGGAGGACGGTGTTCCGCCGCCCCCTCCTGGACTGCTACGAGGACCACCTGGGGCGTCCGCTCGCCAAGGAGGAGTGGGAGCACCTCAACACCGAGTACGACCGGCACTACCGGTCGCTGCTGCCCGGCTGCGCGCTGGCCGAGGGCGTGCCCGGGGTGCTGTCGGGCTGGGCGACGGCCGGGGGCAGCCAGTCGCTGCTGTCCATGGCCTCCCACCGGCACGTGACGGGCCTGGTCGCCGACTTCGGCCTCGAACCGCACTTCACCCGCGTCGACGGGCGCAAGTACGATGCGGCCGACGACTCCAAGGCCGAGCACCTGGTCCACCACCTGGCGGAGCAGGGCATCGACCCGTCCACGGTGGTGCTGGTCGGCGATATCGACGACGACGCCCGCGCCGCCCGCGAGGCCGGTGCGCACGCGCTCCTGGTGGCCAGCGGCATGATGAGCCGCGAGCGGCTGGAGGCCACGGGCGGCCCGGTCGTCGGCTCCCCGGTCGAGGCGGTCGCGGCGCTGACCGGGGTGCGCAGCGCCGCCTGAGGGATCCTCCCGGGCATGCGCGAGGGGCGGGGCCGTCGATCGGCCCCGCCCCTCGCGTACCCGCGTACCGCCGGTGTGCTAGCCCAGCACGACCTTGCGGGCGTCCTCGAAGCGGCGCTGCACGTCCGCCCAGTTGACGACGTTCCAGAACGCCTTGACGTAGTCCGCCTTGACGTTCTTGTACTGCAGGTAGAAGGCGTGCTCCCACATGTCCAGCAGCAGGATCGGGTAGGAGCCGGCCGCCAGGTTGCCCTGGTGGTCGTAGAGCTGCTCGATGATGAGCTTCTGCCCCAGGATGTCCCAGGCCAGGATGGCCCAGCCGGAGCCCTGGATGCCGGTGGCCACGGCACCGAAGTGGGCGCGGAAGGCGTCGAAGGACCCGAACTGGTCGTCGATGGCGGCGCCCAGCTCGCCCTCGGGCTTGTCGCCGCCGTCCGGCGACAGGTTCGGCCAGAAGACGGTGTGGTTCACGTGGCCGGCGAGGTTGAACGCGAGGTTCTTCTCCAGCATGTTGACCGTGCCGAAGTCGTTCTTCTCGCGCGCCTCGGACAGCTTCTCCAGCGCCGTGTTGGCACCGGCGACGTAGGCCGCGTGGTGCTTGTCGTGGTGGAGCTCCATGATCTGACCGGAGATCCACGGCTCCAGCGCCGCGTAGTCGTAGGGCAGCTCAGGAAGCGAATATGGCGCGGACATGTGCGCACCTTTCCTCTGACACGTGTATTTCTTAAGGCTCGGTTGCGGTTCTCGTCGCGACCGCCGTTGCGATCCTGCGATCCTCGATCCGCCGACCATGAACCTATCAGCCGGGCCTGTACGGGGCCCCTGTAGCCCTTGCTACAAGGGGCCTCGGGAATAATCCCGGACCTGCGCGGGTTCGACGGCGTTCGGCGTGCTCGGAGCCGCTTTCCGGGCGTGATCGCCAAGGCGGCACCGACCCGTGCCGGGCCCCGGGCCGCCCCCGGTCCCCGCTTCGGGCGCCGCCCGGCCCTCCTCTACCCCGCCGGAGCCGCCTCGAACCCGCTGCCGTTCCACGTCGTGCGCGCGCACGCCACACCCCAGGCGCCCTTGCGCTTGAGGATGTCGTAGATGTGCATCCGGTCGATCCTCGGCGACACCCCGTACCCGGACGGCCACGTGATCGCCCAGTCCATGTCCAGGTCGACCAGCAGCTCCAGCAGCCGCGCGATGGTCGGGTCGTCCAGCCGCTCGAAGGCCTCGTCCAGCAGCACCAGCCGCAGCGGCCCGTCCAGCTCGCTGCGGAGCGCGTCGTAGAAGGCGGCGCTGGCCGCGAACAGCGTCACGTACGACACCAGGCGCGTCTCCCCGGACGAGAGCTGGCGCACCCGCCGGTCGCGCGGGTTGCCGTCGGGCCCGGTGTCGTGGATGCGCACCCGGTAGGAGAACCACTCCCGGTAGTCCAGGGCCGCGCCCAGCACCTCGGCGTACCCGCTGCTGCGCCCCTCGGCCCGGGTGGCGCGGATGCGGTCCATCAGCGCCCGCCGCAGCCGGTCGTTCTCCTCCTCGGAGCGCTCCGCCACCGACTTCTTGGCCAGCGCGAACGCGGACCGCTCGGCCGGGTCCAGGTGCGGCGCGGGCTCCCAGGCCAGCTCCACCCGCACCCCCTGGCTGGAGTGCGCCCCCTCCAGCACGGTGTTCATCCGCCGGGTCAGCGACTCGGCGGCGCGGATCTGCCGGTGCAGCTCCTCGGCCACGTCGCCGAGCAGGAACTCCTCGAAGACGCGCTCCTCCCCGCCGGTCAGGTTGGCCTCGGCCTCGGCCAGGCGTGCGGCGGTGAGCCGGGCGGTGGAGGCGGCCGGGGGGGGGGCCGCCCC
>NZ_ANBH01000370.1 GCF_000341185.1 Nocardiopsis chromatogenes YIM 90109
CTCGGCCTCGGCCAGGCGTGCGGCGGTGAGCCGGGCGGTGGAGGCGGCCGGGGCGGTGCCCGCCTCGTCGCTGACGGCCACCGTCAGCACCCCGCGGTCGCGGTCGGCCTGCACGTCGTGGGTCCCGGCCAGCGCGGTCTGCAGCGCCTGCACCCGCGCGATCAGGTCCCGCTCCAGCGCACCCGGGTCACCGGGCCTGCCCTCGGGCTCCAGCGCCTCGCGCAGGGCCGCGCGCAGGTCGGCCCGCTCGAAGGGCACCTCCACCAGCCCGGTGGCCGCCTCCCACACGCCGGGCACGTCGGCGGTGTCGGTGAGCGCGTCCTCGGTGTCGGCGAGCACCCCCTGGGCCTCCTCCAGGGCGGCCTCGGCCTGCTCGGTGCGGCCCTCGGCCTGGGTGAGCGCCTGCAGCCGGGACTCCACCTCCGACTGCGCCTTGGGCGCCTCGTCGCGCAGCCGCGCCCGTTCCTCGGTGAGCGCCCGCACCTGCGCGCTGACCTCCTCGGCGTCCTGGCCGAGCGAGGAGCGCAGGGTCTCCAGCACCCCGTGCGCCTCGGCGAAGGCCCGGTGGGTGCGGGCCGCCTCCTCCTCGGCCTGGGCGCGCGAGGCGGCGGTGCGGGCGTGGTCCTCCAGGGACGCGGAGACCGCGCGCAGCGCCTCGGTGTAGTCGCCGCGCAGCCGACCGGCCGCGCGCTCCAGCAGCGACGCGGTGGCGCGGGCCCGGTCGGCGAGCTCGCGCAGGGCCTCGGCGCCGTCCGGGAGCCCGGCGTCGCCGCAGGCGCGGCGGTGCTCGCCGCGCTCGGCCTCCAGGCGGGCGCGGGCACGGGCGTGTTCGGCCTCGGCGGTCTCGGCCTCGGAGGCGGCGCGGGCCGCGGCCGACCGGCGCTGCCGGGTCTCGGCCAGGTCGGCCAGCACGGGGGAGATGTCGGGGAAAGCGTCCAGGCAGGCGTTCCACCCCTGCTCCAGGCGCTGGGCGCCCTCCAAGGACGAGCGCAGCCCCTCCTCGCGCTCGGCGAGCGCGGACAGGGCGGCCTCGGCCTCCTCGGTGCGGCGCCGCCGGGCGGCCTCGCGCGCCCCGGCGCCGATGTGCTCGGCCCGCTCCTTGCCGTGCCGCCCGACCAGCGCCCCGGACCGCCAGGTGCCGTCGGTGCCGATCGCGAGCCCGGAGGGCGCACCGTCGGCGCCGGTGCCGTGTACGGAGGCCGGGCGGGGCAGGGCGCCCGGTCCGGGAGCGCCGTCCGGCAGCAGCGGCACCGAGCGCAGCAGGGCGCTGACGGTCTCCTCGGGCACCGGCGGGGCGTCGTCGCCGTTCCCGCCGCCCTCCCCTCCGGGGCCCTCCGCGCCGCCGTCCGTGCTCGGGACGAGCACGTCGGCCAGGGTCGGCCCGTCGACGGGCTCCGCGGGCACCGCCCACGTCTCATCCCCGTCCACCCCGTCCACACCGTCGGCGCCGTCCGCGCCGACGCCGCCGTCGGCCCGGACCCACGCGCCCAGCAGCCCGGACGCGCGCAGCGCCGCCTCCAGCCCGGCACGCTCCTCCTCGCCCAGCTCCGGGGCGAAGTCCACCAGCCGCGCGAACGGCGCGCCCCGGGCCGGGTCGCGCTCGGCCGTGGTGTGCTCGGGCACCGGCGGCCCGACCTCGGCGGCCTGGCGCAGGTGCGCCAGCTCGGCCTCCAGGCGGGTCCGCTCGGCCCCGGCCTCGGAGAGCCGCTGCTCGGCGGCGAGGACCGCGCGCTGCACGGCCCGCACCCGCGGCTGAAGGGCCGCCCGCACCTCCCGGTGCGCGTCCCGGAACGCCCCCGGGTCCAGCAGCACCTCCCCGCCGTCGGGGACCGGGGGCAGCTCCCCGGCGTCGGGCCGGTCGCCTGCGGGCAGGGCCCGGTCGTGCCAGTCGCGCACGGCGGCGCTCCACCGCTCGGCGGCGTCGGCGAGGCGCTCCTCGCCCTCGCGGGCCCGGCGGTCGGCGGCCGCCGACTCCTCGGCGGCCGCCTCCGCGCGCTCGCCCAAGCGCTCCAGCCCGGACTCGGACTCGGCCAGCCGTTCGGCCTCGGCGCGCAGCCCCGACAGCAGGCGGCCCCGGTCGGCGGCGGCAGCGGCCGCCCCGTCGAGCGCCTCCGCGGCCGCACCCGCCGCCTCGGCCAGGGCCTCGGTGGCGATCGCGGGGGCGGTGGGCCGCGCCGTGTCCTCGGGGCGCGCCGCGGGGTCGGCCGAACGCAGCACCCGGGCGGTCTCCTCGCCCCGCCGCACCTCGGGCTCCAGCCCCGGCAGCGGGCCGAGCGCCTGGCCCAGCCCCAGCTCGCGCAGCGCGCCGCGGGCCTCGGCGGCGGCAGCGGCCGCCTCCCGCCCCACCCGGGCGGGCAGGGCGGCGGCACGCTCCACCGCCTCCAGGGAGTGCTCCTCGGCGGCGCGCAGGTCCTCGGCGGTGCGCAGGGCGGCCTCGGTGTGCCGCTTCTGCGAGGCGACCGTGGCCTCCTTGTCCTCCAGGTCGCCCAGGGCGCCGTAGGCGGCCGAGGACTTCAACGCCTCAAGGTCGGTCTGCACCGTGTCCATGCGGGCGGTGAGGGCGTCGCGCTCGTCGGCGGCGGCGCGGTGCTCGGCCTCGGCCGCGTCGCGCTCCTTGCGGCGCTTGTCCAGGGCCGAGCGCGCGCGGTCGGCGGCCTTCTCGGCCTTGGCCAGCCGGGCCTCCCGGTCGGCCAGCACTCCGCGCGCGTAGCCTCGGTAGCCCTCAAGGAACTCCTGCAGGGCCGAGTCGGCGCGGCGCAGCCGCGTCACGTTGCGGCGCACCCCCTCCAGGTTGTCCAGCCCGGCGGCGGTGCGGGCGATCACGTCCGGGTCGACCGGCGGCAGCGCGTCGGAGAGGAGCTGTTCCAGCTGGCCCTGGAGCACCTTCAGGCCGATGTCGGGGTTGCGCAGCGTGCGCTGCAGGTGCAGCAGGTCGGTGTAGCGGCCGCCGCCGCTGATGCCGTAGACGGTCTCGGCCACCCGCTGCTGGAACGCCTCCTGGGAGGGGACCACCGCGTCCTCGCCGATGTGCTCGCGCAGCCGCGCGGCGGTGACCGGGCGGTCCTGCTCCAGCAGCGCGAAGTCCTTGTTGACCCGCAGCGGGGTGAGGAACCGGTAGGAGTCGGTGATCTGCCTGCTGGAGGCGCTCGCCTTGACGCCGATCCCGGCGGTGCAGAAGTCCTCGGTGCCGTCGTCCAGCACCCGCCGCAGCTCCACCCAGGCGTAGCCGAGCCGCACGGTGCCCTCGGAGTAGTCGTCCAGCATGAGGCGGCTCATGCTGACCGTGTCGAAGCCCTTGCAGCCCATGTTGCGCAGGTCGCCGTCGAGGCACAGCGGAAGCAGCAGCTCCAGGGTGCGCGACTTGCCCGAGCCGTTGGTCCCCTTGAAGATGACCCGGCCGCCGGACAGGTCGAACTCCTCGTCCCGGTACTGCCAGATGTTGACGACGCCGCCGCGGTGCAGGCGCCAGCGGCTGCGGGGGTCGGAGGTGCTCTCCACGGTGTCGGTCCTCACGTCGGTGTCGCTTCGCAGGGGCGGTGGTCGGGGGTGTCGGCGCGGGGCGGCCGAGGCCGGTCCGCTACGGAGGTCGGCGGGTGCGGTCACCAGGGGGCCGCATCCGCCGGAGCGGTGCCATCCCCGTTCGACCCCCGAGGTGATCGCGGCGGACGTGCCGGCGAAGCCGCTGGTTCGACGGCGCCGTCGCCGAGATCACCACTAAGGACGCCCGGTATACGGCGTGGAGGGGCGCACCGCCCGCCCTCTGGGCGGGTGTCGACAGGGCGGCCCCGTTCGCCCGGGAGGCCGCCCCGGCGGCCTCCCTCCCGCCTGACCGGCCGTGCGGGCTTCGGCGCAGCGGCCCCGCCCCCGGCCGCATCGCCTCCTCGGGGGTCCACGGTGGCGACCGGGGCACGCCCGTGCGGGATGGAACGGCCACGGGATACCGGGGCCGAGCCCGCACGGGCGGGGTCGGCCCGCGTGTGCTCCCGCACGGTGAAGCGCGGCCGCAGGCGCCCGCCGGTTCCGTCCGTGGCCCTCGTCCGGCCGTCCTCGGGTGCGCCGACGCGGTCGTTCACCGGCCGCCCCCTCACGGCGCGTCGTCCGCCACGGCGAACAGGGACTCCTGGCCCTCGCCGGGGCCCGCCGGGGCGGGGCGGGCGCCCTCGGTAGGTGCCTCGTCCTCGTCGCCGTCGCCTTCGGGGCCGTCCGGGCGCGGGCGGTACCGCGCGGCCGCCGGGCTCAGCTCGACGCGCTCGCTCCCGTCGGGGGCCGTCCCCACCCGCGCCAGCCCGGCCTGGACGAGGGTCTGGGCCACCGACCGGGCCAGGCGCGCGGTGTCGCGCACGGCCTCCTTCGACCACGCCTTGGGGTAGCGCGCCACGATGTCGGCCGCCGCCTCCTCCAGGCGCGCGTAGGAGACCGGGACCCGGCCGCCGCCGGGGGCGCCGTCGGCGCCGTCACCGTCGTCACCGCCGTCGGGCCCACCGTCCCGCAGGACGGCGTCGGCGGTGAGCAGAGCGATGCGCGACAGCGTCCCGTGCCCCGGGTACAGCAGGTCGCTCAGGTAGCCGTCCGGGTCCACCGCCAGGACGCCCTCGGCCCGCACCTCCAGGTGCAGCCCCAGCAGCTCCTCCAGCAGCTCCGACTCCTGGCGCAGCCGGGTGCGCAGCCAGTCCCGCTGGTCGGCGGTCAGGTCCCCGTTGAGCACCACCGGGTCCTCCACCAGGCGGCGCCGCACGGCGTACCGCACGTCCTCGCCCGCCCCCGGCGCCCCGCCGGCGGCGAGCTGCGCCGGGCCCTCCAGTCGGCCCAGCGGGGCCGCCACCAGGTGCCCCAGCAGCTCCACGTCCACCGTCAGCAGCGCTTCGCGCCCGGCGTCCTCGGCCCAGGGCCCGACGCTGCCGTCGGTCTCGGACAGCACCCCCAGGTCGATCAGGTGGCGCAGCGCCGCCACCAGCGCCCTGCGGTCCACGATGCCGCCGCCCAGGTCCAGCCCGGCCTCGGCACCGGCCGCACGCACCTGGTCCACCAGCCCGGACAGCAGCACCTGGCCGCTGGTGCCGGTCAGTTCGGCCAGCACCAGGCACAGGTAGGCATAGGCGCGCGGGGTGAACGCCGCCCCGTTGGCCTTGTGCGCGCCGCGCACGCCGTCGGGGGTGCGGCCGGTCTTGTACAGCCGCGCGAACGTCGGCTCCACCGCCAGCCGGTACCCCAGGTAGTGGGCGAAGAGCGCCTGCAGCCGGTCGCTGTAGCGGCGCACCGCCGGGAGGGCGTCGCCCTCGGTGCCGTCGGCGCGCAGCAGCGGGCGGCGCAGCAGGGTCCGGGCGCACCGGCGCACCTGGGCCGCCTCGATCGCGTCCAGGCCCTCCAGTGCCGAGCGTTCGGCCCGCGCGGTGCGTGCGGCGGGGCTCACCGGCCCACCCCGCTTTCGGCGGCGTCCCCGGCGGGGGCGTCCGCTCCGGCCGGGCCCCGGGCGGCGCCCTCGGCCACGTCCAGCTCCACCCGGGTGCCGTGCAGCTCCAGGGTGCCGAAGACCGACCCGATCCGGGCCGCCCCGCCGTCGGGGCGCAGCACCAGGGTCAGCCCCGACACCGGGTCGGCGGCGGTGCCCTGCTCGGCGGGGGCGTCCCGCCCCGCCCCGGCCAGGGTGAGCAGCTCGCAGAAGAGCTCCAGGGCGTCGGCCGACAGCCTGGCCCCGGCCAGGTCGCCCGCGGACGCGGCCAGCTCGCCCACCGCGGCCGAGCGCCGCCTCTTGCGCCGGGCCTCCTCCTCCAGCAGGGCGGCCCGGCCCAGCGGGTCGTCGCCCAGGCGGGGGATCTGCCCGCCGGGGGCGCGCTCGCCGCGGCTGCGCACGTTCACCTCCACCGGCACGCCCTCGCCGCCCGACCAGGGCAGGCTGGGGGAGGGCGCGTCCTCCTCGGGCGCCAGCGCCAGGTGCCGGGCGGAGAACAGGCCGAAGGCCGAGGCGTACATGTCGTGGGCGTCGGCGGGGGCGGCCCCGTCGAACCAGGCGGCCAGGCGCAGCAGGTCCCGGCGGCGCCCCGGGTCCACGCCGCCCGCGCCGGTGGCGCGCTTGACGTTGCCCAGCAGCGCGCTGATCGCCCTGCTGGTGGCCTCGCGCAGCTCGTCGGCCTCCGAGGGGCGCCCCGGGCGGCCCACGAACCAGCCCGCCAGCCCGTCCCAGTCGGCGGCGGTGCGGCCGGGCGCGCGCTCCATCAGCTCGGTCTGGCCCACCACGCTCGTGTTGGGCACCAGGTCGGCGCCGCCCCCGAGCACCCGCAGCAGCGCCTCGCGCCGCCCGTCGAGCGCGGTCAGCCGGTCGGCGACCGGCTCGGCGTGGCGCAGCACGTCCCGGGCGATGAGGTCGACGTACTCCAGCAGCATGTGCTTGAACCCGGCCATCTCCTCGGGGGAGAGGTCGTAGCGGGCGATGACCGAGCCGAGGTAGGCGTAGAAGTCGCGCACGGCGGCGGCGAACTCGCCGTGTTGCAGGAACAGCGTGGTCACCTGCTGGGAGAGCCGCTCGCGCAGCGCGCGCGGGACCGCGCGGCCCTCGGGGGCGGCCTGAAGCGCCTCGTCCAGCAGGCGGGAGGTCTCGGCCAGGCCGTGCTCGATGGCCGGCAGCAGCTCGCGGGAGACCTCGCGGGCCCCCTCGGCGACGCTGAGCAGGTCGTCCACGTCGCGCTGCACCCGCATGGCGAGCTTGGCGACCTGGTAGCGCACCCGGCTGCGGGTGAACTCGGCGATGGTGGCGGCGGGCTCGCGGCGGCCCGGGACCAGGTTGCCCCAGCGGGCGAGCTGCTCCAGCCGGTCCACCACGGTGTCCAGGCGCGACTCGCCCTCGTCGACCTCGCCGCGCCGCTCGGCGGCGGCGAGCGCGGCGCCCACGTCCCCGGCGCCCAGGTCGGCCAGCAGGGTGCCGGTGAACAGGCGCATGATCGCCAGGTAGGTGCGGCGCTCGGGGGCCGACAGGTAGGCGTACAGGCGGAGCCGGTCCAGGTCGGCGGGTTCGGGAGGCGAGTAAGGCATGACCCGCACCAACTTAGCGCCTCATGGCGGCACGGCCGACCGGAATGCGGTGGGCTTTCGCGCACACGCCGCCGGCCGGGGAGGCGGGGCCCCGGGGACAGTGCCGCCGCCCCCGGGACCCCCGTTCGTGCAGGGGGTGTTGTGTTGGACCTCGGCCGTAGGAAGGCACGTGCGGCGCCATGTCCGTCGCAAGGCCGGGGGAGGGCCGGTCGGCAGGCCGTCGACCGATGAGAACGCGGCGAGGGCCGTGCCTGGGCGCCGCGCAGTGGGCCGTGATCCGCGCAGCACCTCCTAGACGAGTGATTCCGTAAAGATCGTGTGAG
>NZ_ANBH01000371.1 GCF_000341185.1 Nocardiopsis chromatogenes YIM 90109
GGACACCGCTCGCTACGGACCTGATCCGAGAAAAACGTTCTAGCCGCTCCGGTCGCGGCCGGGGAGGCCGGGCGCGTGCGGGCCCGCCGGGGGCGCGGCCCGCAGCGGCGCTCTACCCGGCGTCGGCGCCGCCGCCGGGGAAGCGGGCCGACTCGCCGGTGCGGACCCTGCGCACATCCGCGTCCACCGCGATGCGCACGTCCGGGTCGCGGTCCCATTCCACGGTCAGGCCGTGCCCGGTCAGCACCGCCACGACCTCGTCGCCGAGCGCCGTCATCGACCCGTCCGAACCGTCAGGGGTGTCGTAGGCCAGGTACACGGGGCGCCGCCGGGTGTCCTGGTCGTGGTAGAAGACGTAGCCCCGCGCCTCCCCCTCTCCGTCGTGGTCCTCGGAGCGGATCTCGTCGAGGCCGCACCGCCGGCAGCACGAGAAGTCCTCGCGCGCGACGATCGCCCGCGCGTTGAGCGCCGCGAACGCGCGGGCCAGGCGGTCGCCGTCGCTCTCGCCCTGCAGGGCCTCCTGCCAGGCCATGTGGGCGGCGAACTCCCGGGTGAGCAGGTCCACGAGCCATGCGCGCAGGTCCTCCCGGCCCACCCCCTCCAGCTCCTCGTACTCGCCCGCCTCGACCTCCAGGGGCAGGTCGATCATCAGGTGCCCGTCGATGACGTCCTCGACGATCTCGTCGAAGGTGCCCTCGGCCAGGGCGACGGGGGTGGCGAGCTCGCCATAGAGGTCGCCGAGGACCTCACCGCCGTCCAGCCCGGCGAGTCGGTCGTGCATCACGTTCTCCTGACGGTGCGGAGGCGGGGGGACTGCGGGGAGGGCACGAACCGTCGGCGGTTCGCGGGCGCCCCGCGTTTGTGACGCTGCGTCCCGCGGACCGGTTCCCCGCCTTGTCCACCGCCAGGCCCCCGGTGGTGCGCACCGGCGCCGGAGTCCGCCTACCCCTCGGTCTGGGCCTTCAGCAGCTTGTCGGCCAGGCCGCGCAGGGTGACCAGCTCCTCCTTGGTCAGTGCGCCGCCCAGGGACTCGGCGATCGCGGCGGCGTGCCTGGGGCCGATACGGCGCAGCACCGCCCGGCCCGCATCCGTCAGGCGCACCCGGGTGCCCCTCCGGTCCTCAGGGTCGGGGCCGCGCTCGACCAGCCCGTCGCCGTCCATGCGCTCCACCAGGCGGCTGATGGAGGACTGGTCCAGCAGCACCCTGTCGTTCAGCTCGCACAGCCGCGCCCCGCCGTAGGGGCAGCGGGCCAGGGTCAGCAGGACGTCGTACTCCCGCATGCTGACCTCGGCGCCGCGGAAATCGACCTGGAAGCGCCGCATGAGTGCCACGTGAGCCCGTGCCAGCGACTCCCAGGCCTGCTCGGCGGTCCTGTCTGCGGCCACGCCCTCCACCTTCCTGCTCCAGCGGGCCGGTACGCCCGTGCGCTCGCGCCCCCTCGATCCTCCCACCACCGTGCGGGAGGGGAGAAACCGCGCGGCCCGGCCGGGCGCGGGCCGCCCCGGCCCGGCCGCCGGGCGGCCTGCCACCATCGGGAATGAAAACGGTTATCATTCGCTTATAACGACCGCAGACACCCGAGGAGGCCCGCCATGGCGCGCAGCGACACCCGGCCCATCGTCAAGCTCCGCTCGACGGCCGGGACCGGCTACACCTACGTCACCCGCAAGAACCGCCGCAACACGCCCGACCGCCTCGTGCTGCGCAAGTACGACCCGGTCATCAGGCGGCACACCGAGTTCCGCGAGGACCGCTGAGCGGCCCCGGCCCCGGACAGCCCCGGACAGCCCCGGCGCCCCGCGGCGCCGACGCCACGAGAGAAGGACACCAGTGAAACCCGGAATCCACCCCGAGTACCGGCCCGTCGTCTTCCGCGACAAGGCGGGGGACATGGCCTTCCTGACCCGCTCGACCGTCACCTCCGACCAGGTCGTCACCTGGGAGGACGGCAACACCTACCCGGTCGTCGACGTGGAGATCTCCAGCGCGAGCCACCCCTTCTACACCGGCAGGGGGCGCGTGGTCGACACCGCCGGGCGGGTCGAGCGCTTCAAGCAGCGCTACGGCCGCTCCTGACGCGGGCCCGAGCACCCGCACCCGATCCGACCGCCCCGCCCCGGCACCGGGCCGACCCGTGCCGCCCGGCGGGGCCCGAACGAAAGGCCGACCGCCTCCCATGGCCGTGCCCAAGCGCAAGATGTCCCGCTCCAACACCCGAAAGCGCCGCTCGCAGTGGCGGGGCGCCGNGAGGTCACCGTCGGCGGCCGTACCGCCCTGGTGCCGCGACGCCAGGCCGCGGCCTACCGGCGGGGGCTCATCCCCCTGCCCTGACCTCAGCGGCCCCCGGACCGGCAGCGGCCGCAGGGCAAAAGCGGGACGCGCCGCCTAGGACCCCGACGGCGAGGCGCACCTCCTGTGCGGGCCCGCCGCCGACGTCCGCCGTTCGCTGAGATCGTCGCCCCGTGGACGCCATGTGAGTGGCGTCCACGGGGCTTTGTACGGGCCGGGCGAGGGGCGGCCGGTGCGGCGGAGCCGCTCCGCTGTTGGTGTCTAAGGCAGTGAGGATCACCATGCCGGGCTTTATGGCGTAGATCTAAGGCATCGTGATCCCGGAGCGCTGGCGGAACGCGCCGCGCCTCAGGCCTCAGCGCGCTCGAACGCCGCTCCGCTTGCCGCCCAAGAACCATCAGCCCGCCGCCCCTCGATCGTTGCCGGGGAACCCTGTATCGGCTGCGGACACGGCGAGGGTCGCCGGTGGCCGGTGTGTGCGGGCCGGGTTGCCAGAGGATCGGTGCGGTGGTCTGTTTCGTTCCGGGTGTGATGGAGGCTCTCCCCCTGGGAAGGGGGCAGGCCGGCGCCGGAGATGTGCCCGAGGAGCTGCGCGATCGCGCTTCGCGGAGCACGGCCGGGAACCACCCCCGGAACCCTGCGCGACCGGTCACCGAGCCCGGGGGCGATGCAGGCTCCTACCGGCGGAAACAGGTCTCAGCCGAGGGTGGGGCGCTGCTTCCGGGTCTCCAATCAACCCCGAACGGAACAGTCTGGACGCCGAAGGGCCGGATGGGGCGGGAGCGCCGTGCCGGGCGCACCGCCGGAGCCTGTGGGCCGGGGTGTGCCGGAGGATATGCGCGCTCTACGCCGCGATCCGCCACAACCGGCTGACCGGTGCCCCGGTCAAGCGACGGCTGGTGGCCTTCGACCGATGACCGGGGCGCACGTTTGCCTTCAACGATCCAGGGGCGCGCGCCGCGCCGCCTCCGCACGCACTCCCCCATGCGGCACGCAGGCCCACAGGGCGCGATGTGATGGCCCCTTCGCCTCAGATCGCCTTCCACCGCTGGAGCAGGTGGAAGGCCCCCCACCCGGGCAGGACGGGGAACCAGAACGTCAGCACCCGGAACAGCAGCACCGCGGGCAACCCCACCGCGACCGGCAGGCCCGCCACCGCCGACAGCCCGGTCACCAGGGCCGCCTCCACCGCGCCCAGGCCGCCGGGGGTCGGGGCGGCCGAGCCCACCGCGTTCCCGGCCAGGAACACCACCGCAACCGCCGCCAGGTCGGCCTGCCCGCCGAAGGCCAGCACCGAGAAGTACAGGCTCAGCACGAACCCCGACGTCAGCATCAGCGTGCCGCCCACCCCCATGGCCAGCCGCCGCGGCCGCTGCAGCAGGTCGAGCAGCTGGGGCACCACGCCCTGGAAGTAGGGCCGCACCCGCTCGACGACCAGCCCGCGCAGCCGCGGCACCAGCAGCACCGCCGCCACCCCGGCCGCGAGCACCAGCACCACGGCCACCAGCGTCGGCGACGGCGAGAAGTCGGTGAACCGGTTGGCGCCGGTCAGGTAGGCGCTGATCAGCAGCAGCGGCACGTGCGTCAGCAGGCCCACCGCCTGCGACAGGCCCACCGCCGAGATCGCCAGCCCCGCCGAGGCGCCCTGGCAGGTGACGTAGCGGGTGTTGATCGCCAGCGACCCCAGGCCCGCGGGGGCGGCGATGCGGATGAAGGACCCGGCGTACTGGACCAGCACGGTGGTCCACAGGCTCAGCCGGATCGGGACGAAGCCCATCAGCGCCAGGGCGGCGGCGAGCATGCAGGCCGACGCGGCGGCGAAGGCCGCCGCCGCCCACCCGGCGTCGGCCGCGGTGACGGTGGACAGGTCCACCCCGGCGAGCTGGTTGGCCAGGACCAGGCCCACGACGGTGGCCGCGGCGACGCTGACCACGGTGCGCGGGCGCATCCGCTCCAGCCGGGCCGGGCGGGCCGGGGCCTCGGGGGCGAGCCCGGTGATGCGCGAGCGCACCTCCCCGAGCACCTCGGGGTGGTCGCGCAGGCGTCTTCGCAGGCCGTGCGGCATCCCGGCGGGCTGCAGCAGCGGCAGGGGGGGCCGCCCCCCCCCNCCGCCGCCCGCACCGACCGCTCGGCGCCCGTGCGCAGCGCCAGCGCGGTCAGCAGCGCGGCGGTGTCCAGGGAGGTCTTCAGCGGCGCGGCGGCCACCGCTCCCCCGGACAGTCCGGTGAAGGCGGGGCGGCCGCCCGTCCGCCAGCCCACGGTGCGCCCGTCGATCGACCCGTGGGCGATGCGGTTGCGGTGCAGCAGCGCCAGCTCCCGCCACAGCCCCTGCAGGGCCGCGTCGGTCAGCTCCTCCTCGCCCGCCTCGTCCAGGGTGCGCACGGGGGCGTACTCGCGGATCAGCACCGCCGACCCGGCCCCCAGGTCGCCGATGCCCAGCACGTCGGGGGCGCACGCCCCGGCCGCGCGGGCCGCCCACCCCATCACCGCGGCGTGCTCCAGGCGGCGCGCCAGGCCCAGGCGCACGGGCGGGGCGACCGGGCCGCGCAGAAGCACCATCCCGCCCAGCCGCTTGAGGGCCTGCCCGGTGTCGTCGGCGCGCATCAGCACCAGGTCCAGGCGCCTGTCGGGGGTGTCGGCGGTGAAGCGGCGGTTGCCCTCACCGTCGGTTCCGGCCGGGGCCAGGGTGAGCGGCTCCAAGCCGAAGCGGCGCAGCTCCTCCACCATCGGCCCGGTCAGCGACTCCGGGCGCGCGGCCCCCACGGCGAACCCGGCCAGGGCGGCGCCGGTGGCGCCCAGCAGCGCGGTCAGGGCCAGCGCGGGGACCGTGGCCACCCCGGCCAGCAGCACGGCGGCGGCGGTGACGGCGACCCCGGCCCACAGCGCGCCGCGCACCCGGGCCAGGCGCACCCGGCCCACCGCCCCGGTGTAGGCCATGGCGGCGGCCAGGTAGGGGTGGGCGGGGCCGCCGAGCAGCCCCGTGTGCGCCCCGGCCGACAGCGCCTCGGGCGGCCCGCCGGGCCCGGACAGGGCCAGCACGGCGGCGTTGACGGCCTCGGCGGCGCCGTAGGCGAACGCGGCCGCGGCCAGGCCCCGCACCAGGTCGCGCCCGGCGCGCCGGATCAGCCGCTCCACGGCGACCACGGCGGCCAGCACCAGCACCGCGATGTTGGCGGCCGCGGCCACCAGGGCCAGCAGCGAGGGCGGCAGCAGGGCGCGCAGCTCGTCCGGGGCGGTGCCCTGCCCGTCCCCGGCCAGGGAGACCAGCCCCAGCACCGCCGCCACCGCCACCACACCGGCGGCGCCCACCAGCAGGTCGGTGGGGCGCCGCGCGGGCGGCGGAATGGGTCCCAGGATGTCGTCTGCGCCCCGGTCCGGGCGATCGGCTGCCGTTCTCACGCCCCCAAGACTGCCCCACGCCGCGGCGGTCCGGTGTCAGGGGACCGGCGTGTCCGGCGAATGCGCGCGGCCGATGCCCGCGCATATTCGCATTCACCTGCAATTGCAGATGCCTTATTCCCGGGGCGGGCCCGCCGGGCCGGTATTCCCCGGCGGATGCAATCGTGTTCCCCGCCGTGGCCGACTTCGGCTCGCCCCTGCGGCCGGGCCGCAGGTCAATGCCCGTAATGCCGCAGCCGGGGCCGCGGTAATCCCTGGTGGCAGATTTCGGCCGGTTCTCCCGACCGGCTTTCGGGGCACACTCACGACCCCGGGGAGCAGCACCCGAAGGAGGTAGGGTGGAGCTGAAGGTCCTGGGCCCGGTCCGACTGGTGCGCGACGGGCGCGACTTCCCACTGGGGTCGGGAAAACAACTCGAAATCGCCGTCCTGCTGGCATTGCAAGAAGGGCGGCCGCTCTCTAGAGAAACGATCGTCGACACCGTTTGGAATGGCGGTATCGGCGCCCTCTCCACCCTCGACAGCTACATGTCCCGGACGCGGCGCCATCTGGAGGCCGCCGGGGCCGACCGCGCCGCCCTGGTGTGCGAAGGGGGCCACTACCGCCTGGACCTGGGCACCGACGCCCTCGACTGGCAGCGGTTCCGGCGGCTGTGCCGCGCGGCCCGCGCCCGCGAACGGGCCGGTGAGCGGGAGACGGCCCTGGAGCTCTTGGAGGAGGCGCTGGGGCTGTGGCGGGGAACACCCCTCACCGGCCTCTCGGGCGACTGGGCGGCCCGGCGCCGCGCCGCCATGGACCTGGCGCGCCGCGACGCCGCCGCCGACCACGGGCGGCTTCTGCTGGAGAGCGGCCGCGACCCGCGCGACCTGCTCGACGCGCTGCACGCCGAGGCCGACCGCCACCCCGACAGCGAGCCCGTCACCCTCAACCTGGCCACGGCGCTGCTGCGGGCCGGGCACCGCGCCGAGGCCGCGGGGGTGTGCCGCCGCCTGGCCGACCACCTGCAGCAGCAGGGGGTGGCGCCGGGGCCGGTCCTGCGGCACCTGCTGCGCGAGGCCGAGGGCCGCCGGGGCGGCCAGGGGGCGGGCGCCGCCGGTCCGCCTGCCGGTCCGTCCGCCGCCCCGCCGTCGGCCGGACCGCAGGCCGCTCCCCACGCCCCTCCCCCGGACACCCTGCCCCGGGACCTGCACGACTTCCACGGGCGCGGGGCCGAACTGGAGCGCATCGCCGCGGACCTGCGCGCGGGAGCGGCGGCCGTGGTCGTGTCGGGCATGCCCGGGGTGGGCAAGACGGCCCTGGTGTGCCGGGCCGCGCACGCGCTGCGCCCGGAGTTCCCCGACGGGCGGCTGCTGGTCGACCTGCACGGTTCCGGCGCCGACCGGCCGTCCCGGGACCCCGCCGAGGCGCTGCACGAGATGCTCGGCCAGCTCGGGGTGCCCGCCGCCGACCTCCCCGAGGGCACCGAGGCGCGGGCCCGGCTGTGGCGCACCCTGACCGCACCGCTGCGGCTTCTGGCCGTGCTCGACGACGCCGCCGGGCCCGAGCAGGTGCGCCCGCTGCTGCCCGGCGGGCGGCACAGCGCCGCCCTGGTGACCTCGCGCACCCGGATGGCGTCGCTGGAGGGGGCGCGCTCCCTGGGGCTGGTGGCACCCGACCAGGAGGAGGCGGCCGGGCTCGTGGCCGCGATCACCGGGTGCGACGCGCGCGCGGACGGCCCGGGGCTCTCGGCGCTGGCGCGGCACATGGACCGGCTGGCGCNCGTCCTGGTGGCGGCACGCGCACCCGTCGTGGCCGCTGGCGCACCTGGTCGAGCGGCTCGACGAGGCGGCGCCCCGGTTCACCGGCCCGGTGGCGGCGGCCCTGGGTGCCAGCGCGCGGGGCCTGCCGCCGCCCGCGCGCGCCGCGTTCGTCCGGCTCGGCCTGCTTCCGTCCACCGCGTTCGGCACCCACGCCGCTGCGGCGGCGATCGGCGCGACGGCGCGGGAGGCCGAGCCGGTCCTGGAGCTGCTGTCGGAGCGCTCGCTGGTCGAGGAGCCGGGCCCGCCGGGGCGGTGGCGGCTGCACGCGCTGACCGCCGAGTTCGCCCGCAGCACGGCCAAGGAGGAGCTGGGGCCCTTGGAGGAGCACGCGGTGCTCTCGCGCGTGTTCGACCACTGGCTGGCCGCGGCCGACGCCGCCGACCGGGCCCGGTTCCCGCACCGCCACCGCCGCCCGGCCCGCCCGGGGGCGCCGGTGGAGGCGCCGGACTTCGGGGGGCCGGACGACGCCGAGGCGTGGTTCGCGGCCGAGCGGGGCACCCTGCTGGACCTGCTCCCCGGCTCCGAGGGCGCCCACCCCGCGGCGGAGGGTGAGACGTTCGCCTGGCACCGCGCGGAGCTGTCCCTGCGCCTGGCGGGCTTCCTGTCCGGCTCGGGCATGCCCGACCGCGAGACGGCGGCCTTCCAGGGGGCGGCCCGGACCTTCCGCGCCCAGGGGGACGTCCCGGGGACAGCTCTTGTGCTGAACGAGCTGGCAGCCGTATGCCTGCGGGCGGGGGCTCTGGAACAGGCGCGGGCCGCCGCCGAGGAGGCCGCCGACCTGGCGCGCGCCTGCGACGACGGTACGGCCCTGGCCCGCGCACTGTGCCTGCGCGGGTGGTGGCTGATCCTGCTGCGCCGCCCCGAGGCGGCACTCGGCCTGCAGATGGAGGCATTGACCACCGCACGGCGCACCGGGCACCGCCCCACCGTCGCCGAGGCGCTCAACGCCGCTGCCGTCTGCCACAGCGACATGGGCGAGGCGGGCATGGCCGTGGGCCGACTGTACGAGGCGCTAGGCCTGTTCGAGGAGCTCGATGACCCGGTGGGCCAGACCCAGGCGCGTGGGAACGTGGCGTGCGCACTGCGGCGGGGCGGCCGCCTGGTGGAGGCCCGCCGGGAGGCCGAGGAGGCCCTGCGCCTGGCGCGCCGGATCCGGTCGAGCAGGTGGGAGGGGCGGATGGTGGACAACCTGGGCGAGATCGCGGCGGCCGCAGGCGAGCACCGCCAAGCGCGCCGCCTGTTCCGTACCGCTCTGCGCACCGCCCGTGCCGTCGGCGACGTCGAGACCGAGGTGGACGTGCTGGCCAACCTGGGCGCGACGGCCACCGCGCTGGGAGACCCGCTCGGTGCCCTGGACTACCTGTCGCAGGCACTGGGAACCATGCTGGCGGCCGACGCCCCGGGCGATGTGACCCGCGTCCTCATCGCCCAGGGAGATGCCCATCTGGAACTTCGCGCGGCAGAGGAGGCCGAGAGCCGGTACCGACAGGCACTGCGGACCGCCCGGACACCGAGCGATCGCGAACGCGCCGAGGCGGCGCTGGAGCGGTTGGGACACCGGCGTGACATGGAGTCGGCCCCCTATGCCCACGGTTACCAGGCCGGGCGGGAATCGGGACTGGCGGGAGGACCGGATCCGCCGTGAGGGCGCACGGCGCCTCGCAGCGCGGGTGCCCGCCCCCGGTGGCACCGGGAGCGGGCACCCGCCTTAGGGACCGCAGCCGGTCAGGCGTTCTCGAAGATGAACATCTGGCGGTTCTCTCCGCGCCACGGCTGCAGGACGAACTGGGTCCCCTCCCGGTCCTCGGGCAGGGTGACCACCGCGTCCATGTAGAGGAAGTGGATCCGGAACTTGCCCTCGCCCACCGGCTCGAGGGACCAGGGCTCGGGGAAGGACTGGGCCGCGATGAGCGGCGGGAAGACCTTCAGGCTGCTCAGCCCGAAGAACGCCTCGCCCACCATGCTGCGGACGGTGAACACGTTGAGGCTCTTCTGCTGCACGTCCCACCGCTGGTTGGTGCCCTTGTGGAGGTGCCAGCCGATGATCGGCGTCTCCGGGTCGGGGCTGCCGCCGCTCAGGTCGATGTACAGGTCGTTCGCGGCGCACCTGATCAGGTACTCGCCCTGCTGGATCAGTGCCATGATTCCTCCGGTCGCTCGGAAACGACGCCGCCCACCGCATTCATATCCGCCTGGAGGCGCGGTGCAATGGGCCCTTTGAATCACCGATCACAAAACGGCAGGGCGAGCCACTGTCCGCAATAGGCCACCACTTTTCCATCTATCGCCACCAGGGATAACACCACCAGTCGCCACCCCGGACCCGAAAAGCACGGCCGAGCAGAATCAACTCGAACCGCACCGTCAACGAGAAGATAATGACATTTCAAGGATCGACGAACAGCTCTCTGTAGACCTATTGGGAGAATCACCGGAATCGCGGTTCACCCCCGCCATGGGGCCGCCCGCCGACCCTCGGCGAGCCCTCAGCCCCCCACAGCGTCCGAGGCCCGGGTGAGCGCGTCGGCCTCCTGCTCGCTCAGCGATACGCGCGCCGCGTCCATGAGCGCGGGAAGCTGCTCAGTGGTTCGGGCGCTGGCGAGCACGCCCGCCACTCCCGGCCGACCCAGCACCCACGCCAGCGCGACCGTGGCCGGGGCGACGCCGTGGGCGTCGGCGATCTCCACGAGCCGGTCGACGACGGCCAACCCCTCGGGCCCCATGTGCCGGCCGACCGCACCGGCGCGGGCCCGGCCCACCAAGTCGGACTCGGTGCGGTATTTGCCGGTCAGGAACCCGGACGCCAGCGCATAGTAGGGAACCATGCCGATCCCCGCCTGGACGGCGATGTCGCGCAGCCCGGGCTCGACCGTGCGCCGGTGGACCAGGCTGTAGTGCGGCTGTAGGACGACCGGGAGCGCGGCTCCGGCCTCCTCGGCGATCTCCAACCACCGGCGCAGGCGGTCCGGACCGTAGTTGGAGACGCCGACGTAGCGGACCTTGCCCTCCCGGACCAGAGCATCAAAAGCCCCGACGGTCTCCTCCAGCGGGGTCTCGGGGTCGTCGAAGTGCGCGTAATAAATATCGATGTGTTCGGTCTCAAGGCGCTTCAGGGAGGCCTCGGCCGCGGCCTTGACATTGGCGGCGGACAGTCCCGGGAACTCGGGGTGCCGACTGACCTTGGTCGCAATGAGCACATCGTCCCGGCGGCCGCGACCGGCCAGCCAGGAGCCGATCACGCGCTCAGACTCCCCTCCTTTATGCCCCTCAACCCAGGCGGAATAGGAATCAGCGGTGTCCACGAGTCCGCCCCCCGATTCCAGAAATGCGTCCAGGACACGGCGTGACTCACTTTCGTCGCTGGTCCACCCGAAGGTGTTGCCGCCCAGGACGACGGGGTGGATCTCCAGGCCGGAGGTTCCCAGCGTGGTCATGTGGTGGTCTCCTCGCGAACGTTGCGAAAGGTACGCCCAACGAAGTCGTGACGACGTCGGCACCGGAAACCTATACCCGGCCCTCCCGTCCAGGTCCAGAGGATTCCCCGTCGCCGGACGCTCCCGGAGCCAGGGCGTCCCATCACGACGGAACCCCAAGCCTGGTGGCGGACCTCGTAACGGGGGCCGCCACCAGGCAGTCACTCAAACGGACCGCCGATGCCCCTCGGGGACGGGCTCACCCGACTGCTCGGAGTCACTGTAGAGCCAGACATCGGACGCGGTCGGCTGCGCGTGCTCGGAGTAGAGCCACACGTCGGACGCCGACACCGAGCCGGGGACGACCACGAGCGCAAAAATGATGGGCATCAAGAGCAGGGGTCTCTTTCTGGATGAACACTGGAGGTTGCATACATATCGGACCTTCGGACTCAGATCCCCCGGTCCGCCACCGAAGCCTAGTACCTCCACAAGGTGTACTTCCACCCCTGAATGCCACTAATGAAACGCACCGCAAACGGGACCCATGAACCGATAGCATGCCCCCCGATAAGTGACTCGGTAGTAACCAGTGGTCCATTCGTGGCTTTCTTGTCGACTTCGACCAGTACACCCTTTTTTCAAACCCCGACTTCTCACCCCGCCAAAGGCTCGTCCGCCATGTACGGCGGGGCGGGCTCGTACTGCATGTAACGCCGCACCCGCCGCGCGTGGTCGCGGCCGTGCAGGCGCCCCACCAGCCACAGCGCCATGTCGATCCCCGCCGACACCCCCTGGCTCGTCACCAGGTTCCCGTCCACCACGTAGCGGGCGTCCCGCACCACCGTCACCCCGCCGCGTGCCTCCAACCCCTCCTCGAAGGCCCAGTGCGTGGCCACCCTCCTCCCCTTCGCCGGGCCGGCCTCGTGCAGCAGCAGCGCCCCCGTGCACACGCTCGCCACCCACTCCGCGCGCCCGGCCTCCTCCGCCAGCCACCGGATCAGCCGGTCGTTGCCGACCTCGGTGCGCGTCCCGTTCCCGCCCGGCACCAGCAGCACGTCCAGACCCTCCGGCCGACCGGCCCCGCCGCCGCTCCCCTGCACGCCCCCGGAGTCGCCGAACGCGCGGTCCGGCAGCACCCGCAGGCCCTTGTTGCACCGAACAGGCCCCTCCCGCTCGGCGATCAGCTCAAGCGAGTCCGCCCCGTCCCGGAGCATCGACGACACCCCGAACACCTCCCAGGGGCCGACGAAGTCCAGCTCCTCCGCACCGTCGAACACCAGCAGGCCATAAGCCGTCATGCGTACTCCCTCATCGATCCGAACCGCTCCCTGTACTCCGAGGGCGCCACCCCCAAGCGGCGCTGGAAGGCCCGGCGCAGCGTCTCGGCGGTCCCGAACCCGCACCGCCGCGCCACCGCCTCCACCGGGTCCTCGCCCTCGGCCAGCACGCGCTGCGCCGCCTCCACCCGCACCCGCTCCACGAACTCGGCCGGGCCCACTCCGATCTCGGCGGCGAAGCGCCGCTGGAAATGGCGCGGGCTCAGCCCCGCCAACCCGGCCAGCGACCCGACCGTGTGCCGCGCGTCCAAGCGGGAGTGGACCGCCCGCACCGCCGCACGCACGGGGTCGCTGGAGGGCTGGCGCGACCACAGCGGCACGCTGAACTGCGACTGGCTGCCCGGGCGGCGCAGGAATAGCACCAGCTCCCGGGCGACCGCGTGCGCGAGGTCGCGCCCGTGGTCCTCCTCGACCAGCGCCAGCGCCAGGTCCATGCCCGCCGTGACCCCGGCCGAGGTCCAGACCCGCCCGTCACGGATGAACACCGGGTCGGCGTCGACCTCCACCTCCGGGTGGGCGCGCGCCAGCTGCTCGGCGCGGCGCCAGTGCGTGGTCACCCGCCGACCGCCCAACAGCCCGGCGGCGGCCAGCAGGAAGGCCCCGCTGCACACCGACACGACCCGGCGGGCCCGCGCCCCGGCCTGCGCCGTCCACCGCACCAGCGCCTCGTCCCGGCAGGCCGCGTCGACGCCGGTCCCGCCGACGACCACCAGCGTGTCCACGTCGGCGGGGGCGGCGGGGCCCGG
>NZ_ANBH01000372.1 GCF_000341185.1 Nocardiopsis chromatogenes YIM 90109
GGCCGCGTCGACGCCGGTCCCGCCGACGACCACCAGCGTGTCCACGTCGGCGGGGTCGGCGGCGCCCGGCCCTTCGACCCCGTGGGCGGCGTGCACGGGCAGCCCGCTCCCGGAAGCGACCGCCCCGGCGGTGCGGGCCACGGTGCGGCAGGCGTAGGCGCCGTTGCGGTGCCCGGCGCAGCGGAACACCTCCCAGGGGCCCGTCAGGTCCAGGGTCTGGAAACCCTCGAAGAGGAGGAAGACGACACGGTGCTCGTTCACGACATAGACGGTGCCCGTGGGCTCTGGACGGCGTCAACGACGCGTACCCCACCGATCGCGCCACAGACGCGCCGACGCCCCTCCACGGTGTGCGCCGCCGCGGGCATCACCGCGCTCCTCGCCTGACGTTCACCGCCCGCAGGAAGGCGGCCTCCGGTGGCCGGCCGCGTGCCGACCGCGCCTCAGCCCCGGGACAGTGCCGCGATCACGTCGCCCACCGCCACCACGCCCACCGCCTGGCCGAAGGCGTTCACCGCCACCAGGTCGTCGTGCACGCGCTCACCCGAGGCGCCCGCGGCGCGCAGCGCCTCCATGGCGGTGGTGTGCAGCGGCACCGTCTTGGGCGGGTCGGCCAGCCGCCGGGCGGGGCGGGCGGCGTGCAGCGCGTGCCCGTAGGGGCCCGACACCGACAGCAGGAACCGCGACCGGTCCAACAGGGCGACCGGGCGCTCCCGGTGGTCCAGCAGGATGATCGAGTTGAGCACCGGGTCGTTGGTGAAGGCGTCGAGCACCTCCGCCGCGGTCGCGTCCTGTTCAAGGGCGACGGGCGGGCCGATGAAGGTCGACACGGCCGGTCCCTCCTGCCCGCCGCCGCCCCGGCCGGGGGCGATCTCGGGCAGGGGGCGCACCTTGCTCCCGGGGGTCCACGTGTCGTCGGCGAGAAGCGGCCCGTACCCCAGGCGCACCCCCGCGTCCCGCAGCGCCGCGAGCTGGTCGGCCGAGGTGATGCCCGGCGCCACCGGGTACACCCCGGCGCTGCGGGAGATGCGGGCCATGCCCTCGACCACGGCCGCGCTGCGCTCGTCGCCGGGAAGCCCGGCGACCAGGTTGCGCGGCAGGCGCATCAGGAAGGGGGCCTGGTCCAGGATGACGTCCACGGGGACGGCGGCGGTGGCGAAGGCGCAACGGAATCCGGAGTCGCGCACGTGGGCGGCGGCCCGCACCGCGGCGGCGCGGGGCAGTTCGGCCAGGTCGGGGCCGAGCATGACGGTGATGTCGCGCGGGCGGCGGCCGGTGCGGCGCAGCACCAGTTCGAGCTGGCCGGTCACGTCGGGGGAGGCCGCCGCCGCGGCGGCGGGCACGGGCAGGATCAGCGGCAGCAGTGCCTCGTCGGAGGCGACCCTGCGGGCGAGCCGGATGAGCCGCTCGGCGTGGGCGGCGGAGTCGTCGTGCGGCGCCGTCGCCGGGGCGGCCTCCGCCTCCACGGCCAGGACGACACCCGACTCCAGGTCGATGACGGGACGGTAGCGGTGGACAGGGGAGGCCTCGGGCCGGGTGACGGCCTGTTGGGGGCCGGTGGTACGAGCCGAAGTCGGAGAAGGCACACGTTCATCCTGCGGCCCGGGAGGATCGCCGTCAGCAGCCCTGACCGAGAATTCAGCGGGACTTCGCGCCCAGATCGCCTCGGATTCAATGAGGCGTGGGGCGCCGGAACCCGGTTCGGCCCAAGGGTGGGCGAGGACACATGGGATTCGCCTCCACCGACCTCGCCAATCGGACGCGGAAGGCTAGCACACGTGTGCGGAGGGGCGGAATGTGCACACGGCGGGTCATAGGGGTTCCCGTCGGCCCGGAAGCGGGTCGGGAGTTGAGGGGCGAGAGGACCCCGCTCGCGGCCGGGCGGTGGATGGCTCTGAAGATCCAAGAAAAGCACGTGACCGTAGGTGACCGGACGCTGGTGTCAGCGTGGTTCTGACACGGCGGGAGTCCGTGGTGCGCGAACTGCGCGACTTCGAGATGGAGCCAGAGGTACGTGACTGGCTTGCCAGTCTGAGCGACTGCGGCTTCAAGCGCGTGGACGAGGTCGCCGGGATGCCGACCGAACGGGGAAGGGGAAACGGATTGGGCGGCCCCTGATCAGACCATCGAGAGGGTCCGGTATGGGAGCTACGCCTTCGCTTGCCGGGAGTGACCGCCCGTTTGACTACTAGCGCAGGCCCGGCGGCGGAATCCCACCGCTCACCGTCTTCCGCACAATGAAGCAGCATGATCAACGGCAGATCGACAGAGCGGTTCGGGGCACAGAAGATCGGTGCGAACGAGCATGGTCGGCCGGCCGTCGAGAGCTACGAGAGGCGGGTGTGATGACCGGTCACCACACGCCTTGGGTGCGTCCGGATCCCCGGCCTGAAGATCCCGGGCGGATCGCGATTCGGGAGGCCCTTGCCTTCGGCAAGACGCTCTATGACGTGCGGACCACCCTGGGACTCTCTGTCGGGGAGCTGGCCGACAGAGCGGCCATGACCGTCGACGAAGTCGAGTGCACCGAGGAAGGCGAGTGCACCGAGGAAGGCGGGACCGCCCCGACCGTCGACCTGCTGCGCCGACTCGCGGCGGCCCATCCGGCAGCGTTGTCGGGTGGCGGGCGTGTGCGTGGTCGCCGTTGATGGCGGCGACGGAGCGAGCCGGGGTGGTTCCCAGGCCCTGCTTGCCGTCCGGCGGGCCGCTCGTGGTCCGGGCGGGGCGGCGCGGCGGGGTGGGCGGGTGGTCGTTCGCGCTCGTGGCGGCCGTCGGGCCGGTGCGCGGGGACTGGAGGCCGGGTCCCGGGCCTGCCGGGCGACAGAGGGCCGGTTCGGGCATCCGGTGTGCACGAAAGTGCGCACCGGATGCGCCAGGGTGGTCTGAACTGCACACTCGTTGCCCCCGGGGAGCGGGAAGCGGATGTGGCGGGCGCCGGGAGGGGGCTCCGGTGGTCCCGCGTGGCGGTACGGCCGCCCGATCGGCGGTTGCGTGGCGGTTCCGCCGCG
>NZ_ANBH01000373.1 GCF_000341185.1 Nocardiopsis chromatogenes YIM 90109
ACGGCGGCCGGGGCGCCTTTCGCGCCCTGTTCGACGGGCGGGGCGGCCTCTCGGGCGGTGCGGGGGTGCGTTCATCGCGATACGTGAACGGGATTCGGTACCGACAGGGCCTTAAACGGCACGTCGGGGCCGTTTGCCGGGCCCGGTGTCACCGTGTGTAGCCGATATCGGCCCCGCGCGGCCTTGTGGGGTCCGGCAGAGGGGGCCCGGCGGCCCCGCGCCCGCCCCCGCGCTCAGTTGGAACACCTCGGACAGGAATGAACAGGACATATCACCTCTAGAACCTGTTCTGGTGTCGCGGTGTCCGTCGCT
>NZ_ANBH01000374.1 GCF_000341185.1 Nocardiopsis chromatogenes YIM 90109
CCCGGCGGCCGCCACGGATGCGGAAGAGCGCGACCCCCGGTACCGCGCCGCCCTCCCGGGCCGAGAGCGGCCCGCCGCCCGGCAAGCAGGATCAGGGACCCGCCCGGCTCTGGCCGTCGCCGCCCATCACGGCGACCACACACACGCCCGCCACCCGACGACGCTGCCGCAAGTGCCACTGACCTTTGTCGTCGCTGCCCTTGCCGCCTTGCACTCCGACGGCCCCCCGGACGGGCGGGGCCATCGCGCGGAGCACCACCTGTACCGTCGTTGCTGATCACGGCGACCACCCGCACGCCCGGCACCCGACAGCGCTGCTGGATGGGGGCCGACCTTCGTCGTCGCCGCCTTCCACCTCGCACTCCGGCGGCCTGTCGCCCGGCTGCGGTCACCGAGTGGGGAACCGGCTCAGCCGCCGCCCACCCGGACCGCGAGGAACCCG
>NZ_ANBH01000375.1 GCF_000341185.1 Nocardiopsis chromatogenes YIM 90109
GCCGCTCACCCCGTCGCCGCCCTCTCCGGTGGCCATCCGCACGCCCGCCACCCGACGGCGCTACCGCACGGGCCGCCGATCTGTCCTCGTCTCCGCTTCGCCTGGAAGGGCTGGGAGGTGTGGGCAGGGTGACGTCCGGACCCCCGCGCATCGTCGTTCGATCCATTAATTCCGCAGGTCGATCGGTATTCGCGAGGGAAATGGCAGAGGATGGCAGAGGCAGGGGAGCGCATTCGCGCAACGGTCTCCGGAATTGGACCGGCGGTGCCGGTAGGTTCCGGTAGATGCCGGTAGGGATACCCCTACCCCGATCACATCCCTGGTCGTAGTGTTCCTCGGCGGTCCGCTCGGTTGAGTGGGCGTATGCGCACACTCCTCCGCAGAACCGGAACCGCGGCGGCGGCGACGGCCGCGGCCGTCGTACTGGCCTCCGGCTGCAGCCTGCCGGACGCCGCCGATGCCGAACCCGAGACCACGACCTTCCCCTTCGACGGGGACGTCCTCGACGTCGAGTCGGACGGCACCCCCACCGACCTCGTCGCGGCCGACCGCGCCGACGTCGAGGTAACCCGCTGGATCGACACCCGCGGCGACCCCGATGTCACCTCCGCCTGGTCGCTGGAGGACGGCACGCTGCGCCTGGACAACTCCTGCCGCGGCGTCTGCATCTACGACGACCGCTTCCGCGTGGAGGTCCCCGAAGGGGTGCGGGTGCTCCGCGACGGCGAGCCGACCGACCTGAAGGGGGAATGACCCCGTGCTCGACCTCATCGACATCACCAAGGTCTACCGGGGCGGCCACCGCGCGGTCGACGGGATCACCCTCGGCCTGCGCCCCGGCGTCCTCGGTCTGCTCGGCCCCAACGGCGCCGGGAAGAGCACCCTGATGCGGATCGCCGCCTCCGCCGCCCGGCCCACCGCGGGCAGGGTGCTGCTGGACGGCGCCGACGTCTCCGCCCGCCCGCGCGCCCTCCGCCGCACCCTCGGGTACCTGCCGCAGGACTTCGGCTTCTACCCGAACCTGACCGCCCGCGAGTTCCTCTCCTACCTGGCCGCGGCCAAGGGGGTGGGGGCGCGTACCGCGCGGGTGCGCATCGGCGAGCTGCTGGAGCTGGTCGGGCTCGGGGCCGCCGCCGACCGGCGGCTGGGCGGCTACTCGGGCGGCATGGTGCGCCGGGTCGGTATCGCCCAGGCGCTGGTCAACGACCCGCGCGTGATCATCCTGGACGAGCCCACCGCCGGGTTGGACCCCGAGGAGCGGGCGCGCCTGCACGCGCTGCTCAGCGACCTCGCGGCGGAGCGGGTGGTGGTGCTGTCCACGCACATCGTGCCGGACGTGGAGGAGGTCGCCGCCGATGTGGCGGTGGTCGCGGCCGGGCGCCTGGTGCTCCGCGGCCGCCCCGCCGACCTGGTCGCCGATATGGCCGGGCGGGTGTGGGAGGCGGTGGTCGACCCGGTGGCGCTTCCCGTGATCGGCGGGCGCTTCCCCGTGGTCCGGTCGGTCCGCGACGGCGAGCTGGTGCGGGTGCGCCTGGTCGCGCCCGAGCGGCCGCTGTCGGATGCGGTCCCGCTCCAGGCCGGACTGGAGGACGTCTACCGTTCCGCCGTCGCCGCGTCCGCGCCCGACGCCGTCCCGGGAGCTCCCCCCGGTACGCCCTACGGCGCGGCCCCGGACGCCCTCCCCGGCCCGCACCCCTCCCCGGGGGCGGCGCGATGATCCTCCGACTGGCAGCGGGCGACCTGCGCGAGCGCGTGCGCCGCCCCTCATATGCGATGACCCTGCTGGCGTCGGCGGGCCTGGCCTACCTGTCGGTCCCGGCGGCCGACGGGCACTGGACCGTCGTGGACGCCGGGGGGTTCCGGGGCGTCTACGACATGGCCTACGTCGGCGCGGTGGTCGCGCTCGCGGGGGCGCTCTGGCTGGCCCTGGGCGGGTTCTACGTGGTGCGCGGCTCGGTCGAGCGGGACCGCCGCACGGGGGTGGGCCGCGTGCTGGCCACCGCCCCGGTGCGCGGGCCCGCCTACCTGGCGGGCAAGTTCGTCAGCAACGCCGCCGTCCTCCTCTCGATGGCGGCGGTGCTCGTCGGGGTGGCGCTGGTGATGTGGTGGGCGCGGGGCGAGGACCCCGCGGTGGACCCCGCCGGACTGCTCCTGCCGTTCCTGGTCATCACGCTGCCGGTGATGGCGGCGGTCGCGGCGGCGGCTCTGGTCTTCGACACCGTCCCGGGGCTGCGCGGCGGGTTCGGCAACCTGGTGTGGATCCCCGTGTGGGGCGCCTTCGTGTTCCTCGGCAACAGCGGAAACACCGCCTTCTCCGGGATCGGCACGCGGGCGTTCGCCACCTCCTTCGGTGAGGGCGCCGGTCGGACCGAGGTGGAGGCCGGTGAGTTCAGCCTGGGGTTCACCTACGTGGACGACCGGCTGACGCCGGTCCCCTGGGGCGGGTTGGACCTGGGCGGCGGGTTCCTCGCCGACCGGGCGGCGCTGGTCGCGGGGGCGGTCGCCGCGGTGGCGCTGTGCGCGGTGTGGTTCCGCATCGCCCGCACCGACGCGACGGGGGCGGGCGCGGCGGGTTCCGTCGGCGGGCGGCTGCTGGGCGGCCGACTCCGGGGCATGGACCCGGCGGCGCTGCTGCCCGCGCCCCGCACGCTGGTGGGGGCCGAGTTCCGCATCCTGGTGTCGGGGGTGTCGGCCTGGTGGTGGCTGGGCGCCGGAGGGCTGCTCCTGGCGGGTCTGGCACTCCCGGCCGAGGCAGGGCGGACGGCGCTGCTGCCGGTGGCGTGGATCTGGCCCGCCCTGCTCTGGTCGCGGGTCGGCACGGCGGCGATCGCGTCCGGGGTGGAGGGGCTGGTGGAGTCCTATCCGCGCCCGGTGATGCGGTTGCTGGCGGGCTGGGCGGCGGGGGCCGTGCTGTCCGCGCTCGTGGGCGCGGGCCCGCTGATCCGGGCCGCGGCCGCGGGGGACGCCGCCGCCGTCGCCGCGTGGTGCGCAGGGGCGGTGTTCGTCCCGGCGCTGGCCGTGTCGCTGGGGACGCTGGGGCGTACCCCCACGCTGTTCCAGGTGCTGTACCCGATCCTGTGGTACATGGCGGTCAACGGCATCGGGGCGGCCGACTACATGGGCATGCACACCCCGGACCCGGCGTCGAGCGCGGTGACGGCGGGAGCGGCGGCGGCGCTTCTGCTGGGCGCGGTCACGACCGACCGCCTGCGCCGCGCGCGTGCTTGAGTTCCCTGCCGTGCGGTCCGCGCGAGGAATGCCCCCGCTCCTCCGTGCGGGAAGCGTCTTCGAGGACCGAGCCTGGTGGGAACGCACCGGTACCTTCCCAGAGCGGGCCCCGCCAAGGGGCTCCCGGCCTCCGGGCCCGGCCGGGCTCTCCGTCCCCGGGCGCCCGTTGAGGGAGGACACGGGCCGCCGCTGGGCAGGTTCTCCATGGGCGGATGTCGGCGGACGGCCCAGGCGGGTCCGACAGGACAGCGGCCGGGACGGGAGCAACCCGTGGCCGACACCCTCATGCGTCCTGTACCCACCGGGCCCGCGCCGGAGGCCGACCGAACCGACCGGGCGATGGGGGCGGCGACGTGAACGGACGCGGCCGCCGCCGACCCGGGAACCGGCGGCCGCCCATAGGACGGCGTCCACTGGAGCAGGGTGCGGCTGTCAGCGACCGGGACGTGCTCCGCCGGGCGGCCGAAGCCCGCCCGGCCCCGCCGCAGAGCACGCCGCCCCCGCATGGCCGGGGTTCCCCCGGTGCGCAGGCGAGCGGATGCATCGTGTCGTCCCGGACACGGGGTGGCCTCGCCTGACGCCGCGGACGGACCGGCCGCCCTCGCCGGGGCGCCGTCGGCGTCCTAGGGTTGCCCCGACCGGGCCGGGGCGGCCGCGGGCGGGTGAGCGGAGAAGGGGAGTGGCGTCGGTGCTGGGCGGGAGACCGAGTCTGCTGGGCGGGGCGGCGGTGCTCGTCGCGGCGGCGGTCGCCGTGTCCGCGGGTGCCCCTGCGGGGGCGTCGGCCGACACGGGCGGGACGGGGAGCGGTCCCCCCGCTTCGGGCCCCGCCTCTGGCGGTTCCGGTCCCCCGACGGCGCTGCCTGAGGCGGCGATGGTCACCGAGGGCGGGGAGTGCCTGACCCCGTCGGAGACGGTGATCGACCGCGAGGTGTGGACCGAGGGCGCCCTCGGCCTGCCCGAGGCGCGCGGGTTCGCGGACGGCGCCGGGGTGACCGTCGCCGTCGTCGGCAGCGGAGTCGACGACACCGCCGCCGCCCTCGACGGCGCCGTGGACGGGGCCGGGGAGGACTGCGTCGGGTTCGGCACCTTCCTCGCCGGGATCGTCGCCGCACGCGGACAGGACGGCAGCGGCATGGTCGGGGTCGCCCCCGCCGCACGGGTGCTCGCCGTCGGGGTGACCGACGACCGGGGCGTAGCCGACCCGCAGGACGTGGCCCGGGGGATCGAAAGCGCGGCCGACGACGGCGCGGACGTGGTGCTGGTCGGCGCGCCGGTCCCGGCGGACGGCGGCGACCCGGGCATCGGGGAGGCGCTGCGCGCGGCCGCGGACGCGGACGCCCTGGTGGTGGCGCCCGCCACGGTGCCCACCGACGGGGGACCGGTCGCCGCGCTGCCCGAGCCGGGCCCCGGGGTGCTGGCGGTCACCGCGACCGGGCCGGACGGGGCGCCCGCCGAGAGCGAGCCGGCCGTGGGCGCCGACGGGGCCCCTGTGCAGGCGGACCTGGCCGCTCCGGGACAAGCGGCGATGGGCGTCGGCCCTGGCGGCGACGGCCACTTCACGTCCGGCGGGGACGCGGTCGCCGCCGCCTTCGTCGCGGGGACGGCGGCGCTGCTGCGTTCGCACGAGCCCGAGTTGAGTGCCGCCGCGGCCGCCGAGCGGCTGCCCCCCGCGGCCGCCGAGCGGCTGACGTCGACCGCCTACCCCGCACCCGGCGCCGCCGCCGAGGCGCTGCTCGGCGCGGGGACGCTCGACCCCGTCGCCGCGCTCACCGCGGTCCCGGCACCGCGGGCGGGAGCGGCCCCCGAGGCGGCCGCCTTCTCGCCCGACCCCCCGACCCCTCCGACCATCGGCCGCACCCTCGCCGTGGCCGGAGGGGCGACGCTGCTGATCCTGGTCCTAGCCCTCGGAGCCGCCGCGGTCCGGCACGGACGCACCCGCCGCACCTGACCCGGGAACGGCGCGCAGGGACGGCCTCCGGTGAGCCCCGACGCGTCCCCATTGGCGAGGCCGACGCGGCCCCGGCGACCGACGAGAGGCCCCGGGCAACCACGGGTGCGGCCGGGGCGACAGGCGCGTGCGCGGATCGTGTTCCTGGGCGATGGTCGGCGTCGTGCACGCCGTGTGTTGCAGCGGTGGGCCAGCCGTGACCGCCGACGCCGGCCCGTCCACTCGGCGATCTCCGCGTCCCCGGACGTCGCCCCGTCGCCGGTCTCCCAGCTGCCGGGGCCGAGTCCCTGGGAGTGGTGTGGCCTGGCCTCCGTCCGGCAGGGTCGGCCCGTTGGTCGCGGCTCCGTGGCGGACCGGTCCGGCCTCGGAGCCCTGACCAGCGGCTGCCATCGGTGCCGGTCCGATACCGGCCGATTCTCCCCGAGACCGCCCACGCACGGGGTGCGCCTGCGGCGGCCCTGCCGGGCCGGGTACGTCGGCTAGCCGCGGGCGGCCTCCTCGGTCTCGGGGGCCAGGGCCAGGTGCACCTGGACCGGGTCGCGCCGGTCCAGGCGCAGCGCCCGGCCCGGCGGGAGGGTCCGCGGGCGCAGCGAGCCGAACAGGATCCCCTCCGACGGAGGGCACGACAGCACGATGCTGGGCGTGTTCGCGTCGATCAGCATCCGCAGCGCCGGTTCACCCATCGCCCGGCTGAACCCGCCCGCCCCGCGGGCCAGGATCAGGTGCAGCCCGATGTCGGCGCCGAGCGGCAGCATCTCCAGCAGCGGGGCCAGCGGCCCCGGCCCGCCGGTGCCCAGCAGGTCGTAGTCGTCGATCACCACGAACAGCTCCGGCCCGGTCCACCACGAGCGGGCGCGCAGCTCCTCCGGGGTGACCTCGGGGCCGGGCAGGCGCGGCTTCAGCGCCTGGGCGGCGGCGTTCATCATCTCCTGGGCGCTCGTCCCCGTGACCGCGTACCCCAGGCGCTGCTCCTCCGGGATCGCGTCGAACAGCCCGCGCCGGGGGTCGACCACCACCACGCGGGCCTCCTCGGCGGTGTAGCGCTCCCGGATCGCCCGCGTGACGAGCCGCAGCAGGTTGGTCTTCCCGCTCTCGGTGTCGCCCACCGCCAGCATGTGCGGGGAGGTGGAGAAGTCGTGCCAGAACGGCTCCAGGCGCCGCTCCTCCAGCCCGAGCGGCACCCGCGGCCCCTCCTCGACCCCGGGCAGTTCGGCGGCGGGCAGGTGCAGGGGCAGGGTGCGCACCGGCGGGGCGGGCGGGCCGTCCCACGCGTCGGCGACCGCCCGCACCAGCCCCTCCAGGCCGGAGGCGACGGGGGTCTCCGCCGTTCCGGGCGCGTCGTCGCCCGCCTCCGGCCCGCCGCCGCTCGACCTCGGCCCGCCGCCCGCCCCCGCCAGCCGGGGGACCGCGGTGAGGAAGTGCTTGAGCTCCTCGGTCAGGCCCCGCCCCGGGACCCGCGGCACCGTCTCCGCCTTGCGCATGTTGATCGCCGAATCCACCGCGTCGCCCAGCCGCAGCTCGAACCGGGTGCCCAGCAGGTCGCGCAGCCCGGACTGGACGTCGGCCCAGCGCGGGGACGCCACCACCAGGTGCACCCCGTAGCTCAGCCCGCGCTGGGCGATCTGCACGATGTCCGGGACCAGGTCCATCATCTCCTGGCGGACCGTCGCCCACCCGTCGATCACCAGGAACACGTCGCCGTACCGCTCGTCGGGGAACTCGCCCCGGGCGCGGCGGCGCCGATAGTCGCCCATCGAGTCCACGCCGTGCTCGGCGAAGTCCCGCTCCCGCCGCGCCAGGAGCGCCGTCATCTCCGACACCGTGCGGTTGACCCGCTCGGTGTCCAGCCGCCCGCACACCCCGCCGACGTGCGGCAGGCCCGCGGCGGCGCGCAGGGTCCCGCCGCCGAAGTCGAGGATGTAGAACTGCGCCTGGGCGGGGGTGTTGGTCAGTGCCAGGGCGGAGATCAGGGTGAGCAGCAGGGTGCTCTTGCCCGACTGCGGGCCGCCCACCACCGCGGTGTGCCCGCCGGCCGCGCGCAGGTCCGCAGTCAGCGGGGTGCGCAGCTGCTCGAAGGGGCGGTCCACCTCGCCCAGCGGGACGCTCAGCACCGGTTCCCGCGACCACGACGGGCCGCTCCCGCCGAGGCCGGCGTCGGCCAGCAGGCGCCCCAGCGCCGGGGGCGCCCCCAGGGGCGGCAGCCACACCCGCCGGGCGGGCGGCCCGGCGCCGCGCACCGCCTCCAGGGCGGTCTCCAGCAGGCTCTCCGCGGGCTCCTCCTCCGGCTCCTCGGGCTCCGGGGCGGCCGCCGGGGCCGCCTTGGCGACGTAGGTCGCCAGCAGCGGGGCGACCTCCCCGCCCGCCGCCGCGGTGCGCACCGGCCGCCGCCGCGCCCGATAGGGCCCGGACACGTAGGCCGCCTTGAACCGGGCCAGCTCGTCGGTGTCGGTCTTGAGATAGCCGCTGCCCGGGGCCGGGGGCAGCTGGTGGGCGTCGGGCACGCCCAGCACCCCGCGGCTCTCCATCGCCGAGAACGTGCGCAGCGCGATCCGGTAGGACAGGTGGCTCTCCAGCTGGTGCATCCGCCCCTCGTCCAGCCGCTGGGAGGCGAGCAGCAGGTGCACGCCGAGGCTGCGCCCCAGCCGTCCGATCATCACGAACAGGTCCATGAAGTCGCGGTGCGCGGCCAGCAGCTCGCTGAACTCGTCCACCACCACCAGCAGGGTCGGCATCGGCTCCATGTCCGGGTCCGAGCGGCGCGCCTTCTCGTACTCGTGCACGGAGCTGAAATTCCCGGCGGCGCGCAGCCGCTCCTGGCGGCGGATCAGCTCGCCGTGCAGCGCGTCCTGCATCCGCTCCACCAGCGAGGTCTCGTCGGCGAGGTTGGTGATCAGCGCCGAGGTGTGGCTCAGCCGGTCCAGGCCGATGAAGGTCGCCCCGCCCTTGAAGTCGACCAGGACGAAGTTGAGGGTCTCGGAGGAGTGCGTGAGCGCCAGCGCCAGCACCAGGGTGCGCAGCAGTTCGCTCTTGCCCGAGCCGGTGGCGCCGATGAGCATCCCGTGCGGCCCCATGCCGCCCAGCGCCGACTCCTTCAGGTCCAGCTCCAGCGGCGCCCCCGACTCGGTCATCCCGACCGGCACCCGCAGCCGGTGCTCGGGCCGGTCCCCGCGCTCCCACTGGCGGTGCGGGTCCCAGGTGTGCAGGTTGGCGATGCCCAGCAGCGCGGTCAGGTCGAAGTCGGTGGTCAGCGGCTCCACCACCTCTGCGGACACGCTCATCCGGTAGGGCGCCAGCAGCCGCGCCAGGGCGCGGGCGCGCGGTTCGCCGAGCCGGTCCGGACGGCCCAGCGGGGCGAACACCTCCCGGCCGGACCGGTCCAGGTCGGCGACCTCCACCTCGTCCGGCCCCACCCGCAGCGACAGGGTGTGCGGGGCGCCGTCCCAGGCCCGGTCCGCCCCGACCTCGACGACCACGGCGTTGCGGTAGCCGCCGCCGGCCATCCGCGCACCCTGCGGCACCCGTCCGCCGTCCACCAGCACCACGGTGAACGGCTCCTCGCGGCCGGGCGCGGCCTGCGGGTCGAACCGGGGGCGGTCGGACAGGTCCGGGCCGATCAGCCGCTCCAGCTCCACCGCGTCCGGTGCGAACAGCCGGACCGGACCGGCGCCGTCCCGCTCGGTGGGGTGCAGGCAGTGCGGCAGCCACTTGAGCCAGTCCCAGCGGGCCGTCCGGTCGTCGCCCACGCACGCGGCGATGCGCAGCTCATCCGGGGCGTGGAACACGGCGAGCTGGCCCAGGACGGCGCGGGCCATGGCGCGCGCCGCCCCGGCGTCGCCGCGCAGCGCGATGTGCGCGTACCCCCGCAGGTGGACGGAGACCGGCAGGTCGGCGACGGTGGAGTAGGCGGCGATGAACCGGCGCAGCGCGTGTGCCGACAGCGGCTCCAGGTCCTCCACCGGCTTGGTGGACAGCGGCGCGATGGTGGCGTTCAGCGGCTGCCGCCCCACGGCGAACCGCACCTCGCCGAAGTCGCCGTGGGCGGCGCGCCGCTCCCACAGCCGGGTGGTGCGCACCAGCGACCACAGCGCCTCGGGGTCGGGGCCGTTCCAACAGCGCGCGTCGCGCTGGGCGGCGACCAGCTCGCGCACCCGCCCCCGCATCCGGCCCAGGTAGCGCAGGTAGTCCCGGCGCTCCCCGGCCAGCGCCCGGCGCCGCTCCAACCGGGTGCGCAGGTACTGCCCGCCGAGCATGGCGACCGCGCCGACCAGCATCATGCCGCCGGCGACGTAGGGCATGGCGCCGCCCAGACCCCCGCCGCCACCGCTCCCGGGGCGCAGGAACATCATCACCATGGCGAGCGAGCTGAGCGCCATCGGCAGGGGGATGAAGAACGCGGCCCTGCCCCCC
>NZ_ANBH01000376.1 GCF_000341185.1 Nocardiopsis chromatogenes YIM 90109
CCCCCCGCCGCCACCGCTCCCGGGGCGCAGGAACATCATCACCATGGCGAGCGAGCTGAGCGCCATCGGCAGGTACATGAAGACCGCGCCCATGCCGCCCTGCTGCTCGGGGAGCGCGGGCGGCTCCTGGAGGGCGAGCTCGCCGGAGGGGAGCTCGGGGCCGGGACGGCGGGCCGGCCGACGGACGATGAGAGTGCTCACGGCTGCGCGGACCCCTTTGTTCGATCGGACGAATCAGCTGGCAATAGATCGGCCGAACGGCCGACCCCCGGCCGCTCGGATTGCTCTACGATGCCCCCTCCGAGGTCATTCGATATTGATCGAAACGTCATCTCTGCCATTCTGCGAGTGGTGCTAACGTAGCGGAGCATTTGCCGCCCCGCCGCCGGGAGAGTGCTCATATGAGCACTCGCAGGCCCTGAGGGGAAGGGGATGCCGTTGCCCAGGAACGGAAACACCCGGGGGTAGTATGGCCGAGTCCGCCGCCGCGGAATTGTGTCGTCTCACCATCCGCGCACCTGCGGTTTCCTTTGAAATCGCGGTGCCGTGTGACATTCCCCTCGCCGAACTCGTCCCCACATTCCTCCTCTACGCCGAGCGCGACGGCGAGGACCTGGACGAGAACGGGCTGGACCACTCCGGATGGGTTCTGCAGCGGCTCCGGGCGCCCCCCNCTGCGAGTCCCTCGAACTCTTCGACGGCGAGGTGCTCTACCTGCGCGAGCGCCGCGACCAGATGCCCCCGGTGCACTTCGACGACCTGGTCGACGGGGTGGCCACCGGCATGGCCGAGCGCCCGGACCGGTGGGGCGCGGCCGCGGCCCACCGCTGGCTGGCCGCCGCCGGCGCCGCCACCCTGGCCGCCGCCCTGGTCCCGGTCGCCCTGCTGGGCTTCTCCGGCACCGCGGCCGCCGTCGCCGCCGGGACCGCGGTGCTGATGCTGCTGGCGACCGCGGCCGCCGGGCGGGCGCTGGGGTCGGCCGAGACCGCGGCCGCCACCGGCACCGCCGCGGTCCTGTTCATGGCCTTCGCCGGGGCGTGCGCGCCCGACGGCGACCCCGGTGCCGCGCTGGCCGGGGCCCACATGCTCGCCGGGGGCGCGGCCGGGACCGGCGCCGCGGTCCTGGCGGTCGCCGCGGCGGCCGGGTGCGTATCGTTCTTCACCGGCCTCGGCACGCTCTCGGCGTTCGGCGCCGCCGCCGGGGCGCTGCTGATGTTCTGGGGCGGCGTCCCCCTCCCCGGGGTGGCCGGACTGTCGGCCGGGGCGGCGGTGCTGCTGGGCACCTTCGCGCCCGCCATGGCCTTCCGCATGTCCGGGATGCGCCTGCCCCCGCTGCCCTCCGGCGCCGACGAGCTGCAGGAGCACATCGACCCGCACCCGGCCCGCGAGGTGCTGGAGCGCACCCGCCGTGCCGACTCCTTCCAGACCGCGCTGCTGGCGGCGGTCGGGGCGGTGTGCGCGGCGGCGCTGGCCGTGCTGGCCCTGCACCCCGGATGGCTGCCCACCGGCCTGGGCGCGGCCCTGTGCCTGGTGCTGCTGCTGCAGGCCCGCGGGCTCGGCGGCGCCTGGCAGCGGGCCTGCCTGCTGGTGCCCGGGCACCTCGGCGCGCTCGCACTGGCGCTGGGCGCCGCCGCGCTCGGCGGCACCGCCGCCCGCCTGGCGGTGTTCGGCATCCTGCTGGCGGGCGCCCTGGCGCTGGCCGTGGCCGCGTGGGCGGTGCCCGGCAACCGGGTGCTGCCGCACTGGGGGCGCGCCGGGGAGCTGCTGCACAGCGCCGCCGCGATCGTCCTGGTGGTCCTGGTCCCGGCGAACCTGGGGCTGTTCGGGCTGCTGCGCGGGATCGGCGGATGAGCGCGGACGGCGGGGGGCGGCGATGAACACGCGGCGCGACCAGGTCCAGGCGCACGGCTTCCTGGTGGGGCGGCTGTCCACCGCGATGCTGGAGGCCGACCCGGACGCGACGGAGGCCCCGATGAACCGCACCCGCACGGGGGCGGCCATCGGCCTGGTGCTGTCCCTGCTGGTCGGCGCCGGGTTCCTGGTGTTCGGGCTGATCTTCCCGGGCAACGCCACGTCGTGGCGCACCGAGGGCACGGTGGTCGCGGCCGAGGACGGCGGCGGGCGGTACGTCTACTCCGACGGCGCCCTGTGGCCGGTGGCCAACCAGGCCTCGGCGCTGCTGCTGGGCGATCCGGTGCAGGTGTCGGCCGCGTCCCTGGAGGGCACCCCGGTCGCCTCGGCGATCGGCATCGGCGGCGCGCCCGACGCGGTGCCGCCCGCGGCCGCCGAGGACGCCGAACCGTCGGCGTGGCGGGTGTGCGCGGTCCCGGTGGCCACCGGGGAGGACGAGGACCCGAGGGCGCTGACCTCGCTCACCGTCGGCGGCGGCGGTGAGGACCGGCCGGTCGCGGCGGACCGGGCGGTGCTCGCCGCCGGGCCGGACGGGACCCGCCACCTGCTCTGGCGCGGGGAGCGCCTGCGCCTGGACGCCGAGCACGGCGCGCTGGAGGCCCTCGGGTACGGGACCTCCCCCGCCCACCCGGTGTCCGCGCAGTTCCTGTCCGCCCTGCCCGAGGGGCCCGAGCTGGCCGCCCCGCGCGTGGACGGCGCGGGCGGCGAGGGGCCCCGGATCGGCGGCGAGAAGCGCAGGATCGGCCAGGTGTTCACCGTGGGCGGCGGCGACGACGCCGACCAGTACTACGTGCTGGAGCGCGGCGGACTGGTGCCCACCGGCGAGGTCCGCGCCCGGCTCCTGCTGGCGGACCCGCGCGCGGCCGAGGACGTCCACCCCGGCGGCGACCCCGAGGCGGCCCCCCTGGACGCCGCCGACGTGCGCCCCCACCTGGCGGACCGGGCCCGCGACGACGGGGGCCTGCCCGGCGAGCCGCCCGCGCTCGCCGAGACCGGAGGGGCGGCGCTGTGCGCGGTGGACCGGGGCGAGGGCCCCGGACTGGCCCTGCGCGCCCCCTCCACGATCACCGCCCGCACCGCCGAGCCCCCGCCCGGCGCCGCCCCCTCCTGCACCCCGCCCGACCTGATCGGGGTGCCCGCGGGGGAGGGCGGTCTGGTGCGCGCCGCCCCGGCCGGGGGCCGTGCCGGGCGCGGCACCTACTACCTGGTGACCGACGCCGGGGCCAAGTACCCGGTGCCGGACGCCGAATCCGCCGAGCGGCTCGGCCACCCGCCCGCAGGCGCGCGGGAGGTCCCCGCCGCGGTGCTGGACATGCTGCCGACCGGCCCCGAACTGAGCACCTCGGCGGCGGCCGCGCCCGCCNCCCCGAAGGAGGCGGACTGCCCGTCCGGCTGAGGGCGGGCCCGTAGGAGACCGCGACACGGTCGAGGAGGACCCGATGAGTGAACTGTTCCGCAGTACCGACCAGGCGATGCGCGAGGGCAAGGACGCGATGGAGACCGCGCACTCCACCTGCAACGGGATCTACACCCAGGTGGACTCCACCCGGGACATGCTCGGCGGCAACTGGCAGGGCGGCGCGGCCGCCCGCTACGACACCGCCCTGGTGAAGTGGCTGGAGGAGCTCCGGCTGATCACCAACGACATGAACGACATGATCGGCATCCTCGGCGGCACCGAGCGCAACTTCCACGAGATGGAGGACGCCAACATGGTCACCGCCGACTGGGCCGCCCAGCTCAACCCGAACCAGCGCGACGCCGCCGCCGGACGCTGAGGCCCCCTCCCCTCGGAAGGGACCCCCACCCCCACGACCCCAGGGCCGCGCGGCCCACCAGGAGAGGAGAGCCGACCGTGAGCTTCGACGGTTTCGAGATCAAGAAGTCGGGCGCGCACACCGCCGGACTCGACCTGCGCCAGCAGACCGAGGTCATCGCCAACGCCATCGAGGAGCTGGACCGGCGGGTGCGGCAGGTCAAGGACGGCTGGGTCGGTGAGGCCGCCGACCAGTACGACGTGCGCATCGCCAACTGGCGCCAGAACGTCGAGGACATGCGCAACCTGCTGAACAAGGCGCAGGTGTCCCTGGACGACATCGTCGACCGGTACAACCGGGGCGACCTGCAGGAGGCCGGGAACTGGAGCCAGCGCCGCTGACCCCCGGGGGCGGGGCCGCGTGCACGGGCGGCCCCGCCCCCGCCCGTCCCGCGGCGGCCCGACGAGCAGGCAGCAGGAGCAGGAGGCTGAGCACGCATGCCGGAAGACAAGGACGACGGCGACACCATCAAGGTCACCCTCGACTACCTGCGGGGGCTGCGCACCGACGACATCGACACGATGCGGGAGCGGTTCTCCGCGAAGAAGACCGAGTTCGACCAGTACTACGCCGGTGAGGCCGCCAAGACGCCCCGGTTCGGCAACCCGGCCCTGCTGCCGTCGGCCGGGGTCCTGGCCGACGAGGTCAAGCAGGCGCTGACCAAGGTCGAGGAGCTGTTCGACAAGTACGAGAAGGACCTGCTGGCCATCTCCAAGGGGATCGCCGACAGCGAGCTGGTCTTCGACGACCTTGAGGACGACGCCGAGCTCACCGCCGAGCAGCTGAACCGGATCTTCGGCTCGTCCGGCGCCGGCGGTTCGGGCGGGGGCTCCTACGAGGGGTCCGGGGACTCCACGGGTGGTGACGGCCTCTCCTCCTCCACCGATGAGGGCGGGGCCGACGACGCGGAGGACGAGGAGGACGACGAGGAGGACGGCGAGGACGCGAAGGACTGACCCCGGCCACCCGACCGGCCCGACCCCCGGCCCGGCCCCGCCCGCCCGAGGCCCTGAACCGCCCGTACCGCAGGAGGAAGCGTGGACAACGAGAAGGACCTCAACCCCACCGGGGGAAAGGGGGCCACTCTGCCCAACGAGGGGGCGGCGTCCAGCGAGGAGCTGGACCACATCCTCAACGTCTTCGCCGACCCGGAGGGCGACGGCTCCGTTCCGCCGATGGACAGCCCCCGGGTGATCTACGAGGCCGGGTGGATCGACCGCTACTTCTGGAACGAGGGCAACCCCCACTCCGCCGACGAGTGGTACGGGTTCTTCGGGGACGACCAGCTGTGGGGGGACTACAGCCAGGGCATCAACGACACCTACTCCGGGATCTTCCTCAACCCGGAGATCCTCGACGGCGCCGACACGCTCTGGGGCACCTTCGAGAACAAGCTCAGGACCGTCGTCACCAAGGGCATCGGGGACCCGAACCTCGGCAGCGAGTCCTACTACCACGCGGGCCTGAAGCGGATGGCGACCCGGCTGGAGGAGTACCAGACCTTCTTCCAGGAGGAGTACGACCGGCTCTGGGCCCTGTACGAGAAGGTGAAGCCGGGCAACGACTCCTTCGAGGGGGCGACCGCGGCGGCTCTGGCCCGGCACCTCAAGACCAAGGCGCTGGAGCTCAAGGGCGTCGCCGACTACCTGGCCCCGGTCAAGGAGGCGGTGAACAGCGCCGCCTCCGCGGCGGACCCCACCTTCGCCGACCCCGTGGTGAAGGCCTACAACGCGTGGGCGTCCGACTCCGGCCGCAGCCCGCGCCAGGTGGTGCGCACCTGGTGGGAGGAGAACCGGGACACGGTCACCAAGCAGGACGGGTTCGTCTACATCGGCGGCAAGCCCACCGACAGCCTGGAGACCTGGCGCGCCATCGAGCAGGAGATGAAGGACCTGTGGTGGACCAAGCTCGAGGACCTGCGCAACGCGGCGTCCGAGAACATCCCGGGGCTCTCGAAGAGTTACGCGAACGCCGCGGGCGACATCCTGCCGTACACGCCCATCACCACCGAGCAGCCCGGGGGCGGCGGGAGCGGCTCCGGTGACGGGAACGGGGGATCCGGTGACGGCTCCGGCGGCGACTTCGACATCGACGAATTCCTGGAGGACTACTTCGGCGGCGGAGACGACGAAGACTCCCTGAGGAGCTCGGGCGAAGGAGAGGGGGACGGAGGCGGCGGAGACGGCTCCGACGGCGGGTCCGGTGACGGGACCGGCGGGTCCGGCGGCGAGTTCGACATCGACGATTACCTCGAACACCTCACCGGCTCCGGCGACGGGTCCGGCGCCGACTCCGGCTCGCACGAGGGGCCGGGCGGCTCCGGCGGCGGGTCGGACTCCGGATCCGGCGACGCCTCTGGAGGGAGCGGGTCCTTCCCGGAACGGGAGGACCGGACCGAGATCACCGGCGGG
>NZ_ANBH01000377.1 GCF_000341185.1 Nocardiopsis chromatogenes YIM 90109
CTCACACGATCTTTACGGAATCACTCGTCTAGGCCGCACCCGCCTCCCTCTCCTCCCTGCGCAGGAACTCGGCGGTGGAGGACCCCTCCGCCTCCGCGAGGTCGGCGGGGGAGCCTTCGAACACCACGCGGCCCCCGTGGCGGCCGCCGCCGGGGCCCATGTCGACCACGTGGTCCGCGCGGCGCACCAGGTCCAGGTCGTGTTCGACCACGACGACCGTGTTGCCCGCGTCCACCAGCCGGTCCAACAGGGCGGCCAGCCCCTCCACGTCGGCCGGGTGCAGCCCGGCGGTCGGCTCGTCGAACACGTACAGCGCCCCCGACTCGCCCAGGTGCCGGGCCAGTTTGAGGCGCTGGCGCTCGCCCCCGGACAGGCTCGCCAGCTCCCGGCCCAGCGTCAGGTGGTCCAGCCCGACCTCCTCCAGCCGCGCCAGGCGCCGCCGCACCCCCGTGTCGTCCAAAAGCGGCGCCGCCTCGGCCGCCGTGGCGTCGAGCATCTGCGCGACGGTGCGCCCGGCCAGCTTGTGCTCCAGCGCCTCGGGGCGGAACCGCAGCCCGCCGCACGTCTCGCACACCGAGACCACCGGGTCCATGAACGCCAGGTCCGTGCTGACGGTGCCGCGCCCCTTGCAGCGCGGGCAGGCGCCCGCCGAGTTGGCGCTGAACAGGGAGGGGTCGGCCCCCGAGGCGTCGGCGAACAGGCGCCGGATGCGGTCCATCACCTTCAGGTGGGTGGCCACGGTGGCGCGGGGCGAGGCGGGGATGGGGGACTGGTCCACCACCACCGCCTCGGGGTGGAGCCGGGCCAGCTCGCGCACCAGGGACGACTTGCCCGACCCGGCGACACCGGTGACGGCGGTCAGCACCCCTGCGGGCAGGTCGGTGCTCACCCCGTCCAGGTTGTTCAGGCGCGCGTCCTTGATGCGGTAGGCGCCTGAGGGGGTGCGCACCCGCCGCTTGAGCGGGGCCGGTGTGCGCAGCGCCTCGCCGGTGGCGGTGGGGGCGCCCTCCAGCTCCGAGGGCGGTCCGGCGAACACCACGCGCCCGCCCGCGGCTCCGGCGCCGGGCCCCATGTCGATGACGTGGTCGGCGGCGCGCACCACCTGCCGGTCGTGCTCGACGACCAGCACGGTGTTGCCCTCCTCGCGGAGCTCGTAGAGCAGCCCGATCAGCCGGTGCACGTCGCGCGGGTGCAGCCCCCGGGAGGGCTCGTCGAACACGTAGGCCATCCCGGCCAGCCCCGTGCCCAGGTGGCGCACGACCTTGAGGCGCTGGGCCTCGCCGCCCGACAGGGTGCCCGACTCCCGGTCCAGGCGCAGGTAGCCCAGGCCCACGCGTTCGATGCGGCGCAGGGAGGCCAGCGCCTCTCCGGCCACGGCGGCGGCCACCGGGTCGGCCAGCCCGGCCAGTACCTCGGCCAGGTCGGGCACCTCCAGGGCGCACATGTCGGCGATGCCCATGCCCGCCAGGCGGGAGGCGCGGGCGGCGGCGTTGAGGCGGGCTCCCCCGCACTCGGGGCAGGGGCCCTCGTGCACGGCGGCGAGGGCGGCCCGGCGGTCGCGGCCGCGCAGGCGGGAGGTGTCGCGGTTGAGGTAGCGGCGCTCCAGCATGGGCACCAGGCCCTCGTAGGTGTTGCGGTAGGTACCGTTGGGGCCGCGGCGCTCGACGCGGAAGCCGCCGCCGTGCAGCAGCAGCTCGCGCTCCTCGCCGGTGAAGGCGCCGACCGGCTTGTCGGGGTCGAACAGGCCGGACTCGGCGTAGATCTGCCAGGTGGCGGTGCCCACGGCGGCGATGGGGGCCAGGATGGCGCCCTGGTTGAGCGACAGGGCCGGGTCCAGTACGCGGTCGGGGTCGACGCGGACGGTGCGGCCCAGGCCCTGGCACTCGGGGCACATCCCGGCGGGGTCGTTGAAGGAGTAGGCGGTGGACTCCCCGGCCGAGGGGGAGGCGCAGCGCGAGTAGAGCACCCGCAGGGCGGCGAGCACCCCGGTCATGGTGCCCACGGTGGAGCGGGAGTTGGACCCGGGGGCGCCCTGGTCGACGACGACGGCCGGGGGGAGCCCGCGCACGGCCCCGGGGTCGGGGTGGCGGGCAAGCTTGGGCAGGCGGTTGCGCAGGAAGCCGGGGAAGGTCTCGTTGAGGCGGCGCCCGGCCTCGGCCGCGATCACACCGTGTACGAGGGAGGACTTGCCCGACCCGGACACGCCGGTGACCGCGGTGACGGCGCCCTTGGGGATGCGGGCGTGCACGCCCTTCAGGTTGTGGTGGCGCGCGGCGGCGACCAGGATCGCCTCCAGGTGCTCGTGTGGGCCCCATGCGGGCGGCGCGGTACCGGTCTCCTGCTCGCGGGCGTGGGTGGTCATGGCTGCCCCCTTCTCAGCTAAGGCTAATAGCTATAGCTAATGCTATGTCCGATAGTAGGCTGCCGCCGTGACATCCTTCGCCGACGACATCGAGCCGGGCGGCGCCGACCGGCGCTCCCGGCGCCGCGCCGAGACCAAGGCCGAGATCCTGCGGCTGGCCGTGGAGGAGATGGCCGAGCACGGCGCGGCCGGGCTGAGCATGTCCCGGGTCGCCCGGCGGCTGGGGGTGCAGCCGCCGTCGCTGTACAAGTACTTCGACTCGCGCATGGCCCTGTACGACGCGCTCTTCGGCGTCGGCCAGCGGCGCTACCTGCGCACGGCCCGCCGGGCCGCCGAGCAGGCGCCGCCGGGGCTGGCGGGGTTCGCACCGGTGCTGCGGGCCGGTGCGCGCTGGTCGGCCGAGAACCCGGTGCTGGCCCAGCTCATGTTCTGGCGCACGGTGCCCGGCTTCGTGCCCTCCGAGCGGGCCTACGCCCCGGCGCTGGACCTGCGCAGGGACTGGGAGGCGCGGGTGCGCGCGGCGGTGGAGCGGGGCGAGCTGGGCGCCGGGGCCGCCGCGGAGGAGGGGCTGGACCTGCTGGCGGCCCTGATCGCGGGCATGGTGTCGATGCAGCTGAGCAACGAGCCGGACGCCGGGTTCGAGGGCAGCCGCTTCCTGCGGCACGTGGACCGCATCCCGGCCCTGTTCGCCGCGGCCTACCCGCCGCCCGCGGAGGGCGGGTAGGCGGCCCGCGAAAAAAGGCCGTGCACAACTTGATTGCGCACAACCTAATGGGTAGATTCGCATCCGAACGAGGAGGACGGTCACGACCATGCCCGACGACCAGCCGCGCGACCCGCTGTCGCTGGACGCCCAGCTCTGCTTCGCCGTGTACGCGGCGTCGCGGGCCATCACCGGCCTGTACCGGGACCTGCTGGCCGACCTGGGCCTGACCTACCCGCAGTACCTGGTGATGCTGGTGCTGTGGGAGCGCGGCCCGGTCCCGGTCAAGGAGCTGGGCGCCGCCCTGCGCCTGGACTCGGGCACCCTCTCGCCGCTGCTGCGCCGCCTGGAGGCGGCCGGCCTGGTGAGCAGGGAGCGCTCGGGCTCCGACGAGCGGGTGGTCCGCGCCGCCCCCACCGGGCAGGGCGCCGCCCTGCGCGAGCGGGCCGAGACCATCCCCGGGCGGGTGCTGCAGGCCACCGGGCTGGACGGGCAGGAGGCGCGCACCCTGCACGCCCTGCTGGACCGGGTCACCTCCTCGCTCGGCGCCGACGCGCCGCCCCAGGACGCCGTGTCGGCGTGCCAACCGCCACCACAGGAGGATCGAGCATGAACGTGCTGTACACCGCCAAGGCCAGTGTCTCCGGCGAGGGCCGCAAGGGCGCCGGGAGCACCGGCGACGGGCGCCTGGACGTGGAGCTGTCGGTGCCCAAGGGGCTGGGCGGCGACGACGGGCCGGGCACCAACCCCGAGCAGCTCTTCGCGGTGGGCTACGCGGCCTGCTTCCACGGCGCCCTGAAGAAGGTCGCCCGCGAGGCCAAGGTGAGCGTGGACGGCTCCACCATCGACTCGGAGGTGTCCATCGGCAGCGGCGACGACGGCTTCGGCCTGGCCGTGCAGCTGAAGGTCACCATCCCGGGCCAGGACCAGGCCGGTGCGCAGAAGCTGGCCGACGCCGCCCACCAGGTGTGCCCCTACTCCAAGGCCACCCGCGGCAACATCGAGGTGACGGTCACCGCCGTCGGCGCCTGAGGCGCGGCGCAGGCGGAGGGGCCGGGGCGCATGCCCCGGCCCCTCCGCCCTCTTCCGCCTTCTTCCGCCGGGCGGTTCCTCAGGGGGCCGAGGGCGCGGTGGGCGCCGGGGCGGGCTCGGGGGCGCGCACCCCCGTCGGGGCGGCCGATCCGCGGGCCAGCGCCATCGCGGTGACCGCGGCCAGCACGGCGGCCATGCCCGCCCACTGCGACCAGGTCGGCTCGGCGCCCAGCAGCGCCACCCCCACCACCGCCGAGACCAGGGGGAAGGACAGCTCGGCCAGGGTGGCCCGGCTGGCGGCGGTTCGGCCCAGCCCCCAGTAGTACAGCGACAGCGCCGCCAGGCCGGGGATGAGCGCCAGCGCCAGCAGCAGGGGGACCCGGGCGGCGCCCACGGCCAGGGAGGAGCCGGTGGCGGCGCAGATGACCAGGGCGACCGGCAGGGCGATGGTGAAGCGGACCGTGGTCACGTGCACCGGGGCCAGCCTCGCCCCGGCCAGACGGCCCAGCACGGTGCCGCAGGCCCACAGCAGCGCCGCCCCCAGGGCGAGTGCGGCCCCCTTGGCGTTGGACACCGAGACCGCCAGGGGGTCGGGGAAGGCCAGCATCCACGCCCCGGCCAGGGCGGGCACGGCGTAGAGCGCGAAGCGCGGCCGCAGGCGCTCGCCGAGCAGCAGCACCGCCAGCACGATGGCGAACAGCGGCTGCATCTTCTGCAGCACCTGCGGGGTGATGGGGTCGCCGGTGGTGAAGGCCAGCGTGAACAGGGTGGTGGCGCCCGCCGAGGAGCCTCCGCCGACCACCGCCATGGCCAGCACCGTGCGCCGCCCGGCGGCGGCCAGGGCGCGGAAGGCCGGGAGGATCCAGGGGCTCAGGCACAGCGCGATGATCGCGTGCTCGTAGAAGACGATGGTGGGGGCGGGCAGCACGGCCGAGAGCGGTTCGCGCATCAGCGCCGAGGTGCCCCACAGCCCGGCGGCGATGGCCACCGCCCACATCCGGTCCCCGCGCCGTGCCGAAATCACGTCCGGTTCCTCCCTCAGAGTCGGAAATCCGGGTGAATCCTCCCACTGATGGGGCGGTGGATGCGCGGAAAGGTCCACGAATCCGGGGAAGACGCCACGCGGTCGTACGCGCGTGCGAATACTGGTCTCCATGAACGAGAGGAGGCAGTATGACTGTCATGAGCACTCAGGAGGCGGGGGCCGGTCGGCTCACCGTGGACGACCTGGCCCGGATGCCGGACGACGGCAGCAAGTACGAGCTGGTCGACGGGCGGCTTGAAGTGACTCCGGCCCCCGTCTTCGACCACACGCGCGTCGAAGGGCGCCTGCAGACATACCTGGGGAATCTCGCCCCTGATGGATTCGAGGTCCTTCCTGATCCCGGGATGAACCTCGACGGCGACCCGAGCCGCCACCGCCGCCCCGATCTGGCGGTGATCCGGGAGGGGGAGGAGGCGCGGCCCTACCTCACCCGCCCGCCGCTGCTGGTGGTCGAGGTGCTCTCCCCTGAGAGCACCATCCGCGACACCCACCGCAAGCGGGCCGAGTACGCCGAGTTCGGCATCGAGTCCTATTGGATCGTCGCGCCCTCGGTCGAGAAGACCGCCGTCTTCGAGATGCGCCTGGACGGCGGCCTCTACCGGGATGTCCAAGAGGTCTTGGACACCGACGTGTTCGAGACCGATGCGCCCTTCCCCCTGCGCCTCGTCCCGCGCTGGCTCACCGCCGACGGCCCCTGGCGACGCCGCATCGGCGGCCAGGACGCGGGAGAACGGGCCGAGGACACCCCGGAGTCTCCCCAGGACGGCTGACCCCCTGACCCCCACACGGCGAAGGGCGGCCGGAGCTCCACGCCCCGGCCGCCCTCGCGTTCCTCCGGCCCTGCCGCCTCACCGCGCCCGGATCAGGCGCGCGGCTCCAGCAGCAGCAGCCGGTCCAGCATGTCCTGCATGGTCACCAGCCCCACCAGGCGCGGGCGCGGCCGCTTGGCCTCGGCCGTTCCCGGCGCGGGGTCGGCGCTCTCGACCAGCACCAGGTGGCTGCGGGTCTCGCGCATGATGCCCAGCGCCGCGTAGATCGGCGTGCCCGCCGCCAGCGTGGGCACCGGCCGCATCAGGTCGGCCGCGGTGGTGCCCTGCGGGCTGGTCAGCGCGTCGCGCACGTGCGCCACACCCAGCGGCCGCCCGCTCTCCAGCACCACCAGCCGCAGGTGGCCCGACTCCCGGGAGACCCGCTTGACCTCCTCGATGTCGGCGTGCGGCCCCACCGAGGCCATCTGAGCCAGCGGGGTCATCACCTCGTCCAGCGGCCGGGAGTTGACCTCCAGGGCGGTGGCCAGCTGCTCGCGGCGCTCCTCGTCCAGCGCCCCGGCCTTGGCCGAGTGGTCGACCAGCTCGCGCAGGTCCTCGGGGCCGTGCCCGGCGGCGACCTCGTCCACCGCCGAGACCCCCACCAGGTGCAGGCACTTGTTGGCCATCCCGTTGAGCAGCACCAGCGCCGGGCGGGTGAGCCACATGAACGCCCGCATCGGGATCGCCAGCAGCGTCGCCGACTTCTCCGGGTGCGAGATCGCCCAGGACTTGGGCGCCATCTCGCCCACCACCAGGTGCAGGAAGGTCACTACGACCAGGGAGAGCACATAGGCCAGGGTGTAGGCCACCGCGTCGGGCATCCACCCGTGGAACAGCGGCTCCATCAGGTGCTTGACCGCGGGCTTGGAGATGGCGCCCAGCGCCAGCGTGCACAGGGTGATGCCCAGCTGGGACCCGGCCAGCAGCAGCGACAGGTCCCGGGCGCTGCGCAGCGCCGCCCGCGCCGACAGGCTCTTCTCGGCCGCCTCCTCCAGGCGGTAGCGGCGCGCGGCCACCAGGGCGAACTCGATGGCCACGAAGAACGCGCTGAGCGCGATGATCACGACCGTCAGGGCCAGGGCCAGGACCGGGTTCATGTCGCTCATGCGCTCACCTCCTGGTGCTCGCCGCCCCCGGCCGGGGCCGCGCCCTCGACCAGCTCCAGGCGGACGGTCTCGGGCACGTGCCGGTCCACGCCCTCCACGGTGAGCCGGACCGAGCGCTCGGGCTCGTCGTCCTCGGCGCCGGGGTGGCGGGGCAGGTCCACGGTGACCGCGTCGCCGGACTCGGGCAGGCGCCGCAGCTCGGCGATGACCAGGCCGCCGATGGTCTCGTAGTCCCCGTCGGGCAGGTCGTGGCCGAGCAGGCGCTCGACCTCGTCGACGTGCTCGGCGCCCGGCAGCAGCCAGCTGCCGTCCTCGCTCACGCGCGCGTTGCCCTCGTCCTCGGGGTCGTGCTCGTCGGCGATCTCGCCCACCAGCTCCTCGGCGAGGTCCTCGGTGGTGATGACCCCGGCCAGGCCGCCGTACTCGTCGACCACGCAGGCGAACTCCTCGCCCGCGTCGCGCAGCCGGTCGAGCACGTCGGGCAGCCCCAGCGAGGCCGGAACCAGCACCGCCGGGCGCAGCACGTCCTTGACCAGGACCGCGTCCAGGTCGGCGTCGCCCAGGGCGAGCACGTCGCGCAGGCACACCACGCCGGTGACGTCGTCGACATCGTCGCCCATCACCGGGAAGCGGGAGTGGCCCACGGCCATCAGCTCCACGACCCGGCTGACCGGCTCGGCGGCCTGCACGGTGCTCACGTGCGGGCGGGGGATCATGGCGTGCTCGGCGGTGCGGTCGTGGAAGTCCAGCGTGCGGTCCAGCAGCGTGGACAGCTCGGCGGTCAGCTCGCCGCTCTCGCGGGACTCCTCCACGATCTTCTCCAGGTCGGCCGGGGTGGCCGCGTGCTGCACGTCCTCGACCGGCTCGATGCGCACGGCCCGCAGCAGCACCACCGCCGCCTGGTCGAACAGGCGGATGATCCAGCCGAACAGGCGCAGGTAGATCCCGGTCGACAGGGCCAGCCAGCGGGCCACCGGCTCGGGCCGGGCGATCGCCAGGTTCTTGGGGAACAGCTCGCCGAAGACCATCTGCACCACAGTGGAGAACAGCAGGGCCAGGGCCGTGCCGATGGCCAGACCGGTGCCGGCCGGAACCCCGGCCACGCCCAGCAGCTCGCCCAGCCCGGCGCCGAGCAGGGGCTCGGCCACCGACCCGACCAGCAGGCCGGTGACGGTGATGCCCAGCTGGGCGCCGGAGAGCATGAAGGAGGTGCGGCCGGTGATGCCCAGGGCCCGCTTGGCTCCGGTGTCGCCCTGGGCGGCGCGCGCCTTGAGGCGGGGGCGGTCCACGGCCATGTAGCCGAACTCTTGGGCGACGAAGTATCCCGTCGCCAGGGTGATCACCATGATCACCAGCACTCCGAGGAGGATGCTCAGCAGGATGCTCACCGTGCACGCTCCACAGGCGTGCGGGGGAGGGGGCCGGGCAGGGCGCCGCGCACCGCCGCGGAGCTCTCACTCCCGGTGCGCGCGCCCGATGGTGATGGCGGTTCCTCGGAATCGGGGGTGCAGCGCCCTGTCAGCGGTAGGGCGCTGCCGGTACTTCGGGACGGGTCCACGTGTCCTCTCTCGGATCGGTCGCGTGTACGTACGAGGATACGAACAGGGGGTCGGAGAAATTCCCTGGCGCGGGCGGTTGAACCGGGGCCCGGCAACCGATTTTGCGAAGGCTTCACCTGCGCGGAGGCAACCGGGCGGCCGGGCGGGGCCTCAGTCGCGGGCGGCGGGCGCCCCGGCGCCGGGCGCCTCAGGGGCCTCAGGCGCCTCGGGGCCGGGGGCGGCCCATTCCCGGCGCCGGGCCTCGGCCAGGGCGATGGAGGCGGCGACCGCCACGTTGAGCGAGCCGACCCGTCCCACCTGCGGGATGTAGGCGGTGGCGTCGGCGGCGGCCAGCAGGGCGGGGGAGCAGCCGTGGTCCTCGGCGCCCACGGCGATGCACACGTCGCCCTCCAAGGGGGCCTCGTGCAGCGCCATGGCGCCCTGGGCCAGCTCCAGGGCGACGACGCGGAACCCGGCCTCGCGGGCGGCGCGCACCGCCTCGGCGCCGGTGCGGGTGCGCTCCAGGCGCAGCTTGCTCTCCGAGCCCAGGGCGGTCTTGCCGACCTGGGGGTGGGAGGTGTCGGCGGTGTTGCCCGCCAGCCAGGCCGCCTCCACGCCGAACACGGCGGCGGTGCGCAGGATCGAGCCCAGATTGAAGGGCTGGGTGACGGACTCGGCGATCAGGGCCAGGCGGCCCTCGGTGCGACGGCGCCAGAGGCGGTTGAGGCGCTTGACGTCGGTGGGGCGGAGCTGCGTGCTCACCTGTGCTCGGGTTTCCTCGTCGAAGTCGTGCGGTCCGGGCGGGCCGGTGGGCCCCCGGGTGTGCGGTCGGCGCAAGGATAGCCGCTCGCCGGTGTCCGGCGGCGGGCGGCCGCGCCGATCGGCCGGGTACCGGGCGCGGGCCGCGGCCTCAGGGGCGGTCGACGCGCAGCACCCGGTACCCGGCCCGGGAGGCGGCGCGGGCGGTGGGCCAGCCCTGCTGGTCCAGCCAGCGGTGCAGCGAGTCGGCGCCCAGGTTGCGCTGGACCACCAGGTGGGCCGAGGCGCCCGGGGCCAGGCGGGCCAGCCAGCACCCCAGCAGGGAGTGCAGGGCGGGCTTGCCGATGCGGATGGGCGGGTTGGACCACAGGGCGTCGAAGGGGCCCTGCTCGGCGCCGGGGCCGGGTGCTGGGGAGGGTGCGGGATCTGCGGGGGCTGCGGCGGCGCCGTCCGCCCCGACCTGCAGGAACTCGGCGTTGTCCAGCCCGGCGGTGCGGGCGTTGCGCGCGGCCAGCTCCACGGCGCGCCCGTTCACGTCCACCCCCAGCACGCGGGCGCCCGGGGCGCGGGCGGCCATGGCCAGCGACACCGGGCCGTAGCCGCAGCCCAGGTCCAGCAGCCGCCCGGTGGCGGGCGGGGCGGGCACCGACTCCAGCAGCACCCGGGTGCCCAGGTCGACCTTGCCGGGGGAGAAGACCCCGCTGTCGGTGTCCAGCCGCAGGTGCAGG
>NZ_ANBH01000378.1 GCF_000341185.1 Nocardiopsis chromatogenes YIM 90109
TCGCCGCGCCCGGGGAGGGGGCGAAGTAGTGCTCTGACACGCGACGACGCTACCACCAGGGCGGATGGGGCCCCGCCGGGCGGTGCGGGGCGGGGGAGGCGCACACCACAAACCGAGCGGTCGGTAGTGTGGGGGCGGACCCGGCCGCGCCCCGCGGCCCCGCCGTGCGAAAGGACCCCCACGTGCAGCGATTCACCGGCAAGACCGCCGTCGTCACCGGCGCCAGCCGCGGCATCGGGCTGGCCGCCGCCCGCCGCATCGTCGACGAGGGCGGCCGCGTGGTCATCACCGCCCGCAACCCCGAGCCGCTGGAGAAGGCCGCGGCCGAGCTCGGCGGCCCCGAACACGCCGTCGCCGTACCCGGCAAGGCCCACGACCCCGAGCACCGCGACCAGGCGGTGGCGCGCGCCCTGGAGGCCTTCGGGTCGCTGGACGTCCTGGTCAACAACACCGGCATCAACCCGGTCTTCGACGCCCTGGTCAACGTCGAACCCGCCACCATGGCCAAGATCTTCGAGGTCAACGTCACCGCGGCCGCCTCCTGGACCGCCGCCGCGCACGCGGCGTGGATGAAGGAGCACGGCGGCGCGGTGGTCAACGTCGCCTCCCTGGCCGGGCAGCACCCCTCGCCCGGCATCGCCGCCTACGGCGCCAGCAAGGCCGCACTGATCAACCTGACCCGCCAGTTCGCCTACGAGCTGGCCCCGGCGGTGCGGGTGAACGCGGTGGCGCCCGCGGTGGTCAAGACCGACTTCGCCCAGGCCCTCTTCGCCGACAACGAGGAGGAGGTCGCCAAGGGCTACCCGCTGGGCCGCCTCGGGGTGCCCGCCGACGTGGGCGCCGCCATCGCGTTCCTGGCCTCCGAAGACGCCTCGTGGGTGACCGGCCAGACCCTCACCCTGGACGGCGGCCGCACCCTGGGCGCCGGGGTGGAGTGATCCCCGACCCGGCAGGGGCCCGGCCGCCTCGTGCCCGTTGACGGGGGCCGGATGAACGCCCCCGGCCGTGGAACAGGCGTCGAGGGCCCAGGTGTCTCCCCTGGCCTTCGCCCTCGATGCCCTTCCGGCGACGGCCTCCACGGCCTCCGCCGCCGGGTCGCGATCGGCACGGGCGCCGCAGCGGCGCGGGCCGCGCTCGGATGCGGATCCGAACGCACGGGCCCGGATGACCGCCGCCCCGGCCGACCGGTCTTCGGCCGGGGCGGGCGGCCGCGGCCACCACGGGCGGGTAGCCGAAGGCGGGGCGCCGACAGGCGGGGCGCCGACAGGCGGGGCACCGGTCAGGACGCCGACACGGGAGCAGGCCGCCCCACAGCCGTGACGGTCGCACTGACCCGGCCGGACGGAAGTGACGCCACTCCCGCGGGTGTGACCGGCGTCCAAGCGCTCGACCCTGCCGCCGGACTGCGTCAGCCGGGCCCTCGGGCTCCGATCCGCCGTCCTGAGGGGCGCCCGGTCAGGCCCGGCGGCGCCCCCGAGCATCTGGAGCGAGGACAGTCCGCGCAGCCCTGCCCGGAGGTAGGAGCGGCGCTCGCCCGGTTCCCGGAGAGGCAGGGAACACGCTCGGCAGGACGGTGTCCGCTGAAGTGGTGGAACCTTCGGCGCCGCGGTCGCTCTGGGCGGTCGGTCTTCGGCCGCCCGCCGATAGGCGGGGCGCCGGTCACGGCACCGGCACTGAGGCGGGCGCCCCAAGGCCGTGACACCCACGCCGGCCTGGTCGGACGGCAATGACACCACTCCAGCGGACGTGACCCTCGGTGGGTCTTCGGCCGCCGACCCCGGTGGTGGTCGTACCAGGCCAGGGCGGCCGGATGGGCGGCCCGGCGCCGGGCCGCCGACCCATCGGGGCGGGCGTGAGCCCACCCCTGGAGCGGGGGCTGGTGGAAGCGCTCGACCCTGCCGCAGGACCGCGGCAGCAGCCACGCCCTCGGGCCCCGGTCCGCCGTCCTGACGAGTGCCCGGGGTCGGTCGTCCCCGGTCACGTCCGCCTGAGTGGTGTGAGGCCCCGATGCTGTTCGATCACGAGAGCGCCCGTGCCGACCTGCCGTCCGGTGCTCATGGCAATGCGGATTCGACATCTGTTGCACCGCTCTGCCGGAAGCGATGCCGTCACCCGCGGCGCACGGCAGGCACCTGAAGCGAGGACGCCCCCCGGGGGAGGCGTCCGTCACTCCGCCCGCGCGGCCACCGCCCCCTCCCAACGCGTCCGCAGCCCCGTGCGCACGGGAGTCCCCACAGGTCGCACCGGTCTTCCCGGCCCCGGACCGGGCATTGCAATAGCGCGCCCGTCCAAGGAAGATGGGGTTAATCGGACATCTCGCAATCAGGGAGGCCCGATGAGAGCACGCGTCGGAGACCTGCTGGTCATTGAGGGTCGGCGCGAGGACACCGGCCGCAAGACAGGGGTCGTCACCGAGGTCCGAGGGGCGGAGGGCGCTCCCCCCTACCAGGTCCGGTGGGTGGACGAGGACCAGGACGTACTCGTCTACCCCGGCCCCGACGCCCACATCGAGGGCGCCCGCGACGACGGGGAGCCCGCCGGCTGACGGCGGGCCCCGCCGGAGGCGAGCAAGAATCACGGGGAAGGACACTGGGGGGTGGCCTTCATGCACACCATGAAGCGCTGGAACATCGAGATCATGCTCTCCGAGGAGAGCGAGGGCGAACAGGCCCGCACCTGGGCCGACGCCGGACTGCACGCCGAGGACGGCACCGACCTGCACGGCCGGGGGATGGCCCGCAAGCACCCCTCCGACTCCGACGCCCCGGAGATCGGCGAGGAGCTGGCCGTCTCGCGCGCTCTGGCCGACCTGGCCCGACAGCTCAGGCAGGTCGCCGCCGAGGACATCTCCGACAACACCGGGGCCCCCTGGCGCCCGTGAGACCGCACCGACCAGCGCCCGGCCACACCGCCGGGCGCGCCCATGCTGCCGCCGTCCGCCCGGACCGGTTCCCCGTGCCCAGCCGGCACCCGGCGCGGACTTCCGGACCGGCCCGGCGGAGCACGCCCGGACCTCCCCGGCGCGTCGGCGGCCCCGGCCCGAACCGGCTGCGGCAGCGCGGAACGCGCGCGGTCGGGAGTCCCGGCCGAGGACCGCCGAGGTCCATCCCGCTCGACGTCCAGGCAGGCCCCCGGCCGCCTCCGGCACCCTGCTCACGGGGCCGGGCCCGGCGCCCCTGACAGGTGGCGGCGCCGGGACGCTTCCGACCACCGGGACCGGCGGTCGCGATCCCTTGCCGGACCGGAGGGGGCCGCCCGCGGCCTCCGCCGCCGGCTCACCCGGACGGGATGCGCCTGCCAACAGCCGCTGGAGCACTCCCGAAGGCGGTCGGTGGCCCCGAGCACCATGGGGCGCCACCAGGCCGCAGCCGTGTGCCCGCAGCGGCGTGTATCGGACCACGGGAACGCGAGGCCCCGCACCGGACACGGGAACCGACTGCTGCGAACACGTGTCCAACCCGGCGGGGAGGCCTGTGGCCTTCGCCACTGGAACGCCCCGGCCGTGTGCGGCCCCCGCACCCCGCCCGAGCACCCCGCACAGCCGCCCGCCGCCCCTCCCACCGGCCGCGAACACCCGGCCCTGCACCGCCTGGCGCCTGAGAGCCCGCCCCGCCCGGACGGGCCGGGGCGGCGACCGCGCGGCCGGATGTGGACGCCCTCCGTCACCGACTTCTCCACCGCACCGTGATCAATCTGATGCAGACTCAGCGCTCATGACCACCCGAACCGGCACGCAGGGTGCCCCCACGGCCCTCGCCGTCGCCGCCGCACTGGCCGGCGTCGGCGTCTTCGTCGTGCTCGCACCCGCCGCGGAGGAGGCGGGGACCTGGCTGACGGCTGCGGTGCCTTTGGCCGCCGCCGTCGCCCTGTGCACCGCGGTGTCGACCGCCCGCCTGGCCGCCGCCCACCCGGGCACCGGCGGCGCGCGGGTCTACGCCCGCGAACGGCTCGGCGACCCCTGGGGGGCCATCGCCGCCTGGGCCTGGGCCGTGGGCACCACCGCCGCGGCCGCCGCCACGGCGCTGGCCCTGGCCGACAACCTGGCCCCCGAGCGGGGGCGCTCGGCCGCCATGGCCGCCCTGGCCGTTGCCGCCGCCCTGGCATGGGGCGGGCAGCGGGCGCGCCGCTGGGCCGGGCGCCTGGCCCTGGCCATGGGCGTCCTGGCCGTGGCCGCCCTGGTCGCCGCCGCCTGGACCGCGGGCGCGGCCGACCCCGACCGGCTGCAGCTCGACGGCGCCTGGCCCGGCTCCTTCGGCACACTGGGGGCGGCCGGAACGCTCTTCCTGGCCTTCGCCGGGACGGTGCGCATCGCCGAGGCCGCCCCGCGGCCCCGGCAGGGCGCGATCCCCGTCGTCCCCGCGTTCGCCCTGGCAGGGGTGGCGCTGCTGTACCTGACCGTCGGGGCGTGGACCATCGCCGTCCTGGGGCCCTACCGGGCCGGGTTCGGCGCCCCCGTCGTCGACGCCGTCGCGGCGTCGGGCCGACCCGACCTGGGGGCGGCCGCGGTCGCCGCCGCGGCTGCGGTGGCGAGCCTGGGCGCCGGGGCGGTGCTGATCTCCTCGGCGGCCCGCGCCGTCGGGGTCCTGGCCGAGGAACGGGCCCTGCCGCCGGCGCTCGGGGGCCCAACGCGCTCCTGGGCGGCCACGGCGGTGGCCGCGGGGGCGGCGGTCGCGCTGCTGGAGCCCGCAACGGCGGTGGGGGTCGCCGCCTTCGCCCTGCTCGCCTACCACCTGCTGGCCAACGCATCGGGCCTGCGCCTGGGCGCCGATGAGGACCGCCCGCCGCTGCTGGTCGCCCTGGGAGGCCTTGCCGGGTGCGTGGTCCTGGGGCTGAGCCTGCCGCTGCCGACCGTGATGATGGCGCTGGCGGCGGTCGGGTCGGCCGCGGCGGTATGGCTGGCCAAGCGCCACTTGAACGCCGCCACAGGGGTGCTCGGGGAGAAGCAGCACACCGAGTGACGGGACGTGGGCCCGGACCTCCGATCAACGGCCTCCGCGCCCGACATGCGCCGCCGCCCTCTGAAGAGTCACCGATCGCGGATCGCAGACGGTGACGTCGTAGCGAATGGCATCGGGAGGCATGTGCCCCGCTCATGGCCTTGACCGGGCGGCAGCCGCCGGAGTCCGGGGGCGGGCGGCGGCGAGGAATGGGCGGCGGCCCTTCCGGCAGCCTTGCCGAGTGCACGGAGTGTGCGCGGTCACCGCAATGGGCGGCGACGGCACAGCAGGTGCCCCGCTCGCGGGCCCTGGCCGTCCGGCGGGTTGCCGGAGCTTTCGGGTAGGCGGCGACGACAGAGGTCGGCTGTCCTTGCGGTAGTGCTGTCGGGCGGCAGGGGGTGTGCGTGGTCGCCGTTGATGGCGGCGGCGGGGCCGGGTCAGGTCTGGTGGAGTGGTGTCGTTTCCGTCCGACCGGGGCCCGCTTATGGGGTCCTGGCCGTCCGCCGGGCCGCGTGGGTGTGCGGTGGCGGGCGGCGACGACAGAGCGGGGTGGCCCATCCGGCAGCGTTGTCGGGTGGCGGGCGTGTGCGTGGTCGCCGGAGGGGGCGGCGACGGTGTGAGCGGGGTGGTTCCCGGGCCCTGCGTGCCGTCCGGCGGGTTCCTCGTGGTCCGGGTGGGCGGCGCGGTGGGGTGGGCGGGTGGTCGTTCGCGCTCGTGGCGGCCGTCGGGCCGGTGCGCGGGGACTGGGGGCCGGGTCCGGGGCCTGCCGGGCGGGGGAGGGCCGGGTCGGGCATCCGGT
>NZ_ANBH01000379.1 GCF_000341185.1 Nocardiopsis chromatogenes YIM 90109
CCGCGGCGCCCCCGCCGTACTGGGCCGGCCGGGCGTCGGTCCTGGGAAGGGAGCGACCGGTCGTGGACATGTCCCTGCCGGAGCGGATGGCGCGCGACCTCGAACGTCTTCGGCGGACCCAGCGGAGTCTGTCGGAGGCAAGCGCAAGCCTGGAATCGGCCGACGCGGAGGCCGTGTCCAGGGACCGGATGGTCAGCGCGAGGGTGAACGCGAGAGGTGAGGTCGCCGAGCTGCGGTTCCACACCTCCAAATACCGCACCATGGCCCCCGCCGAGCTGTCCGCGGCCGTCCTGGACGTGATCGGCCGGGCCCGGGAGGAGATGGAGCGCCGCGTCTCCGAGGCCTTCGCGGACCTGGCCCCCGGCAGCTCGGAGGCGCGTGCGGAGGTGGTGAACGGCGGGGACCCCGCACGGCTCCTCGCCGAGCTGGGCCTGCGCTCCCGGGCGCCCGAGGAGTCGTGAGCGGAGTGCGGAGCGCGGGCCGGGGACCGGGACGGTCGCGCGGGCCGCAGCGGACAGGGCCGGACGGACACGGGTGAGAAGGAGGAACGGCGATGGCCGACAGGATCGCGGTCGACCCGGACGCGGTGGCCAAGCACGGCGGTGACCTGTACGCCCTCTCGGACGAGGTGCGCGAGATCCACCGCTGGCTGGGCGTCCGGACCGAGGCGCTGGGCCGCCCGTGGGGCGAGGGCGACGAGATCGCCGCCTCCTTCGAGAAGAACTACGTGCCCGCCCGGCGCGGCCTGGACGCGTTCTTCACCGCCTTGGCGCAGGCCTTCGACAAGACCGCCGAGGGCACCATCGAGACCGCGCGCCAGTTCGCGCTCAGTGAGCAGCACGGTATCGACAAGGCGAACGGGCTGCTCGGGGCCGACGGCCCCGGCCCGGGGACGCCCGGTTCCGGGAGGAGGTAGCGGCACATGGGCATGCAGCCCCCCGACGAGCTGCGCACCATGTTCATGGTGCTGACCGGTTCGGAGTGGCCCGACGCCGACGAGGACCTGCTGTGGGAGCTGGCCTCGGTCTACGGCACCACGGCCGACCGGCTCGACGTCGACCTGCCGCAGTTCGTGCTGCGCGTGAAGAACAAGGTCCGGGAGGAGTTCGACGCCACCGCGGCCGACTTCTTCGACGAGTCGGTGAACCAGTTCGTCGGCGGTGAGCGCAACTACCTGGGCGAGGGCGCGGCCGCCGCCCGCGGGCTGCGGGACTACGCGGACAACGCGGCCACGCAGGTGCAGTACGCCAAGTGGATGATCATCGGCCAGCTGATCCAGCTGGCCGCGGAGATCGCCTGGGCGATCGCGATGGCGCCGTTCACCTTCGGCGCCTCGCTGGCCAAGATCCCCCTCTTCCAGGCGATCACCCGCACCATCATCGGCAGGGTGCTGTTCCGGCTGATCAGCGAACTGGTGCAGCAGATGGCGATCAGCCAGATGTTCGCGCTGGCGCTGGACGCGATCATCCAGCGCATCCAGATCGACCAGGGCAACCGCGACTCCTGGGACGACGAGCTGACCGAGGACGCCGCCAAGGGGGCGATGCTCGACGGGCTGTTCGGCACCGCCGCGGCATTCGGGGGCAGTGCGCTGGCCAAGAAGTTCGACGAGCTTCTCGGCAACGCGGCGGGACCGGCGATCACCAAGTATCTGGACGAGCTGTTCGGCGACCGCGGCGGTTCCGGAGGCACCGGCGGCCCGGGGGGCCCGGGGGCGGGCGGCAAGGGCGCCGGTGACGGGGTCGGCGACGCCGTGGGCGGTGCCGACGGTGCCGGTAGTATGGGCGGCCGCGGCGGCTCGGACGGCGTCGGCGGCACAGGGCAGGACGGCGGGCCGAGCGGTTCGCCGGGCAAGGGCATGGCCGACGACCTCGGCGGGCTGTTCGGAGACGAGGCCGACCACCTGCTGACGCCCTACGGCAAGGACGCGGGGCCCGGCTGGTCGCATCCGGCCGACCTGGAGCGCTTCAAGGGCCGCATGGGGGACGCCTTCGCCGACGGCCTGGGCGGCGCGCTCGGCCGGGACCGGGCCGAGCGGCTCGGACAGGACTACGCCGACGCGTTCGCGCGCAACTGGGGCTCGGAGAACCTGGGCAAGGCGCTGGACGATGTCCTGGCGGACGCAGGTCCGGTCCTGTCACCGCAGGCGCGGGAGGTCCTGGCGCGAGGGCTGCCCGATGCCGTGGAGAACGCTCTGGCGGACGTGGGCTCCGCGTGGAGGAGCGCGCTGTCGCAGTACACGTCGCAGGCGATCGCCAACGCCGGGCAGGGAATGCTCGCCGAAGGCTTCTACAACCTGTTGTTCGGCGACGACCACACCTTCTCGGTGACGTGGCTGTCGGCGGTGTCCGGTGCGGTCTCGGGCGCTGTCGAGCAGGGGCTGACCGAGGCGGGCATCGCGTTGCTCGACCGGATCGGCGGGATCGGGCAGGACCTGCCCTCCCCGCCGTCCGAGGTGGAGACCTCGGGGGGAGGGGACAAGGCCGCGGACCTGTCCGACTCGGACGGCGCGAGCACCGTGTCCACGGAGTACGGGGAGACCGGGGAGGGCGACCCGGAGAAGACCGCTCAGGGGGAGGACGGCTCGGAGAAGGGGGCGACGGGAGACGGCGCCTCCGGAGGCGGGAGTCCGGATGGACCGACGGGCGACCGGGGCGGCGAGAGCGGAGCGACCGGCGGCGGCGCGTCCACGGACGACGAAGGCATGTCCGCCGCCGACGAAGGCGGCCGAGCGGAACCGGAAGGGCAGGGGACCGACGGTCCGGGAGGTTCGGAGGGCCCTGAACGGACCCCGCCCCCGTCCGACGGGGCTGAGCAGGACCGGCAGGACGGCGCGGATTCCGGTGGTGCCGTACCGACTCCCGGGGAGGTGCCGACGGCCTCGGAGCCCTCCGAGCCCTCCGAGCCCTCCGAGCCCTCCGAGCCCTCCGAGCCCTCTGAGTCCTCGGACGGCCTGGAGGCGCCCCCGCCGCCCGGTGATGGCGTGTCGCCTCGGGAGGCCGGGGGAGCGGAGGGCGCCCGGGACGAGCAGGATGAGCGGGACGTCCTGTCCGGCGGCGGTCCGGGTGACGGTGGCGCTGGGCCGGTGTCGGAGGGGCCGGGTGCTTCGGAGCAGCGGGTGGACCCGCCATCGTCCGGTGCTTCGGAGGGGAACGCTGGAGGCGGCGCCGGCGGTTCTGAGTCGGCCGGGACCGGCGATCTCGGTGGCCCCGGCGCCTCCGGAGGGCCGGGTGAGGTGAGCGGGGCCGACGGGAACGGCGGGCTTTCCGGGGGCGCCCCGGGGCCTGGTGAGGGGGTCGGCCAAGGCGGCGGCGACGCGACATCCGGCACCGGGAGGACAGGGGAGCGGTCTCCCGGAACAGAGGATGGGCCCTCCGGCGACTCCCCGCCCGGGACGGGCGCCGGTCCCGCCGACCCCCCGAAGGCGTCCGTGGACGACGGTTCTGCGCACGGGGCACAGGCGCCCGACGGCGGCAGCACGCCCGAAGCACCCGCATCCGGCGGCCCTGAAGGCGACGGGCGGAGCGGTGCCCCGGCGCCCCTGGACACGGGCGGGAAGGCGCCCTCTCCTCCTTCCCTGGACGCGAACGGCGCGTCAGCCGATGCCGGGAACCCCGTCGGCGTCGTGGATGGCGGCCAGGTGATGGGCGAAGGCGCCGGACAGGGGAACGGAGTGTCCCCTGCAGCCGGTGCCGGTCCCCGGGACGGCGGCTTCCCGGACCCCTCGACCGCTCCCGTCACGGAAGAGGGCATCGCGGCCGAGGGCGGCACCGGTCTTCCTGCGCAGCCGGTTCCGGCTCCGGTCCCCATGGCATTCGGCACCGGACCGGCCGCCCAGGCGGCGCAGCGGGACACGGCGGGCGGCTCTGGCACCGGGACGTCGGAGCGGCGGCAGGAGACCGGGCGGACGCCCCGGTCGGGGCGGCCCGCGACGGCGGACCCCGGGACGGACCGGGAGGGCAGGGGCTCCGAGACGCGCCGCCGCGATCCTGGGCCCCCGGTCCCCAGCCGGACCGAGTCCGGTCCCGGGGAGTCCGGGGCGACAGGGGCTGAGGCGGATACGTCGCGGGGTCGGGGGCCGCTCGTCGAGAGCGGCCCTGAGGAGGATGCCTCCACCGTGCCTCGCCGCCCTGCGCCTGGGCCCCCGGCGCCGAGCCGGACGGAGTCCGGCCTCGGGGAATCCGGGGGGACCGGTGCCGACCCGGACGCGTCGCAGGGGCGAACTCCGGTCGACCCCACGGACCCGGCGGGGGACGCCCTCGCCGACGCGCCGCCGCCGATCCCCCCGGTTCCGACCGAGTCCCTCAACGAGGAGACGGACGGCGAGTGGATCGAGATGGGGCCCATCGACCCGCCTCCTGACGGCGGCGGGTCCGGGCGGCCCGAGGACACCACCGGCCAAGACCCCGAAGACCCCTCCGGCGGTCCGCCGTCGGACGGCCGCCGCGATTCCGACGCCGACGCGGAACGGGAGCAGAACGAGCGGGGAGAGCGGAACGGCGAGCGCCGGGAGGAGGCGCCGCAGGACGGGCGCGACCGGGACCGGCGGGCCGTCGACGACGACACGGCCCGGATGCTCGACGCCCTGGTGAGCGGCGGGGACGACGGCGGCCGCTACGACGGCGCCCGCACCGGGGCCGACGACCCCGTCCCCGCCGTGGTGGACCGGGTCCGGCGGTGGCTGGGCGACGACTGGCGGGTTACCCCCGG
>NZ_ANBH01000380.1 GCF_000341185.1 Nocardiopsis chromatogenes YIM 90109
GCCGTGGTGGACCGGGTCCGGCGGTGGCTGGGCGACGACTGGCGGTTCACCGCGGTCGGGCTCGACCTGCTGCGCAGCAGGCTCGCCGGGCACGGCCTGAACGGCGGCGGCGGTCGGCGGCCGGTGTCCGTCGAGGTCCCGGTGGTCTCCGCCGACGGCGCCGAACGCGCCACGGCCGTCGTGGACGTCTCCCGCGCCTGGCGCCCCGTGGACGACCCGCCGGTGCGCCCCACGACCACCTACGAGAGCCGCGCCAAGACGGGCGGGACCGCTGTGCAGCAGTCCCGCAAGCAGTTCGGCATCACCGGCCCCTTCACCGTGATCGGCGAGGTCGCGAGCAAGGTCGCCCTGCTCAACCTGCGGTTGAAGGCGGCCGTGGCGCAGCGGCAGCGCGGAACGCAGTACCAGACGGCCGCCGAGAGCAAGGTCAAGCGGGCCGTAGACGCCAAGGAGGACGGCGAGGGGTTCGCGGCCGACCTCCGCATCGACCTCAGCCTGCGCGACGGGCGGGAGGCCGAAGGGGAGGTCCTGCGCCGGGACACCGCCACCGTCCCCGGGGTCAATGAGGTCACTCTGCCCGGCCGCAGATCGCAGGCGCCCCAGCCGTGGATGCCGGAGACCATCGGCGACCGCCGAGGGCCGGTGCTGTCCCGTGCGCCGAGGTTCGGCCGCACGCTCGCCGTGCTCGACACCGGAGGCGTCGCCGACCGGGTGACCGGCGAGGGCCGGGACCGGCCGCCCCTGGATGCCGATGAGCGTGCGCGCCTCGGGGAGCGGCTCGGCGACAGGGAGCTCAAGGAGGCGATGGGGCGGCTCGACCAGGGCGAGCCGCTCGCGCTGCCCTTCCGCCGCAGGGAGCGGGACCGCCTGACCGAGCCGGAATGGATGGAGAGCGCCGAGCTTCGGGGCGGGCCGGTCCACTACGAGCGGGTGGGGCCGGTCCTGGGCGGCACCTCCTTCAGCGACACCGACAAGACGTCGGCGTCGGCGACGACCACCGCGAACCGCACCGGCAGGATCGACGTCGAGGTCGAGGGCGGGCTGATGGCGACCGCCGACCCCACCCCGGGGGCCACGGTCCGGGCCGGGGCCGGAGGGAAGGTCGGCCACCAGCGCACGAACAAGCAGGGCCGGGGGACCGACCACGGGGCGGAGCGCGCCCGGGGCGCCTCGGCCGAGGACCACTCGGCGCTATACCGGGTGACCCGGCAGTACACCGTCACCACCACCGAGGGCGGCCGGGAGACGGTCACCATGGTCACCCTGGACCTGCTCTCGGCCGAGGACGCGGCGGTGCTGACCGGACCGGGATGGGCGGCCCCCGGGGGAGCGGACGGCGGTACGGCCGGGACCGGGCGCCCGGAGGGGACGGGCGGGACGGGCCGGGACGGCGGGGAACCCCGGCCGTCCCCCGGCGGACTCGGCGTGGGCACGGCCCGGATCGACGGGTTCGGCGAGGCCCACCCCGTGGGCCTGCGCTGGGGAAACGGCGACCTGCGCCGCGGGGCGGACGGGACCACCCCCGCTCAGGGGGTCGCGCGCGCCGTCCAGGCGATGGTGCACCGGGAGCGGCCGGACCTGGTGCTGCCGCCGGACGGCGACGGGCGGCGGCCCAACGCCTGGAACCGGATGTGGCGCAAGCGCGACACCCGGATGCGGAACACGCTGCGCCTCCACCGGCAGGTCGAGCGCGCGGCGCTGAACGCGGACGCGCTGGCGGGCGAGGGCATCGGAATCGACCTGCGGCCGTCGGGGGGAAGGAACCTCTTCCGCCTCGGCCCGGGGCCGCTGCGGCAGACGCTGCACGCTCTCGGGCTGATGGCCGAGCGGAGTTCGCAGGACGGGGCCGACCACTTCAGCCTGCGGGTGCGGGCCGACTTCACCGACGGGGTGCACCGGGGGACGCGCCGGGAGGGGACGCTCTCCTCGACGCTGGCCGCCCACGCCTCGCTCTCCGACGGCACCGACCACGGGCGCAAGATCACCGGGGAGGCGAGTGCCAAGGCGCAGTACCGGCACGGCGAGACCCCGGCGGGCCTTCCCTGGCTCACCGCCGAGGGCGGGCTCGGCAACACGGCCGAGGCGGGGTGGACCAGGTCGGTACTGGACACCGGCAAAGGCGCGATCCACGGGGGAGCCTCTTACTCCGGCCCGGTCGACAGCTGGTCCTACACCGCCGGGTTCCAGGTCGAGATGGCGGGCGGGGAACCGCGGCCCGTCCCCCTGGGCGGTGACGGCCCCGTACTCGTGGTGGAGACCCCGGTCGGCCGCCCGGTCCCCGGCGAGGCGACCGGCACCGGCACCGACGCGGGCGACGGGACCGATGCGGAACGGGCGGAGCAGCGCGCGCGGCGGATGGAGGAGGGCCTGCGCGGGCTGATGGACCTGCCGGGGCGGGAACGGGAGGCGCGGGACGCGCGCGCCGAGGCCGACCGCGTCGCGGCCGAGGTCGACGGCCTGGAGGCGCAGGCCGAGCAGGCCAGAGGCGACCTTGAGGACGCCCGCCGAAGGGTCGATGGCGCCCAGGAGGCGGTCGACGCCGCCCAAGGCCGGGCGGACGAGGCCGACGGACGGGCCCGGCGTGCTGAGGGGGACGCCGAAAGGGCGAGGGAGGACGTCGAGGCGGCGGCGGAGGGCGTCCGGCGGGCGCGGCGGACGCCGGACACGCCGGAGCGCGGGTCCGGCGCGGACGGTGGAGACCCCGTGGCGCGCGCGGAGGAAGGACTGCGCGAGGCCGAAGAACGTCTCGGCCGGGCCGAGGAGAGGGCCGAGCGGGCCCGGGAAAAGGCCGAGGAGGCCGGCGGGGACCTCCGGGAGGCGGCGGAGGGGCGCGACGACGCCGAACGCGCGCGGGACCGGGCCGAGCAGGACGTCCGCGACGCCGAGCAGCGGGCACGCGACCGCGCGGAGGAGCGCGACCGCGCCCGGGGCCGCGCCGACCGTGCCGAGGAGCAGGCGGGGCGGACCCGTCGTGCCGTCCGCGACGCCGGGTTCGAGAACACGGGGGAGGCCGACGCCCGGATACGCGCCGCGCGGGCCCGCTCCGAGGCGGACGACGCCGCGTTCCGCGAGCGCCGCGATCAGGACATCCGCCGGGACGGTGCCGAGGGGGACGCCCTCACCGGTCTGCCGCACGCCTCGCGGTCGGCCCGCAGCGACGACGGCGGGCTCCTCGACACCGCCCGCAGAACGCTGTCGCGCGCGACCGGGTACGCCAGGGCGCTGTGGTCCGGGTCGGCGGTCGACGGGCAGATGACCGTGCTCACCTCCCCCAGGTCGCTCGCGGCGGAGTCCGAGGCGCTGCGCAACGGCGGGGTGCCGATCCGGCAGCAGTACGAGGACGCGGTCACCCGTCGGTCCGACGTGGACGCGCGGCTCACGGCGAAGGACCGGGGGATGTCGGCCTCCGAGGTGTTCCGCGACGGCGGCCTGGACCTGACGGTCAAGGCGGAGAACGAGCGCACGGCCTCCTCGGGCCGGTCCTTCTCCAACAGGCTGGGCCTCACCTTCGGCCTCCGGGGCTCTCCCGACCCTGGCGCCGCCCACTACAACCGCCTGGGCGGGGTGCTCGGCGCGATGTGGGGCTGGACCCGCTCGGAGTCCGAGGCCCAGACCGAGACCTTCACCGAGGAGGACCAGTTCTCCCTGCCCGGCAGCACGGTCGGGGTGGTCAGGGACGTCGCCTACACCTTCACGGCCTGGGCCCGGGTGCGGCCCAACCTCATCGCCAGCGTTCCGCTGCCCTGGACGAGGGACCTGGCACAGCAGGACCGGAACCGCGACGACCGGAGCGGCGGGGACGAGCGGGGCGGCGCGGAGGAGCGCGGTCCAGAGGACGGCCGCGAAGGTGAGGGCGGCCGTGAGGGCCCCGAGGGCCGGGGGTCCCACGACGGCCGGGAAGACGGCGGCGGCCGGGAGGATGGCGACGGCAGGGAGAGCGACGACGGCCGCGGCGGTCGGCACGGACGGGACGACGGGACCGTCAGCGGCAAGGAGGAGACCCGCTACCGGGTGGTCGACCTGGCCGCGAAGGGCCTCCTGCGCGGGACCGAGGGGCTCGTCGGCCCGCTGCGGGCCGCGCGGGCCCTCCCCGAGGCGGTCACCTCCCGGGTGTCGGGGCCCGGAGCCTCGCGCGGCCTCACCCTGAACGGCCTGGACGTCGACCGCGCCGTCCAGGGCGTCAAGGACAGGGTGGGGGAGGCCGGGTTCGCCCTCACCGGCCAGAGCGAGCACGACATCCGGACCGCTCTCTCGCCCAACGCCTCACGCGGGCGCCGACGGGCCCTGTTCAGCGAAGGGGTGCCGGTGCGGGTCCGCCTGCGCCACAATACGGCCGGGGACCAGCGGCTCACCGACGGCGGCTGGATGCGCATCCGGCTGGAGCGCGGACCGGGCGCCTCGGCCGGGACGGTCGAGGCGCAGATGACCTCCTCGCGGACCGACACCGACAGCGACGAGCGGAGCCGGGCGCAGGCCGCGGGGAACAGGGCCGGGGTGACGGCCAAGACCGACGGCGCCGTGCTGCCGGTCGGAGCCGACGAGGGTCAGGACCCCTCGCTGCCGCCGACCCGGATGCACCTGCTCAACGCCCAAGGGCCGCTCCAGGCGGCCGAGACGGGCGTCGACCGGACCCACGGGAGCGCCGACTCCACCACCGACAACCGCGCCCGCACGGTGAAGGATCCGGGGGTGTCCCTGGACACCCCGGTCCGGCTGCGTTTCACCCTCACCCGCGAAGGGGCGGTGGGCGGCGCCAAGGAGCCGATCACCGACGGCGGCCGCGGGGTCGATGCTGGACGGGTGAAGGAGATCGTCCCGGTCAGCGCGATGGCCCCGGGCGACGGGGCGGCGTCCGGGCCGGGCACCGCGCGTGAGTACGGCCGCGGCGACGCGCACCAGGAGCGCGTGGAGCAGGTCGGGGCCGCCTGGCGGAACGGCGGCGGCCGCGCCGCCGACCGGCANCGATCGGCCCCGGCGTCGCCGACGCGCTCGTGCTCTCCGCGGCCCTGGCCAGGGGCTGGACCCCGGAGCGGGGCCGGATGGACCCCGCCGCCGCGGAGGCCTACCTCGGCACGAAGGGCGGGCTCGGCGTCCGCGCGGGCGTGCTCCGCGCCGCCGCGGGCGAGCAGGTGCTCCGGTCGGTCTTCGCGCGGTCGCAGGGCGCGGCGCCCCCGGCCGACGGCGGGGCGCACGGCCGGGACGGCGCGCCGCTGCTCGGCGGCGGGGACGGCCCCTTCGCCGTCCCGGGCCTGGACGCGCGGCTGTACACGTCCCTGCGCCCCGGGGAGGGCCGCATCATCGACGTGGACGAGGGCGCCTCCACCGACCGCTACACGCAGAAGACGCACCGCGAGGAGCGGTCCGGCACGCACGACGGGGGCCAGAGCCTGCCGGTGTCCGGCGACCTCGCCTTCGTGGGCGGCCTCGACGGCGGGAGCCGGGGCGGGTTCGCCCCGAGCGCGATCTACGGCTCCCAGAGCGCCGCGGGCAACGCGGCGCCGCCCGTCGGCGCCGGAACGAGCAAGGACGAGGCCACCGTCCTGCACACCGACCACGGCGCGGCCGAGGACCGGGGCCGCCGCTTCCTGGTGCGGATGCCCATGGACGCGCTGCTGGTCGCCCACGACCCCGGCGGCCGCGGCGGCCCCCTCCG
>NZ_ANBH01000381.1 GCF_000341185.1 Nocardiopsis chromatogenes YIM 90109
TGCCCATGGACGCGCTGCTGGTCGCCCACGACCCCGGCGGCCGCGGCGGCCCCTTCGGCCGCACGCGCACCCACCCCCGCGGGGTCACGGCCTCCACCGAGGCGGAGGTGTGGCTCACCCGGGGGCAGGCGGAGCGGTACGGGCTGCTCGGCGACGGGGCGGCGGAGCGCTGGGACGCGGTCGTCGAGGCGAAGGAGGCGGCGCAGGAGCGGGAGAAGGCGCTGTTCGACGCCCTCGACCGCCACCTCGGCCTGGACCGCGACCCCCGCAGCGACCAGGACCGAGCCGAAGGCGCCCACGCGCGCGAGGCCCTGGACCTGCTCGGGCTCGACCCGGCCCTGGACCCCGCCGACTGGGACGGCCCGGTGCGCGGCGCCGTCGCCGCGCTCCGTCGGCACCTGGGCCTCGGGGCCGCCCCGGACCAGGGGTGGTCCCGTGGTCAGGACGCCGTGCAGGCCGACCGCGAGCGGGCCGAGGAGGCCCTGGCGCTGCTGCGGGAGCGGGAGGCGGCCGGCACACCGGTCCTTCCCCGCGAGGTCGTGGCGGCCCTCGGCGACCTGGTCGCGCGCCGCGACGGCCTGCACGCCGCCCTGACCGGCCAGCGCGCGGCGCTGGACGGGCTGGGGCGGGCCCTGGCCGCCGCCTGGGGGCGCCCCCCGGAGCAGGCGCCGTCCCTGCAGGCCGCCTTCGACGCGGCGCTGAACCCGGAAGGGGGGAGGCGGCGCGTGCACTGACCGGCGACCCCACCCCCGTCAACCTCACTCCCGACCCCACCGAGAGAGGAACCCCCACATGGCAGCAGAATCCGCGAAGGCGGAGCGGCCCGGAGTCCTGGCGAGCTCCGCCGACCCGGCACCGACCGACGCGTCCCGGGCGGCGCGACCGGCGCCCGTCCCGCCCCCGTCGGCCCCCTCGGCCCGGACCGCCGAGGCCGCCGAACCCCCCGCGGGCGGCGCGCTGTCCGGGCTGACCGCCGCCATCGGCCGGTTCGGCGCCCCCGGCGCCGCCGACGGCACGCGCGCGGCGGCGGCTGCGCACCGGCCCGGCAAACCCACCATGGCGCTGGCCGCCATCGCCGGTCTGCTCCTGGTCGCCGCGCCGTTCGGGGCCTCCGAGACGGGGCTGCGGCTGGTCGGCGGAGAAGGGGCCGGGGCGACCGGCGGCGCCGATCCGGCCGCCGGGACGGCGGGGGCCCAGGCGCAGGCGCCTGTGGCGGGCGGCGCACCGGTCGTCCCCGGCGAAGGCGGCGGCGGTGGCGCGGGCGGGGGCGGCGGGCAGGAGCCCGGCGGCTTCGTTCCGGACGTGCTGCCGCAGGCCCCCGGCGCGGTCGGCGGCGACGACCGGGAGGGCGACGGCGCACAGGACGGCGGCTCCCAGGGCGGTTCCGGCGGCGGCCAGGACGGCGGCGGCTCCGGCGGCGGCGCGGGGGGCGACGGCGGCGCGGGCGGCTCCGGGCCTGACGCCGAGACGCAGATGGGCTCCCTGCTCGACGGCGTGCCGCTGTTGGGTTCGGACGACTCCGATGAGCCCGGCGACCGCCAGGAGGACGACGGTCCCCGGGGTTCCGGGGACGCTGAGGACTCCGAGGGTACTGACGGCTCCGACGGCTCCGGACAGAAGGCGTCCGGGGACTCCGGCGGCGAGCGCGGGAACGGCGCGGGCTCCGGGTCCGGTGACGGGGCCGGTGGCCAGGACGCAGACGACAAGGACGCAGACGACAAGGGCGCCGGAGGCGGCGGCCCCGGCTCCGATGGGCCCGGCGCCCCCGAAGGCGGGGACGGCCCCGCCGACGGGCCGGAGACGGCGGGCGGCGCGGGCGGCGACCAGGTCCAGGACCAGGGCGCGGCCCCGCTCACGACCCGCGCCGACGAGGGCGCGGGCGGTGGCGGGCAGAAGCGCGGGTACTCCGCCGTGGCCGGTCCGGACTGCACCGACCCCGGTGCGTCGTACGCGGTGCACGGCGAAGGGGTCACGCGCGCGGGCTCGGGCCACTACACCGGTTCGGGGTGCTCGGGCGGCTACGACGCCATCCCGGTGAGCGGCGACTCCAACGGCTACACCGGAACCGCGGCGACCTGGACGTTCACCCCCGGATTCGACGACGCCACCTGCTCGCTGAAGATGCTGGTCATCGCGGGCGACTCCCCGCTATGGGGCAGCGGCGAGCCCGCCAACGTCGAGTTGTTCGACGGCGAGCGGGCCGAGGGCCCCAACCGCGGCGTCTACAAGATCGAGCGGCCCGACCCCGGGAACTACTGGGCGGTCACCGAGTTCTCGGACGTGGACGGGGCCTTCACCCTCCGGCTGACCAACGCGGGCGCCGCCCCCCAGGGCGCCCCGCACCCGACGCTCCCCGCCTCGGTGGTCGAGGCCGAGTGCCGATGACCCGCCGCACCGCCGCGCGGGACACGGCGGCGGGCCGAGCGGAAGACAGAAAGGAACGGACAGTTCGATGACCCCTCACGTGCGCACCGTCGACCCCTCGGGCGGCGCCGAGTTCCGGACCATCGGCGAGGCGGTGGCCGCGGCCGGCGACGGCGCGGTGCTCTCCCTGGCCCCGGGCCGCTACGACGAGCGGCTGGTCCTGACCCGCGTGGTCACCCTGATGGCCGCCGAAGAGCCGGGGTCGGTGGAGATCCTCTGCGCGGAGGGGAGCGCGGTCACCTCCGTCGCCGAGGCGGTCAAGCTCACCGGGCTCGTCCTGCGCGGCCGCGACCCCGAGGCGCCGGTGGTCGACGCCGCCGCCGGGCAGGTGGAGCTGGCCGAGTGCCGGGTGGACGGGGCCGCCTGGGCGGCGGTACTGGCCCGCGACGAGGGCGCCCTGGCGCTGCGCGACTGCCGGGTGACCTGTTCGGAGGGCGCGGGCATCGTGGTGACCTCCGCGCAGGCTAGCGTCATCGAGGACTGCGTCGTGGAGGACGTGGGCACCAGCGGCCTGGTCATCAACGAGCGCGGCGCCCCCCGGGTGAGCCGCTGCACCATCCGCGACGCCGGCGGCAACGGCGTGTACGCGGCCGGCGGCGGCGCGGGCCGGGTGGAGGACTGCGAGGTGACCGGCACCGCCAAGCCCGCGGTGGCGGTGGACGGGGACGCCGCCCCGGAGCTGGTGCGGCTGCGGGTGCGCGACGTCCGCGACGACGGGGTGGTGCTCTCCTCCCGCTCGGCCGTGCGGCTGGAGCAGGTGGAGGTGCACGGCGCGGCCGGGCGCGGGCTGGTGCTGCGCGGCGGCACCGACCCGCGCGCCGACCGGGTCACGGTGGTGCGCAGCGGCCGCGAGGGCGTGCTCGCCGAGGAGAAGGCGCGCGGCCTGCTCACCGGGGTCGAGGTGCGCGACGCCGGGGGTGCGGCGGTGCGCGTCACCGGCCGCTCCTCCACCGCCTTCAGCGGGCTGGACGTGCACGGCGGCGCGGCCGAGGGGGTGGTGGTCGCTGACGACTCCACCGCCGAGTTCGACCGCCTCACCGTGGACGGCGCGGACGGCGCCGGGATGGCGGTGCTGTCCGGCTCCTCGCCCTTCCTGCGGCGGGGGCGGGGG
>NZ_ANBH01000382.1 GCF_000341185.1 Nocardiopsis chromatogenes YIM 90109
CGCCGGGATGGCGGTGCTGTCCGGCTCCTCGCCCTTCCTGCGGCGGGTCCGGGTGCGGCGGGTCCGCGGGCACGGCGTGCGCTTCGACGGCGGCGGGGGCCGCCTGGAGGACCTGGAGGCGACGGGGGTGCGACGCTCCGGGGTGCACGCCTCGGGCGACGCGCGCCCGTCCCTCACCGGCCTGCGGGTGGTCGACGCCGGGGAGAACGGGGTGAGCGCCGCCGCCGGTGCGGTGCTGGACCTGCGCGACGGCGAGGTGGCCGGGTGCGGCGGGGACGGGCTGGCGGTGCACGCCGGGGGCGAGGCGACCGCGACCCGCATGCGCCTGCACGGCAACGGTCGCAACGGGGCGCTGGTGGCGGCGGGCGGCCGCGCGGTGCTGCGCTCCTGCGAGCTGTTCGGCAACCGGGCCGACGGGGTGCTCGTCGGCACCGGCGAGGACGTGCTGGTGGACGGGTGCACGGTGCGCGACAACGGGCGCGCCGGGCTGAGGCAGACCGCCGCCGGGGCGAACGTCACCGCCGAGTCGCTGGTCAGCGAGGGCAACACCGACGAGGACCGGTACGGCCCGGATGCGTTCCCCGAAGGCGACGGGGCCCCGGAGGCCCCCGGGGCGGCCGGGGACGCCGACGAGGAGGCCGCCGGGGACGGGGACGCGGGGCCGCTGGCCGAACTGGAGGCGCTGATCGGCTTGGAGGGCGTCAAGCGCGAGGTCACGACGCTGGTCAACCGGAACCGGATGGCCCGCCACCGGGCCGAGATGGGGCTGCCGTCCCCGCCCGTCGCCCGGCACCTGGTGTTCTCCGGGCCGCCGGGCACCGGCAAGACCACGGTGGCGCGGCTGTACGGGCGGCTGCTGGCCGACCTGGACGTGCTGCGCTACGGGCACGTCGTGGAGGCGGCCCGCGCCGACCTGGTCGGCCAGTATGTGGGGGCCACCGCGATCAAGACGACCGAGGTGTTCGAGAAGGCGCGCGGCGGGGTGC
>NZ_ANBH01000383.1 GCF_000341185.1 Nocardiopsis chromatogenes YIM 90109
TGGTATAGCGTTCACTGTCTCGACGGTCAGGGGGAGACCGGGGTTGACCGGTATGCCGGTCGATGGCCGGATTCGGCCGTTCATCCAGGGGTGTGCGCAGCACAGGCGGCCTGGGAGATGCCGCGGCGGCGTCGGGCCCGGCGGATGCTCTGTCCCTGGGGGTGCGTCCTCGGGGCACGCCTCAGGAGGCGGGGGTTGCCGATCGGACGGCTTGGAGGACGTGTTCCCAGGTGGGCATGCGGTCTTCGTAGGGCGCGTGGGGGTCGTGGATCAAGGAGACGGCGGGGATGGAGCGCAGGGTGGCCAGGGAGCGCTGGAAGGCGGGGTGGGAGGCGAGCTGGGGCTTGCAGTGGGGCACGACGATGGTGGGCACGTCGTAGCCGACCATCTCGCACAGCAGGCCGATGGCGAAGTTGTCGGCGTGGCCGTCGGCGAACTTGTTGGTGGAGTTGAAGGTCAGCGGGCAGGCGAGCACGGCGTCCGCGGGCGGGAGGCTCTTGCCGGTGCCGGGCATGCGGTACTCCACGCGGACCTTCTCTCCGGTGAGCTCGGCGAGCCGGTCGGTGTCGTGGAAGCGTGTCCCGTTCGGGGTGGACAGCACCAGCACCTGGTAGCCGTCGTTGAGCAGGAGATCGACCAGGTCGGCTGTGCCCTCTGGGGCCGGGGCGCCGGAGACCACGAGGTAGAGGGTGGGGGCGTTCGCCATGGGGGCAGTGTATGAACTCGCCATCGGAGCCTGCGCTACCCGTGTAGGGCGCTGGACGACTCTCCTCGGGCTGCCCCGTGCGCCGGAATGAAACAAGGTGCGAGTCGGCCGCCGACTCGCACCCCGTCGTAGTGAGTGTCCGAGGGGGGACTCACCCCCTACGTACATGCCTTTGCCTCTGTCCGCGACCTTCGAGCTGGACAGGCGGTGACCGGCGATGGCGACTGCTCGGGTATCTCGCTGGATCACGATCATCGCCGTGAAGATGCTGGCGGGCATCGCGGCGGTGGTGTCCTACTCCCACATGTTCGAACTGGCCCAGCGCCACGGCAAACCGGAGTGGAGGGCGGCGCTGTTTCCACTGTCCGTGGACGGCATGATCATCGCTTCCTCAATGACCCTGCTGGCCGACGCGAGACGCGGCCGCCGCGGCGGCCTGTTGCCCTGGACCCTTCTCATCCTCGGCAGCCTGGCCTCCCTGACGGCCAACGTCTCGGTCGCCGAGCCGACGGCATGGTCGGCGGTGATCCACGCCTGGCCGTCCTTCGCCTTGGCAGGCGCGTTCGAGCTGCTGATGCGAGAACTCAGGCGTGAGCAGGGCGCGAGCGCTGAGAACGCACCCGATGAGCCCGGCGCAACTGCGAATCCGGTCACCGCTGAGCAGCATGACCGACCAGGGCAGGGCAACGTCGACCGGCCCCGCCTGCATGTGGTCGAAGCCGTGGACCGCGACACTGAGCCGGCCCGCGCCCTGTCACCGGACCGACCGGGCGCCCCTCGCCTCCAGGTGGAGGCATGGAGGTGGGCCCAGGAGAACCGAGGAGAAGACGGCTCCCTTCCCGCAGGTAGGGAGATCGCCCTCCGCTTCAACCGCAAGGAACGCTGGGGACGCCTGGTCAAGCAGTGGGGACAGGAGGGGCGTTTCGACCAAGGGGCGAGTACTTCGGCGCCCCGTATCTCCTCGTCTGCGGGTTGATCTTCGGTAGGCGGGTCCCTTCCTCCCATTCGGCTCTCGAGGAACGGCGGGCTGATGTAGCTTCGAACTCTGAATACTCATCGGGCCTGACCTCTCACTCAGCCGGAGTACACCCGCACCCTCCGGGCAAGGAACGGCATGCGACGCTGGGATCCGATCAACGAACTGCAGTTGTCGGTGCTGTCGCGGATCGCTGACGGCGACGACCTCGGTGGTCCGGAGCAAACCGGTTACCGCCTCTCGGTCTACGCGCTGCGCGATCGGGGCCTGGTCACGGCGGGCAAGCGCCACGGCAGGTGGCAAGCGCACATCACAGAGGCAGGGCGCTTTTACCTGGAACACGGGCACCATCCGGACAAACCGACCGGAAAGGAGTCCACGAAACGAACACCTCCTGGTGGTGCGAAGCAGGCGAGTCCTAAGACCCTCCAGGACCGTGTTCGGAGCGACGCCGCGAAGCTGATCGAGCAGCTGAACTCGGCCGAAAGCGGCCTGCACATCGAGAACCCGGCCCCCGAGACACGGACCCGTTACCGCAGGGCACTCGGTCGTGCCAAGCGGGACGGGCTCGTCCCGCCCGGGAAGTCCCTTCGGTACACCGGGCGCAGTTCCGGGGACATGATCATCCAGCTCATCGATCCAGCCAACGGCGGCGAGACAGAGTGGAACCGGATCAAGAGTCGAGTCGGCACCACATACAGCGGATCAGCGGCCATCGAGGAGCAGCTCCGTTGTCAACCCTCGCTGGTCCATGTGTCCGAGCAGAGGCTGCCTCGCGCACTAGCTGTCGTCGAGGCTATCGGCACCGCGGCGAACAAGGGAGGCTACCGGCTTGTGCTCACCAGGAACCCCAGACACACCGGCCTGTCCATTACGGTCGACGGCCACCGGTATGACCTGGCCGTCAAGGAGGACCGCGAGCCGGTGGGGGAGCCGACGCCTTCGGGGTTCAGGCGCTCAGGTGATCGCTATCGATGGCATCCGCCGACGTACAAGTACGAGTGGACCGGTCGGCTGCGACTCGTGATCTCGCCGGAGGCGCATGCCGAATGCGACGACTGGAGTGACAAGGGGCGCCGTCGGCTGGATAAGCAGGTGCGTGCTCTCATCCCGGAGCTGAAGCACCGTTCGCAGGCCGCGGACGAGGAGAAGCGCGCCCGGGAGCGCCAGCTCAGAGAGTGGAAAGAAGAGAAGGAGCGCCGGGAACGCGAAGAGCGCGCCGCGTGGGAGAGGGCGATGGCCGAAGCCCGAAGCCGAGCTGTCGTGGAGAAACGGAATGCGCTCTTGCGTGATGCGCTGGAAACGTGGGCCGTGGTCGGCGAGATCCGGCTCCTCTGTCAGGAGTTGGAGGAAGAGGCCAGAGCCTGTGCCGATCCCGAGCACGCCGAGCGATTGAGGCAGTGGGCGCGGTGGGGCGAAGAAGCCGCTCAGAGCCAGGACCCCGTCCGATCCGCCTCAGGGCTGCGGAGTCAGGACTTCAACGCAGACCCGACTCCGGAGGAGCTGCGCCCCTTCCTCGGGGACTGGAGTCCCTACGGGCCGCACCGGGCGTACCGGCACCGGCCGTTCCCGAAGGAGCCACCGCCAGAGGAGCCGGAGGACAGCGCTAGATGGTACCTTCGCAATCGGGGAATCCCGCCGTGGCGGCGCAGTTGAGCGCTTCCGCTCGACGGACAGCGGGGCAGCACCGCTCGTGCATGTGCTCGCAATGGGTGTCGGCGCCGCTGCCAGGAGCGGCACCACACCGCCTTCGCCGGGTCGCGTGACGCTCCCTCTGCCATCGGGGATCCTCCGGAGGCCGACCCGTATGTACCAATGCTCTTCGCCAGGCGAATCGTCCCTACGCCTCCGAATCCGTCTCTGGTGCTCTGCCGATGATGACGGAAAGCGCGCCACGATATGTCGTGCCCAGGGCGCTGACCACCCCGACGAATGGTCCTGGCCCGTGCTTCATGCGGCTGACATAGTTCTCGGGGAGCAGCACTCGATCGCCCACCTCAAGGCGGCCGCTCCCACGCCATCGATAGGCGTATCCCTCGACGTCCACAACCTGGTCGCCGGCGATCTCGTGGATGCGTGTGGCGTCGTCGAGACGTTGTTCCAGTTCCCGAATCCGACGCTCCATTGATTCGATCTTGAGTTGCGCCGAGCTGGCTCCCGATTCGCGCCCCTGCTCGTATCCCTGTCGCCAACCTCGTTGATAGGCCGCCGCGACCGCACGGTCCTCATCCGTGGCGTGCGTGCCGCATGCCACGTCGAATCCGGAGATCCGTACTCGACACGGATTACCCGAACGCGTCGGCCGACCGCATGTCCGCTGCTCATGCGTGTTCACGGCACCAGCTCCTTGTGCAGTAGGCGCTCAAGTGTCCAATCAGGTTATATAACGCCGATTCGGTCGATGGCGGGCCTGTTCGCTTGCACGACAGGTCCACGCCCCGGAGCAGCGGAAGCAGCCTGGCTGCTTTGCCGGAAGGCAACGACGTGATGGGAAAGCCGATGCCGGGTGAGGGCCTCGGCGTCTCCCCGCTGGTGCGATGAGTGCGGGACGCGTCGGCGGTGCCCGAGCGTGGTCGGCAGGCCCTGCTCGTGCAGGTCCGCCTGCACAGGGGCGAGGCCCCGGCCATGAACCTTGGGGGACTGCGATGGGGTGCTGGCCGATTCGCGGTCGGAGTCTTCAGCCGACGAGCTCTCGCGTCGGCGGGATTCAGTGCTCGGGTGCCTCGTTCCCATGTCAGAACGGAGCTTCGAGGTCGGCCCCCGGTCACCTCGATGAGGTCTCGGCTGATCCGTCGAAGAGGAGGCGAGAGCTCGCTTAGGGCCCTCCGGAAGGATGTGGCCTCCGGCCACTGCGCCTCATGCTCCTCCACCATGAGCCTTGAAAGTGTGAGACGGGCCGGGTGGCGGTCAGCCCCCACCCGTGCTCAGGTATCGCTCGAACCGGGCGATACGGTTGGGAGAGGCCGGAGGCTGCGGGGCGGGGAAGTACTGGTCGAAGAAGCCGTCGTTCACCGCCCGGAGCGGTAGGATCTCGCCGCCCTTCTGGCGGCAGGCGGCCTTCTCCACGCTCGGATGCAAGGACGTGGAGTCCGGAACGATCCAGGCGGCGTTCCCTCGGACACCGTCGGTGAGTCGGTAGGGGATCCCCGCGCGTGAGTAGTTGCGCCCGTCGTCGAGCCAGTGTTCGGCCTGGACCGTACGGTCCTGCTTGACCAGGATCCCGTTGCCCTGCTCATCGACGCCCAGGGTCCCGGCTCCGCAGCCCTTGGCGTCGATCACCAGCCACGCGTCGCCAGTGAGCACGACGTGGTCGATATTGGAGTCGCCGAGGTCCATCTCCTCGAGGCCGGCCCCACCGACCCGGTGGAAACCGACGAGGTCGTGGAACAGGTGGAAGTGGTCGGCGCGGCTGCGCAGCCAGGCCTCCAGGGCCTGGGCGACCCGCTGCTCATGGAAGGCGCCTCGTCGAACGTTGTCTCTGTACGTGTCCTCTGCGCTCTGGACGAGGCTCGCGCCCGGAGTGCCATACACCGTCACGGTCATCGACGATCACCTGGATGCCGTTCGTCGTTTGGGCGTTGCCCTTCACTGTATGTCCGGAGCGAGGGACAGGTGGGGAGTTCAGAAACATGTGCGGGAACCACGAGGCCCTCTCCGCGGCGATCGCCCGCCACCTGATCGACCACGAAGGCCACACCCTCGACACCGACCTGGCCGAGCACTTGATCGCCGCCCACCACAGCCGGGCCCGCTCCTTCGTGCTCGCCGCAACCGCCCCGTCGACCGTTATGCCTGGAAGTGCGCGACGCAGATGATCGCGTGGTCGTGTCAGGGGAAGCTGATCCACAACCAGCGTCCACAGGACTACGTGCGCCACATCACCCCCTGAGGCATCATGGGATTGCGGACCAACATCGAACACTTGTCCAAGGCGGTCCGCAGGGGGGCGCATCTTCATGACTCGACCGGAGTACTCCAAAGGCCGCAAGGCAAGCCCCACATACCTCGCCGACCTTGTCGGCGCCAACGCCGGGCTCGCGTCTGCCGTAACCGGCTACCCGCCGTTTGTTGGGGTGGTCAGCGCCTCGCTGGCGAACACTTCAGTCTCCGACTTCCTCGGGATCTCCACCAGCCTCGGCCGATCCCTGGATATCGTCGCCCAGACCAGCGCTGCTGAGCGGCTTCACATCGAGAACTGGGTCAGTGCGGGTACGCAGGAGGCCGCCCGCAGGTTCGCCGGTGTCCAGGCGGCTGTGGCGCCTCCCAAGATGTCCACGGCGCTGGAAGGCACGCTCGCCATGATGAGCCCGGCCAATGTCGACGCCCTCAGCGCTTTCACCTCCACGTTCGGGCTGTCCGCCGACAGCAATCTCTTCCCGGCGTATGCGTCCCCCCGGGCTCTCCAGGGCATGATCGGGATTGGCGTGGGCGCCGCCCGCGCCGACGCCTTCGGCAAGCTCTGGGGAATCGGCCCCGCGGCGGAGAGAGAGCTGCCCTGGCTCCAGAGGAGCATGAAGTCGGTTCTGGAACCGGTCAACGGGGCGCCCTGGGGAGGAGGGGCGACTGCTACACGGGAACACGGAATGAGCGGGGAGGACATTCTCGGGCGGCACGGCCCCGATCCGTCCCTGGTCAAGATCGTGGCTGAAGAGGTCATGAACCTGCTTCCCAGGCTCCGGCTCCCGAGCAGGGAGGCAGAATCGCTGTGGAATTCCCGCGTTAGCCTCCTCCTGGCTGCACTCGCCTTCGTTCTCACCGAGGACCAGAGGAGGGTATCGCTGGAGGTCGTCGTGGCTGTCGTCGCGCACGCGATCGCAGCAGGGGGCGGCGCCCTCGTGCCTTGGTAGCCTCACGGCCGACTTGGGAGGGCCATCGTGATCACGCACCCGGGCCCGCACCGTCGCTGTGGTGTCACCGCTGGCAAGAGGGCCCGGTCGCGAGCCGTGCGCCGAGCTCGTCTATACGAAAGGCCCAGCCAGCGCGACCGGGCCTTTCGGGGCTATTAGAACCGGTTCGGCTCACAACTTCCAGAGCGGATCATAGTCGGGGTGGTCGCTGTAGATCTCGGCCATGTGGTGGATGGCCTCTTTCAGGGACCCGAGCGACTGGTCGATCGGAGCCGACGGGAGCGTGCTCCTTTGCTGCATCAGCCAGTTCAGGTTGGCGAGGATACGCGACTTGGCCCGGATATCGGCGACCACCTGCTCATAGGGGTACGGCTCGAACGGAACGCCGTTGATCCTGGCCGCATCAGCCCTGACCGCGTCGTCTTCCAAGCGAGCCCTAAGGAAGTCTTCGATCGTCATAGCCTCATGCTCTCGCCTCCCTGGTGTCAGCGGTGACAGAGGGCCGTTGGAACGGGAGAGTTGGAAGTGAGTAGGTAGCTGCGGACTGGAGGCGATGATGACGCGCTTCGACGCTGGTGAGCTTGGACGGCGGCTGTACAAGCGGCTTGTGGCGGATCTCCGGGATACCGCCGAAGACCATCTGGGGGAGAACCAGAACCGGGTCTATTACCGGTTCGTGCGTGACTTTGACCGGCACGGGGTCGAGCCTGACAAGGGGCTCCTTCGAAGTTGGGCGAGGGAGGTTCAAGCGGGCGTGGTGCCCGATTTCGATGGACAGTAGCTCGAGATGACGTGTACCGGAGGCGCGAGCCCCACGGACTTGGGGGTGTTGTGACGGCGCCTTCGTGGAGCGTGCGTCGGTGTCCAGGCGGGCCGAGGGGACGACGCGCTTCAGATGGCGTCGTGCGTGCGCTGGACCGAGCGAAGGAAGGAAGTCCACTCTCCATGCGGGAAGCTGAGGTGGCCCTGCTCTCGGTGTTTGGTGTCCCGCACGGCGGCACCGGCTTCCGGGTGCTGTGCGACCTCGACGCAGTCCTGGCGGTTGCCGCTGTAGGAGGACTTGCGGAACTTCAGCTCGCTCATCGGTCTCACTCGTCAGACTGCCGCTCGCTCGACAACTCGCGCATCACCTGCTGGATGAACTCCACCGACTTCGCCGCCGTGAGTGCCGCGCCCTGGAGGTTGGCCCACACGTCGTTGTAGGTGGCGAGTTCAGTCGGCTCCTCTACGAACAGGCTAGCCGTGACGGTCTCGGTGAAGGCCACGGGGGTGTCCAGGGGGTCGGGGAAGTCGAGGATGGTGAAGGAGCCGTTGGAGGCCTGGTGCTCACCGTTGGCGAACGGGAGCACGCGCAGGTCGACGTTGTGGCGGGTGGCCATGTTGCACAGGTGCTGGAGCTGCTCGAGCAGCACGTCCCGGCCGCCGATCCAGCGCCGCAGGGCGCCTTCGTCCAGGATGGCCGCATAGCGGGGCGGGTGGATCCGGTTCAGGATCTGCTGGCGCTCCATGCGGCCCTGCACGTGGCGTTCGACGATGGCGTCCGTCCTGTGCGTTGCCGGCGCGGAAGACCGCTTCGGTGTAGTCGGGCGTCTGCAGCAGTCCGGGGACCAGCTGCGCCTGCCAGTTCCTGATGCCCGAGGCCTCTGCCTCCCAGTCGGGGAGTGCGCGCTCGCCGAAGATGTCGCGGTACTTCCACCACCAGCCCCGCTCTTTGGACTCCTTGGCCAGGCGCGACATGGCTTCGCGGGTCGTGGAGTCGGTGACCTGGTAGAGGTCCATGGCGGCGGTGAGGTCGGATGCCTTGATCCCCTGCTTGGCCGCTTCGATCTTCGTCAGCTTCGAGTGCGGCCACCCCAGCCGCTTGGCCGCCTGGGCGCCGGTGAGGTCGGCGTTCTCGCGGGCCTTGCGGAGCTCGGCGGCCAGGCGTCGGCGGCGGACCGAGGGGCTGTAGGGGCGCTGCATGGGACCACACTCTAGACCAACCAACGAGGGATTTTTTCTCTGACTCCCTTGAAAAATCGAAAACTTCGATTGACTATAGGAGTCACCTCGAGCTTTCTCAGCGTAGCGACGCCTGGTCGCAACCGGAGCTGATACCTGTGACTTCAGTGAGAGACGTCGGGACCATCCCAGCCCCGGCAGGAAGCCGACGACCCCCCTCAGGCCAGAACGAGCGCTCCGGCCGTCGGCGCGGCCGAGCCCAGCGCTCCCGCCCCTACACGCAGCACCTCGTCCTGAACCGCCCAGACCTGTGCTGGATGGCGATGGACCACCACACGCGACGGGCCCTCACATGCGGGCCTGCCCTCCGTGCTCTCCACACCGCACGCTCCCCTGGTGAAGAGGTGGTCGCGATCGCCGTCTCCGACCCGGGGATGCTGGAGGCAGCGCTCGCTGATCCCGGCTCGCTCAGGCGAGTGCATTCCTTCGCCGCGGGTGAGCCTGCCGACAACCAAGGAGGCGCGGTGGAGCAACGCTTGGTCGTCCAGATGTCCCGAGGAGCGGCGGCGTGAACGGTGACCAGCACATAGGCGAGCCCCTGCTGACCCCAGCAGAGGTCGCGGCCACGTTCCGGGTGGATCCCAAGACCGTGACCCGCTGGGCGAAGGCTGGGAAGCTCACCTCCATTCGTACCCTCGGCGGGCACCGGCGCTACCGGAAGGCCGAGATCCGCGCCCTTCTAGGACTCCACGAGGAATAGCGGCGATGAACCTTTCCGACCCCGGCCTGGCGATCAGTGATCCGCAGCCGGAGATGATCCACGTCGACACCGGCCCCGCCGGCCCCAGGCTCCTTCTCGGAGCCGGTGTGGAGATCGCGTTGACCGGCCCGCATGCCGCCGCCTACCTGACCCGGCTGGCCGCGGCGCTGCCCATCGCCCGCGCCCACCTGAGCGCAGCCGAGCCGCACCAGCCCACCGGCACCGAGCACCGCTTCACCGTGCACCTCGACATCGAAGACGAACAGGACTTCCGCGCCGAACACGGCATGGGCGCAGACGACCCGCTCCGCCCCGTGCTGGTGGCCGCCCCGCGCCACGAGCTGGAGAGCCTGGGCCTGCAAAGCGGCTGGTGGAGGAAGGCCCGCGTGATGTGAACAAGGCCGCCCGCAACGCACCGCGCCGGGCGGGCGGCACAGCAGAGAGAAGGCCCGTCATGGCATTCGAATCCTCAGCCAGAATCCTCTACTTCCCGCGTGCCCGCGCCGCCGAGCCCGACCCGGTCACCGAGCACGCCGACGACCTCTACGACGCCCTGTCCGAAGCGCTGAACGAGCGCGAAGACGGAACCGGGCAAGGCGGTGAGCGCTACGAGGCCCTGCAGATCGCCGACGCCGCCTTCACCGCTCTGGACGAGCACCTGCGCTCCGGCGGGGTCCTTCCCACCCCGTGGAAGAACGCCGCCCGCCCCGACAGCCACTGAAACACCCCCTGCGGAAGCGCACCCGCGGGCGCTGAACTCCCCCGTACCCCCGTGCCGGGGAACGCCCGCGGGCAGGCCACCGCCACCGAACCACCAGCGCGCCGGGCAAGAGGGGGCCCGACGCCATCCCCGGGCGCGCCGAACGCGAGCACGGCGGGCGCCCACCAGGCCCCTCCGCCCCTGTCGGGCGGAGGGGCCCGGCCTCCTGCTCAGAGCCGGTGCTCCTGCCAGCGCGCGGCCGCCTCGGCGACCTGTCTGCTCCATGGGGCGGCCCCGGTCGTGATGCCCGCCCACAGCCGGGCCTGCACCGCCGCGAACACCCCGAGGGCCCGCTCGTCGGCGCGCTTCCAGGCCGGGACGGCCGCGGCCCACCGCTCGGCCGGGGCTGGGGTGTGACCGGAGGCGATGAGCCACACCACCCAGCAGGCCGCATCGATCCAGGCGGCCGCGCGGGTCGGCCAGGCCCAGTCCACCAGCACAGCTCTCCCCTCCTCGGTGATGAGGACGTTGCCGGGGTTCGGATCGGTGTGGGTCAGCGCCGTCCCGTCGAGCGGGTCCAGTTCACCGGCTGGCCAGGTCTGACACCTGCTATCTTCGTACGTGTGTTCTAGTCGTGGTTGGGGAAGACCTCGACGGGGAACGCAGCGGCGCCCCACTCTCTCGGCGGGGGAGTGGGGCGCCTTTCGTCGTGTTGGCCCTCGGGGGTGGTATGCCAGGTAGCGGGTTCAGGAGGTCGGCCACCCGTGGAGCGCCAGACGGTTCCCCTCCAGCCATGCCCGGATGCCCTCGGCCGGGTAGCCGATCGTGTTCGAGGGCAGTACGCGCGGGTCGGCCCACACGAGCTTGCCGGCCTTGTCGGGCTCGGCGACGACCGGTTCACCGGACCACTTCTCGGCGAGGAAGAACAAGCCGACGCGGGCGAGGTCCTCGCGCTGACGGTGGTGCACGACGGCCACCAGGCACAGATCGGCGGGGTCGATGCTCACGCCGACCTCTTCCCGGGCCTCCCTTGCCGCGCCGTGCGGGATCGGCTCGCCCTCGTCGAGGTGCCCGGAGGGAAGGTGCAGCATCCCGTCGCAGTACCCCGTTCCCTGCCGCTCCAGCAGGAGGACCTCGTCGCCTCGCGGCAGGATCACGTGGACGTCGATGATGCTGCGGTAGCGCTCCGGCACGGGTCACCTCATCAGGCGGATTCTCGGCGTCGCCTGAGACCATAGCCCCCTGATGGTGCTGGTGAGCCCGGAAAGCAGGGATTCGATCGCCTCCGGCCCCTGCGAGGTGTCGGCGACCACGGTCCGCACCCCGGCCTGTTCTGATGCGGCGGCGGCATTGCGGTACAGCTCGACCTCGCGTTCGGGAAGGGACGGGTCGTCCTCGAACCGACCGTGGGAGCCGCGCACGTCGAGCCGTTCGCGCAGCACCGAGGGCGGCGCGGTGAGGACGATTTGCAGGTCCGGCGGGTCGGCGTAGGCGTTGATGCACCGCACGGCCGCCTCTGGCACCCCGTCGATCCCGGCTTGCAGGACCAGGGACGACAGGGTGTACCGGTCGCAGACCACGACCTGTCCGGCCTCGACGGCGGGCAGGATCTCGGTTTCGAGGTGGTGGTACCGGTCGGCGCCGACCAGGCACGCCAGCGCCATGCCCTTGTACTCGCTGGTGTGGCGGCGGGCAAACTCGCCCAATGGGGCGCGCGAGGGTTCGGTGGTGGCGTGCACGGGCACCCCGGCGCCGGTGAGCCGGTCGGTGAGGTTGCGGAGCAGGGTGGACTTCCCGGCGGCGCCGGGGCCGTCGATCGCGACGAACAGGCCTCGGCTCATGCGGCGGCCCTCCGACTGTGCTCGCCGTGGGACAGCTCGACCAGGGCGGCGCGGATCTCGTCCACGGTGGCCTCGCCGAACTGGATACCGCTGGAGAAGTTGAACTCGTCCCGCTGGCGCATGGCTTCGTCCACGCCGTGCTCGGTGAGGTCTACCGCCGTGTAGCTGAGCAGCTGGTCGGGGGTGTAGTGGCCGGTGGCCATCAACCGGGTCCACTCGGGGGTGCCGGGGTAGGGGCGGAACTCGAACACGCTGCTGCGGAACCGGCCGGGTGCGCGGTCGGTGAGGTCCCACAGCTCGCGCACGAGGTCGACGGTCTCGCGCATCTCGGCGCGGCTCTCGCCGGGGAACCCGAGAATGAAGTACCCCTTCACCGCGATCCCGCGCTCGACGAGGCGGGTCACGGTCGAGCGGATCATGTCCTGGGTGATGCGCTTGTCGATGTAGGCCAGCATCCGCTCGGAGCCGGACTCGATCCCCAGGGCGACTTCGCGTAGCCCGTTCGCGACGAGCCGGTCAAGGACGTCGTCGCTCTCCCGAGCGAGGACGTTGATTCGCCCTGTGGCGTCCCAGAGCGCCCAGTCGCCGACCTTGTGCGTGGCGAAGCCGTCCATCATCTGCTTGATGACGCGGCGGGCGCCCAGGAACAGGTCGTCCACGAACCGGAACGCGGTGACCCCGTAGGCGGTGCGGAGCTGCTCCATCTCGGCCACCACGTTCTCGGCCGAGCGCACCCGGATCGTCACATCCGGATTGGCCGAGACGGCAGCGCCGCAGAACGAGCAGTCGTACGGGCAGCCGCGGGCGCCGACCATGTTCGCTTCCCAGCGGCCGGCATCGTGGTGGGGGTCCTGGGTGAGGTACCGCCGGTCGACGAACGGCAGTTCGTCGATGGGCGGGGCCAGGTGGTGGTTCTGGCCGGGGCGGCCGCCGGTCACCGGCTGCCGCATGACGGGGTCGAGCCACATCACCCCGGGCAAGTCGCCCCGGTTGTGGTGGTCGGCCAGCAGCTCGGCGACGCGGGTCTCTGCTTCCCCGATCACCAGGGCCTCGCACCGGGTCATGCGCGGATCGGTGAGGATCTCGGTCGGCATGGCCTTGGCCTGGTGTCCGCCGAGCAGGATCTTGATCCCCGGGTCGAGGGCGGCGGCGGTGTTCGCGGAGATCTCGTAGGTCGGGGCGAGCAGGTTGAACCCGGCCCACCTCGGGGCGGCGGCGTTCACGGCCTGGGCGACGGCGGCGATCGGCAGGCCGAACGCCTCGCCGTCGAGCACACCCGCGTTGAATCCGCGGTGGGCGGCGTAGGTGGCGATGTAGCCCATCCCGAGGACGGGCAACGTGAAGTCGTTGACGCGCGGCCGCTCGGCGTAGTCGCGCAGCGGGGCGTTGACCAGGAGCAGGTCGAGAGGGTGGGCGGGGTCGTGGCCGCTGATCAGGTCATGAAGGCTCGTTCCGGTCGAGGGGTTGGGCACGGTCGTCTCCCAGGGCGAGGGTGAGTGCGGTCAGAACGGACAGCTCTGAAGGGGTCGCGCAGTAGGCCGACCAGCGGGCCGCGAACGCGGCTTCCTGGTCGGGAAGGTCGAGGTCGGGGAAGGTCTGCCGGGCGTACTTGCGCACCGCCATGTCGCCGTAGGGGTAGAGGGAGAAGTCGCCGGTGAAGTCGGCGACGGTGGCGCCGGCGGTCCAGGGGCCGATCCGGGGCACCGACTGGAGTTCGTCGACCAGGTCGAGCGCGGGGAGCTGGCCCCACTTCTCGCCGTGGTCGAGCACCGCCCGGGCGGCTGCGCGGAGCGGATCGCGCTTGAACGCCATCCCCAGTTCGGCGAATGCCTCATCCCCCAGGGCCAAGACCGTCTCGGCTCCGGGGAACACGCGTCCTGCCTCGGTCGGGTCGCCGTGGGTGTCGGTGAAGCGCTGGTACATGAGGCGGGCCTGGTCGGCGCGGATGACCTGCCGGATGATCGCGGTCGCGACGGCTTCCCACAGGTCGGGGGTGCGCAGCCGGGCGACGGGGCCACGGCCTTGAAGTCCTCGGCGCACCTGGTCGGGGGCGGCGGTGAGGTCGGCGGGGTCGTAGACGTCGAGGGCGGGACCGGGCGTGGACAGGGTGATCCCGTCGGCTCCGTTGGTCGCCACCACGGTTCCGGCGGGGGTGCGGGCGAGACGGCGGCCGTTGTTCCAGGCGGGGTGCTCGCACAGGGTGCGCATGGTGTCGCTCCATTTCATCGGGGGTTTGCACCCTGCCATGTGGTGGGGAACCGCGAACACGGGTTGGGAAAGGGACGAGGGAGAGGGAGCGCCCGGCGACAGCCACGAACACCGGACGCCCCCCAGTGGGCGCCTGCGCCCTCCCCTCGTCATTCAGCGAAGGCGCCTAGGGATAGCCGTTCGGTTCGGCCACAGGGGGTCTAGGGGATGACGCACCCGTGAAGCGGCTTGCGGTCAGGGATCGGGCGTTCCTGCGCCGGTCCATAGGAGGCCGGTGTGGAATGCGGGGCTCACGTGGGGCTCACCCCCCCCTCCGGTCAGAGCGAGCTGCCCTGCCGCTTCGGCGAGCAGCACCTTCAGAGCGGCGGGGGAGGGGACCGGACGCAGGCCCGGCCGTCCGGGTGCTCGTGGCGCGGCCCAGACCCAACGGATCACCCCGTCGGGCATCACCGTGTCCGCACCGAACACCCAATCGGAGCCGTAGACCCCGCGGAGTTCATCGAGCCGGCCGTGGACCCTCAAGGCGTCACGGAGCATTGACTTGGTAGGGGCGATGATCGTCTCGGCGTGTCCTGGCAGTTCAGGGTGGGGGCGGTGCGCGACGTGAAGCACCTTGTACCGGTCGCTGGCGGACTTCACCCTCGCGATGTCCCACCCGCTCATCTCGACAGCACCGCCACGATCGCCGCCATCTGTTCGGCGCTCAGCAAGCGTCCGACGCGCTTCCCCGGGTGGCGAAGCTTGTTCCGAAGCTCGTCGGGGGAGTCGGCCATAACGGTCGGCTCGATGTCGTCGTCAACCGTGCGGGTCGCGACCAGAGTGCGTCCGCCGCGTGAGCGCCAGATGCGCCAGTGGGGGAATTCGAGCTCGAGCCGCTCAGCCTCGCTGAGTACGTCTTCGAACCCGGGGGAGGCCGACGTGTCCATCACTCCTCCTCTCGCATCACAGCCGGCTGCGCGCCCACGTCCAGCAGGTGCCCGCCCGCCTCCTCGATCTCCAGACGGATCAGCTCCTGAAGCGACTCCAATCGCGCCAGGTGATCGAGCGACGGCACGATCACCACTGCCCCAGGGGCGCCGCGTACCGCCTTCATCAGCTCGGCGTAGCCGCTGGTGCCCGGCCGGTCGATGAACACACGGTCGAGGTGGTGCCCCTCGCGGGCGGCCAAGGCCCGCAACCGGCCGACCAATTCGGCCACTGCGGTGTCCGGAACGGCTGCGCGCGCAGCCAGGAAGCCGAATGCGGCAGTCACAGGAACCTCCTTGACGTGCCTCAACGATGGCCGCCGTAGCCCTTGGTGGTGAACCTGGCGCTGCGGGGAACATGACGGGTCATCTCTCCCTGCCCGGCCGGGAGATTGTGACCTTGCTGCAGGCCGCGCTACCGTCCCCGCATGGTGCGTCCTGGAAGCTGTGTCAGGCCAG
>NZ_ANBH01000384.1 GCF_000341185.1 Nocardiopsis chromatogenes YIM 90109
CACCCGACAACGCTGCGGGGAGAGCCGCCGACCCTCGCCGTCGCCCCGCCTTCCGGGCGGTCTCGGCCCGGTCGTCGACCGGGCCGCCAAGGGGACCGCCATCATGCCGCCACGGCCCTCGGGGACTCACTCGTCTCCACGGCCCCCGCCGGGATCAGACGGCTTCCCCGGGGATCTCCTCGTAGGCCGTGCGCAGGCGCTCGACCAGCGGTGGTCGGTCGGTGAAGGTGTGGCCGTCGACCGCCGATACGGGGCGTACCCCCACGGCGGCGTTGGTGATGAAGGCGCCGTCCATCTCCGGAACCGCCTCCACGGGGACCGGGACCGTGCGGTGGGTCGCGCCCCCGGTCCCGTCGAGCAGGCGCATCGTCGTGCCCTGGAGGACGTCGCCCTCCGGCCACAGCACCTCGTCGCCCCGGACGAAGCCGATGTTCCACGTCGCGCCCTCGGTGGCGCGGCCGGTGCGGTCGACGAACAGTACGTCGTCGTGGCCGCCCAGCTGCGCGGCGCGCCGCCCGTGCAGGGCCCCGGCCAGCGACGACGTCTTGACCGCGGGAAGTTCGCGCTCGTGCGCGCGGGTGGCGAGGGACAGCGGCGGCGCCGGGACCGCGGGGGCCGCGCGCGTGGACACGAGCATCCGCGGCCGCGCCGGGCGGGCGGGGAGCCCGAGCTCCAGGTCCGGATCGAAGACGGTCACCCGCACGACCACCGGCCCGTCCGAGCGGTCGGCGGCCTCGCGGACCCGGCCCCGGATCCCGTCCCGGTCGAGGGTGGCCCCCATCAGGGTCGCGCAGTCCGCCTCCAGGCGGTCCAGGTGCAGGGACAGCCCCCGGACGCGCGCGCCCTCCACGCGCATCGTGGTGAAGTGCCCGTAGCCGTACAGGGCGAGCGGGGCCAGCTCCTCAGCCGTCACCGGCCGACCGTCCAGCAGCATCATGGGGGCATCCTCGCATCCCTCAGGCGGAGGCGAGGTGTTCCAGGGCTTCGGAGGCGGTGAGCCGACCGGCCGTGGTGAGGTCCAGGTTGCTCAAGGACACCTCGTGCACCGCCGGGTCGGCTGCGGCCACGCAGTCGGCCACCACGTGCACGGTGAAGCCGAGGTCGGTGGCGCCGCGCGCGGTCTGCTCCACGGTGAGGTTGGTGGCCACCCCGGTGACCAGCAGGGTGTCGACGCCGCGCGTGCGCAGCCGGTCGGGCAGGTCGGACGCCGCCATCCCCGACAGGCGCTGGTTGTCGCAGACCTCGTCGCCGTCGCCGAGCGCGGCCATCTCCGGGATGAGCGCGGAGCCGGGGCCGTCGGGACGGAACGACTCCTGGGCGTCGGCGACCGCGGACATGAAATCGGTGTTGCGTACCAGCGCGCCCCCGCCCTCGGGGACGGTGAAGCGGGTGAAGACGACGGGGACACCCGCCGCACGCGCGGCGTCGTGGAAGCGCGCCGCGCGGTCGACGACCCCGGAGGCGCGGACCGGCTCGGCGAGCATGCCGCCGAAGAAGCCCTCCGGCTTGATGACGTTCACCTGCCAGTGGAGCGCGAGGACGGCGGTGCGGGCCGGGACGATGAGGGGTTCGTCAGTCATGTACCGGATCCTGCCACGCCCGCGGCCCGCCCTAGAGCCCCACGGCGTACCCCGGGACGGACGGCCAGCGCACCGTCATGACCACCGACTCCTCCTCGGCGACCCAGGAGTGGTCCGTGCCCGGCCCCCACACGACGTAGTCGCCCTGCTCGCCCAGGACCACGTCGCCGTCGGGGAACCGGAGCCGGAACCGCCCGCTGATCAGCACGAGGAGCGCGGTGCGCTTCTCCCCGACGGCCCACTCGGCCCGCTCGTCGCCGGGCGGGTGGGTGCCCCACTTGATCTCCACGTCGGTGCTGTGCCGCGGGTCGTCCTCGGGCTTGAAGTGCCCGAGCAGCCAGCCGCGGTCCATGGGCGCGTCCGCGCCGGCGCTGCCCACGTAGACCCCGTCGGGCGCGGGCCGGTCTGAAGCGTTCTCGATCACGGACGACGAGGGTAGCCGCAGGGGCCCTGTGGACGGCGCACCGTCGGCCCCCGCCTGTCGGGCAGGGGCGGCATGATGGGGAGGGGAACCGAGTCAGTGGAGGGGCCCGTGAGCGGTGCAGGGGGTGCGCAGAGCGGCCAGGGGTTCCGCCCGGCCGAGCTGGAAGGCGTCCTCGAACGCGTGACCTTCGCCAACGAGGAGACCGGCTACACCGTCGCCAAGGTCGACACCGGCCGCGGCGCGAACGACCTGACCACGGTGGTCGGCGCGCTGCTGGGCGCCCAGGTGGGCGAGTCGCTGCGGATGCGCGGGCGGTGGGGCTCGCACCCGCAGTACGGGCGGCAGTTCACCGTCGAGGACTACACCACGGTCCTGCCCGCCACCGTCCAGGGCGTGCGGCGCTACCTGGGGTCCGGGCTGATCAAGGGGATCGGTCCGCGCCTGGCCGAGAAGATCGTCGACCACTTCGGCGCCGGGGCCCTGGAGGTCATCGAGAATGAGCCCGACCGGCTGATCGAGGTGCCCAAACTCGGCCCCAAGCGGACCCGGCTCATCACCGAGGCCTGGGAGGAGCAGAAGGCCATCAAGGAGGTGATGGTCTTCCTCCAGGGCATCGACATCTCCACCTCGCTGGCGGTGCGGATCTACAAGAAGTACGGCGACGCCTCCATCGGGGTGGTGCGCGGCGAGCCCTACCGGCTGGCCACCGACGTGTGGGGCATCGGCTTCAAGACCGCCGACACCATCGCCCAGGCGGTGGGGATCCCGCACGACAGCCCCGACCGGGTCAAGGCCGGGATCCAGTTCACCCTCTCGGAGTCGACCTCGGAGGGCCACTGCTACCTGCCCGAGGAGCGGTTGATCGCCGACGCTGTCAAGATCCTCCAGGTCGACCCGGGGCTGGTCATCGAGTGCCTCGGGGCGCTCGTGGCCGAGGAGGGCGTGGCCGCCGAGAAGGTGCCCGGACCGGAGGGCGAACCGGTCACCGCCGTGTACCTGGTGCCGTTCCAGCGGGCCGAGGCGTCGCTCGCCGGGCAGCTCCGCACGCTGCTGGAGCACCCGGCCGACCGGATGCCCGCCTTCGCCGACGTCGACTGGGACGCGGCGCTGGGCTGGCTGCGCCGCCGCACCGGGGCCGAGCTGGCCCCCGAGCAGGAGGAGGCGGTCAAGCTCGCCCTCACCCGCAAGGCCGCGGTGCTCACCGGCGGCCCGGGGTGCGGCAAGTCCTTCACCGTCGCCTCGGTCATCACCCTGGCCGCCGCCAAGGGGGCGAAGATCGTGCTGGCGGCCCCCACGGGCCGCGCCGCCAAGCGGATGACCGAGCTGACCGGGCACGAGGCCTCCACCGTGCACCGGCTGCTGGAGCTCAAACCCGGCGGCGACGCCGCCTACGACCGGGACCACCCGCTCGACTGCGACCTGCTGGTGGTCGACGAGGCGTCCATGCTCGACCTGCTGCTGGCCAACAAGCTGGCCAAGGCGGTCCCGCCCGGCGGCCACCTGCTGCTGGTCGGCGACGTCGACCAGCTGCCGTCGGTCGGCGCCGGGCAGGTCCTGCGCGACCTGCTGGAGGAGGGATCGCCCGTGCCGGCGGTGCGGCTGACCCGGGTGTTCCGCCAGGCGCAGCAGTCGGGGGTGGTCACCAATGCGCACCGGGTCAACGCCGGTGAGCCGCCGCTGTTGCAGGGCATGGACGACTTCTTCCTGTTTCCCTGCGACGACGCCGAGGAGACCGCCGAGCTCACCGTGGACGTGGTCGCCCGGCGCATCCCCCGCCGCTTCGGGCTGGACCCGCGGCGGGACGTGCAGGTGCTCGCCCCGATGCACCGCGGCCCGGCCGGCGCGGGCAACCTCAACACGCTGCTGCAGAGCGCGCTGACCCCGCCGCGCGAGGGGGTGGCCGAGCGCCGGTTCGGCGGCCGCGTCTTCCGGGTGGGCGACAAGGTGACCCAGATCCGCAACAACTACGACAAGGGCGCCAACGGGGTCTTCAACGGGACGCTGGGCCTGGTGGCCGGTATCGACGCGGTCGAGCAGCGGGTGACGGTGCGCACCGACGAGGACGAGGACGTCGGCTACGACTTCGCCGAGCTGGACGAGCTGGCGCACGCCTACGCGGTGACCGTGCACCGCTCCCAGGGCAGCGAGTACCCGGCGGTGGTGGTGCCGGTGACCACGAGCGCGTGGATGATGCTGCAGCGCAACCTGCTCTACACCGCCATCACCCGGGCCAAGCGGCTGGTGGTGCTGGTGGGGTCGCGGCGGGCGGTGGCCCGCGCGGTGCGCTCGGCGGCGGCCGGGCGGCGGTTCACCGGGCTGGCGCACCGGCTGCGCGATGAGAATTCCGCCGGATAACGGAGGCTCCGGGGGGATTGTCGGTGAATGGCACCCGTGTTCGGTTTCAACATCGCGCATTATCGGGCCGCCGGTAAATCCGAGGAAATTTCGTCCTTGTCGACAATAGAACCGAGCGGTAGTTTTCCCTACGGTGGAGCCGGTGGCCCGGCGGGCAGGATCCCCTCTCCCGACCCGTCGCACTCCTCCACCCCGGGACCGTGCCCGAACCCCCTCCCGGGCGCGGTCCCGCCCGCGTTTTCCGCGTTTGGGCCCCAAGGCGGCCCAGGGCTGAATAGGCTCCCCTTATGAGGCCGAAACCGGCGGCGCGGACGCCACCCCTCTCGTGCGGACGGCCGGGTGCGCCGGGGCCTCGGGCCATTCGGGGCGTTCCCGCTGCGCCGACTCTCCTCCCCGCCCCGGCGGGGGGCCGAGGCAACGCCGACCCCAATGGACGCTGACGCTCTTTCCACTCCCCCCGGAGAGCGTCGGCCCCCCTCCGGGGCC
>NZ_ANBH01000385.1 GCF_000341185.1 Nocardiopsis chromatogenes YIM 90109
CCGAGGGCCTAGATGTGGTGTTCCGGGGCCTCGGCCACACCCGTCACGCCTGGAACCGCGGTTGAAGGGGAGAGGGCCTACCGGTCCGGTGCGGATGCGCGGTCTGCACCGAAGCTGAGGGGCCCTCGTGCCCCACGGTGGGATGGCGTCCGCTGGAGTGGTGGAACCTCCGTCCGTCCGGGTCGGCCCGCTGGTTACGGCTTCGGGGTGGACCGGGCCGCCCT
>NZ_ANBH01000386.1 GCF_000341185.1 Nocardiopsis chromatogenes YIM 90109
ACCGCCTCCGCCGGGCGGATGCGACCGGCCCGCTGCGTCGTCGAGGTCGGATGGCCCCGCCCCCGGACGGCCCCGGGCCAACGGCAGGGGGGAGAGCGCTTCCACCGCACCCCGGCCGACGCATGGGCCCACGCGCGGGCCCATTCCTCACAGACCGAGCGGCGCGGGGCGTTCGGCGGATGGCTGCACCACGACGCCCCCTACCGGCTCCCCATCCCGATCGACGGCCCTCCCGCCACCCGCGGCACCGGCCTCACGGGGCAGTACCCCCGGGGAAGCCTAGGGCTCGCCGTCCCTGGTGCGGTGCAGCAGCACCTTCCCGCAGGTCACCGCGAGCCCGGAGGCCTCGCCGCCGAAGGAGAAGTCCAGCCGCATGGAGTCCTCGTCGTGCTCGGAGCCCACGTCGGCCACCTCGGCCCCGGGCCACGGTGCGGACTCCTCGTCGAAGAAGCTGAAGTCGGTGACCCCCTCCAGCACGAGCGTGTAGGTGAGGGAGGGGACGGCGCCCGCGGGCGAGCGCAGGGAGAGCGTCACGCTGTGGCCGGGAACGTCCACCCAGGTCCCTTCGAGCGAGCAGCCCTTGAGAGCGTTGAGAGCCGACATGCGCACTCCTTCGGTCGCGTCGCCGTCGCACCGGGGCCCGTGCCCTACGCCGTGCCCCGATCCTTGTGATCCCACACGGCGGCGGCCGGTTCCGGGCGCCCCGCCCCCGGCCCCACTGGAGTAGCGTTGTCGACCGTGACTCGGACACAGGACGGCGGCCCCGCCGCGACCCAGATCGTCGTCGGCGCCGCGATCATCCGCGGCGGCATGCTGCTCGGCGCCCAGCGCGCGGACCCGCCGCAGCTGCGCGGCCGGTGGGAGCTGCCCGGGGGCAAGGTCGACCCGGGCGAGGCCGAGACCGACGCCCTGGTGCGCGAGTGCCGTGAAGAGCTGGGCGTGGAGATCACGCTGGGCGAGCGGCTCGGCGGCGACGTCGCGATGCCGGTGCGTACGGGCGGGCCCAGGGCCGTGCTGCGGGTGTGGGCGGCCCGGGTCGCCGAGGGGGAGCCGCGCGCCCTGGAGCACCTGGCGCTTCGGTGGCTCGCCCCCGAAGAGCTGGCCGAGGTGGACTGGCTCCCCGCCGACGTGCCCTTCCTGGAGGAGATCCGCCCGCTCCTGGAGCGCGACGGCGCCGCCCCCATGGCCTGACCCGAGCCTGACCCGGGCCCGGCCCGCGAACCGGGCCGGGCCCGCGAGCCGTCCCGTCAGGCCGACCCTTCGCGCCTTTTACGCCTTCCCCTCGGCCGCCTCGGACAGGTCGTCGGCGACGTCGTCCATGACCCACGGGATGGACAGCGGGTTGGGCGAGGAGATCGCCATCGACTGCACGTGGTCGTCGTAGCCGATGAACCCGCCGTCCTCCACGGCCCTGACGCGGCCGAAGACGCCGCTGCCCTCCAGGGACTCGCGGTCCTCGGGGCTGTTGAACCACATCACCAGCACGTCGGCGTCGATGTCCTCGGCCTTCTCCTGGCTCATGGTGCCGTAGAAGGCGTTCTCCTCGGCGTCGATGTCCTCAAGGAACGGGGCCGGGGTGAGGCCGAGCTGCTCCAGCAGCGCATTGCGCGGGTCGCCGTTGATGTAGAAGCCGAGCTCGCCGGTGTCGGGCATCAGGGTGCCCGCGGCGAAGGTGGCGCCGTCGAGCTCAGGGTGCTCCTCGACCAGGCCGTCCAGGTAGGACTGGGTGTCGGCCACCACCGTGTCGGCCTCGTCGGGCCTGCCCACGGCCTCGCCGATGGTGCGCACCTCGTCCTGCCAGGGCGTCATCCACGGCTGGTCGAGGTAGGGGACGGTCGGGGCGACCCCGGAGAGCTGCTCGTACTCGCCCTCCTCCATTCCGGACTGCACGCCCAGGATGAGGTCGGGCTCCAGCGCGGCGATGTCCTCCACCGGCAGGCCGTCGTCGGTGTTGATCATTTCGGGCTTGTCCCCGCCCAGCTCCTCGATCTTCTCCAGGTCCCAGGGAAGGTACCCCTCCTCGTCGCCGGCGTAGGTGGAGGCGGCCATGCCGACCGGGACGATGCCCATCGCCAGCAGGACGGCCTCGTCGGACCAGCCGACGGTGACGATGCGCTCGGGCTCGGCGTCGATCTCGGTGGAGCCGAAGGCGTGGTCGATGGTGACCGGCTCCCAGTCTCCGCCGCCCTCGGCCTGCGGGTCGGCGGTGCCGGAAGTGCAGGCGGTGGCGGCGAGGGCGGTGGCCGAGACGAGGGCGGCGGCGCGGGCGGTCAGCCCGGCGCGGCGGGACGGTGTGGCGGACATGGAGGATCCCTGATCGTTCGGGGGCGGCTCGGCGGGGCGGCCGCGGCGGGCGGAGGCGCGACCGGACCGGCACGCCGTGGTTAGGCGCGCCTATCCTAAGTCCGGAATATGGGGAGTTGTCCAGAGGGGGTGTCCGACAGCACCCCGCCGACCTGCCCGTTTCCCGTGGTAACCGGCGCAAGCGCCTAAACTGGTCTTCGGCCGCGGGTGTCGCGGTTGTACCCAGTGAATGAGAACGAGACTTTTCGCATGTCCAGCGCTACTACCGCTGAGGGCTCCGCACGCCGCACCGACCTCCGCAACGTCGCCATCGTCGCCCACGTCGACCACGGCAAGACCACGCTCGTCGACGCCATGCTGTGGCAGTCGGGGGCCTTCCGCGCCAACCAGGACGTCGATGAGCGCGTCATGGACTCCAACGACCTGGAGCGCGAGAAGGGCATCACCATCCTCGCGAAGAACACGGCGGTGCACTACACCACGCCCGAAGGCGACGACGTCGTCATCAACATCATCGACACCCCCGGCCACGCCGACTTCGGCGGCGAGGTCGAGCGGGGGCTGTCGATGGTCGACGGGGTCGTCCTGCTGGTCGACGCCAGCGAGGGCCCTCTGCCCCAGACCCGCTTCGTGCTCCGCAAGGCGCTGGAAGCAAAGCTCCCGGTCATCCTGTGCATCAACAAGGTGGACCGGCCCGACAGCCGTATCGCCGAGGTCGTGGACGACGTCTACGAGCTCTTCATCGACCTGGGCGCCGACGAGTCCCAGATCGAGTTCCCGATCGTCTACGCCTGTGCGCGCGACGGCAAGGCCTCGCTCGAACGCCCCGAGAACGGCGGTGTGCCCGACAACGACGACCTCACCCCGTTCTTCCGCACCCTGCTGGACACCGTCCCGGCGCCCGAGTACGCCCCGGGCGCGCCGCTGCAGGCGCACGTGACCAACCTGGACGCCTCGCCGTTCCTGGGCCGCCTGGCGCTGTGCCGGGTCCGCCAGGGCGAGATCCGCAAGGGCCAGCAGGTGGCCTGGATCCGCGGCGACGGCTCGGTCCAGCAGGTCAAGGTCACCGAGCTGCTGATGACCGAGGCGCTGGAGCGCAAGCCGGCCGACCAGGCGGGCCCCGGCGACATCATCGCCATCGCCGGCATCCCCGACATCATGATCGGCGAGACGCTGGCCGACCCGGAGGACCCGCGGCCGCTGCCGCTGATCACCGTGGACGAGCCGGCCATCTCGATGACCATCGGCACCAACACCTCGCCGCTGGTCGGCAAGGTCAAGGGCGCCAAGGTCACCGCCCGCCTGGTCAAGGACCGCCTCGACCGCGAGCTGGTCGGCAACGTCAGCCTGCGGGTGCTGCCCACCGACCGCCCCGACGCCTGGGAGGTGCAGGGCCGCGGCGAGCTGGCGCTGGCCATCCTGGTCGAGCAGATGCGCCGGGAGGGCTACGAGCTGACCGTCGGCAAGCCGCAGGTGGTCACCCGCGAGGTCGACGGCAAGCTGCACGAGCCGGTCGAGCGGCTGACCGTCGACGCGCCCGAGGACTACATGGGCGCCATCACCCAGCTGCTCAACGTGCGCAAGGGCCGCATGGAGCAGATGACCAACCACGGCACCGGCTGGGTCCGGATGGACTGGCTGGTCCCCTCGCGCGGGCTCATCGGGTTCCGGACCGAGTTCCTCACCGAGACCCGCGGCACCGGCATCGCGCACCACGTCTTCGAGGGCTTCGAGCCGTGGGCGGGCGACCTGCGCACGCGGGCCAACGGGTCGCTGGTGGCCGACCGGACCGGGCAGGCCGTCGCCTTCGCCATGTTCAACCTGCAGGAGCGCGGCGTGCTGTTCGTGGAGCCGGGCACCGAGGTGTACGAGGGCATGATCGTCGGCGAGAACTCGCGCATGGACGACATGGACGTCAACATCACCAAGGAGAAGAAGCTCACCAACATGCGCTCGGCCACCGGCGACGAGCTGGTGCGCCTGGTCCCGCCGCGGAAGCTGTCGCTGGAGCAGGCGCTGGAGTTCTGCCGCGAGGACGAGTGCGTGGAGGTCACGCCCGAGGCGGTGCGCATCCGCAAGGTCATCCTCGACCAGAAGGAGCGCGGGCGCATCGCGGCGCACAAGAAGCGCGGCTAGGGGGTGTTGCTTGGATCGTGGCCGTAGACGGCACTGGCGGTGTCATGTCCATCGCAAGGCCGCTGGGAGAGTCGGTCAGCAGGCTGTCGACTGATGAGAGCGCGGCGAGGGGCGTGCCTGGGCGCTGCGCAGTAGGCCATGATCCGAGCAAACCCCCTAGCCCCGCTCCGCAAGGGGCGGAAGGGCTCGACGGGTCAGGGGTCGCGCGGGACCAGTCGGAACACGCGCGGCTCCCGCCCCGAGCGCACGGCGTAGGACTCGTAGGGCCACATCGCGTTGAGGCGGCCCCAGGCCGTGTCCCGCTCCTCGCCGGTCAGCAGCACGCCCCGGACCGGGATGTCGGTGCCCCGGTAGTTGGCCACCGCGTCCGGGTGCGCGAGCAGGTTCCCCGTCCAGGCGGGGTGCTTCTCGCGCCCGAAGTTGCTGCCGACCACCAGGAAGGTGCGCGGGGTGCGCTCCCGTTCGGGCAGGCAGGCCACGGGGGCGCTGCGGGGCGCGCCGCTGCGGCGGCCGGTGGTGGTCAGCATCAGGCTGGGCACGGCCCAGCGCGCGATCTGCGCCCGGCCGCCGGTGAGCCGGTGGAGCAGGCGGTCCAGGCGCGGCAGCACGGGCGGGGCCAGGCGGGCGAACAGCGGTGAGGCGGCCGCCCGGCGCGCCGTGCGCAGCAGGGCCGTGCGCACGGGGCCGACGGTGCGGTGCGGCGGAGAGGACACGGTCGCGGGTCCCTTCTGCGGGGGGCGTGCGCACGCTCCAACCTAGCGCCCGCTTGGGAATACGTGAAGGGTCCGTGCGCCTGCGGCGCGCCGGGAGCGCCGGATCCTTCGACCCGGAAGTCCAGGTTGGGCCAGAGGCCACGAATCCCCGGGAACGCGTGGCATTCCAGGGCCGCCGACCATAGCCTGAGGGGGCAGGGCCCCTGCGCCGCAAGGAGTGTGGGCCCCCGACCAGGTCCGGAGGAACCAGTCCATGGGACAACCGCACGCCGTCGTGGTCGGGGCGGGCGTGGGCGGCCTCGCCGCCGCGGCGGCGCTGGCCCGCACCGGGTGCGCGGTGACCGTCTTCGAGAAGGCCCCGGTGCTGGACCCGGTCGCCGCCGGGCTCGCCCTGGCGCCCAACGCGCTGCGCGCCCTGGACGCCCTGGACGCCGGCGAGGAGGTGCGCAAGCGCTCCGCGCCGCACGGCATCGGCGCCATCCGCCGCCGGGACGGCCGGTGGCTGCTGCGCACCGGCCCGCATGAGACGCAGGTGCGCTTCGGCGACGCGGTCTCGGTGCTGCGCTACGCCGACCTGGTGGACGTGCTCCTGCAGCGCCTGCCGCCGGGGGCCCTGCGCACCGGGTCGGCCGTGACCGCGGTGGAGCCGGGCACCACCCGCCAGCCCGCCCGCGTCGCCACCGAGACCGGGGACGTCGCCGCCGACCTGGTCGTGCTGGCCGACGGGGCGCGCTCGGCGCTGCGCGGCGAGCTGTTCCTGGAGCACCCCGGCGCCGTCTACGCCGGGTTCGCCTGCTGGCGCGCGGTGGTGCCGTGGCGCCCGGAGGACCCGCTGGACTTCGGGGAGACCTGGGGCAGGGGCGGCACCGCCGGGGTCCTCCCGCTCAGCGGGGACGAGGTGTACTGCTATGTCACCGGGAACGTGCCCGCGGGGGAGAGGGCGGCCGACGAGCGCGCCGAGGCGGTGTCCCGGCTGGAGGACTGGCACGAGCCGCTGGCCGACCTGTTCGCCGGGGCCCGGCCCGAGGCGGTGGTGCGCAGCGACGTCTGGCACGTGGACACCCCGCTGCCCGCCTACCACAAGGGCCGGGTGGCCCTGGTGGGCGACACCGCGCACGCGATGACGCCGAACCTGGCCCAAGGGGCGTGCCAGGCGATCGAGGACGCGGTGGTGCTGGCGCACCACGCCAGCGGGTCGATGGCCTACGTGCCGACGGCGGTGCAGTCCTACACCGCCTCGCGCCTGCCCCGGACGGCGGCCCTGGTGCAGAGATCGGCCCAGTTGGCGGAGGCGGTGCAGAACGATTCGCCGGTGCTGACGGGGCTGCGGGACACCGCGGCCGGTCTGGTGGGCAAGGTGGCACCCTGGCAGCTGGCGAAGTACACGCGCCCGGTGGGTGACTGGCGCCCACCGGGGGAGCCCCGCACGGCCGCCCGCTGAGCGTCCCGGCCTCGGCTCAGCCTTCTTCGGGCCGCTCCCTGAAGAGGGTTCCGACCAGCTCCTCCGCGTCCTTGTAGAGCTCGTCGTACCCGGGGGGAGAGGCCGCACCCGACCCGGCGAGGGAGTCGAACGCGATCCCGTCACACCAGGCGATGAACGAGCGCGCGTGCCGCGCAGGCTCCTCCGAGCCCAGCGCGCAGGTCCGGAGGGGCGCACCCCTCCCGGCGCGCATTCCCGGCATAACGGAAACACAACGGGGGTTCGGTGATCCGGGGCGGTGGTACCGCCGCCCGATCAGTGGTCTCGCGCGGATTTCACCACCATGGATGCCCCGGGGGCGCCTCGCGACCCGGGAGGGCGGAACGGCAGGTACCCCGCTCGTGGGCCCCGGCCGGGCGGCGGGCCGCCGGAATGTGAGGGAGGGGCGGCGACCAGGAGAAGGTCGGCGGGCCCTGCGGTAGCGCTGCTGGGCGGCGGGCGTGCGGATGGTCGCTGTTCTTGGCGGCGACGGGGTGAGCGGGGCGGTTTCCGGGCCCTGCTTGCCGGGCGGCGGGTTCCTCGTGGTCCGGGTGGGCGGCGCGGCTGGGTGGGCGGTGCTCGCCCGCGCTCGTGGCGGCCGCCGGGCCGGTGTGGCAGGCACCGGGGGCGCCCCTCCGGGGCGCATACCGGGCATAGAGGGCGCGCGGGGAGGGGGTGGTGATCCTGTGCGGTGGAATCGCCGCCTGATCGCCCTCGAAGTGGCGATTCCACGACGCAGGATGCCTCCCGGTGTGCTTGCGGGGTCCGGAAGGCGGGTTCCGGTCCGCTGATACCGGCCTGGTGACCGCTTCGCCCGGTTTCCCGGTCGTCGGGACCCCCTCCGTGTGCTGTTCGACGGCCGGGGCGGCCCGACAGGCGGTGCGGGTGCGCGTTCATCGCGATACCAG
>NZ_ANBH01000387.1 GCF_000341185.1 Nocardiopsis chromatogenes YIM 90109
TCACACGATCTTTACGGAATCACTCGTCTAGGGGCCGATCAGCCGCACCCGCTCCTCCCGGTCGATCTCGGCCGCGCTCTGCGGGAGCTTCGCCTCGGGCTCGGGACCCGCCTCGCAGACCAGGTCCGCGGAGCGCCCGGCCGCGTCATAGGGCAGCGTTCCGTCGCGCAGGTAGCCGGTGACCGCCTCGTCCACGCAGGCGTTCCCCGCCAGGGAGACGCCGTGGCTGAGGCCGCCGTCCTCGATCACCAGGCGCGCCCCGGGGAACCGGTCGCGCAGGGCGTAGGCGCCTTCGACGGGGGTGGGGCCGTCCTCGGTGGCGTGCACCAGCAGCAGCCCCTGGTCCCCGGCTCCCCTCTCGGCCCCGGCGGCGGCCCCGACGTTCAGCCAGGCGCCCGCCTCGGCCGGCCATGTCGCACACGGCGCGTTGTACCAGATGTTGTTCCACCCGGTGACGGGCGCCTCCGCGGCGGAGCGCCCGGCGGCGTCGCGCCAGACGGGCCACGCCGACGGCCACGGGGAATCGGTGCACTGGGTGGCGAGGTAGGCGGCGTACCCGGGTTCGTCGTCGGGCCCCTCGCCGAAACGCTCGGACGCGTCGACCAGGGCCGCCCCGTCCTCGCCCGAGACGTGGTCGGAGAGCGCCTCGGCCAGGCGCGGCCACACCGCCGAGGCGTAGGCCGCGGGCATGAAGGCGTTCTCGTACTCGGTGGGCCCCACCACGCCTCCGGCGGGTTCCTCGGCCAGCTCCTCGCGCACGCGGAAGTAGGCCTTCTCGACCGCGTCGGCATCGGCGCCCAGGCCGTAGACGTCGTCGTGCCGCCCGGTCCAGTCGAAGAAGTTGCGCAGGGCCTCGTCCAGAGCGCGGCTCTGCCGCAGATTGCTCTCGTACCACGGGCGGCCGGGGTGGACGACGCTGTCGAGCACCAGGCGTCCGGTGCGCTCGGGGTACAGCGTCGCGTATGCGGCACCCAGGTAAGTGCCGTAGGAGTACCCCAGGTAGTCGATGGTGTTCTCGCCCAGGGCGCGCCGGATGCGGTCGATGTCGTGCGCGCTGTCCTCGGTCCGCATGTGGTCGAGCAGCCCGGCGTTCCTCTCCCCGCACGCCTCTGCGTAGCCGCGGGTCCGCTCCCGCAGCGCGCGCTCGTCCGCGCGGGACGCGGGCACCGTGTCGGGCCGGACGGGGTCGAAGTAGGACCCGTCGCACGTGACGGCGGGGCTGCTCGCCCCGGCGCCCCTGGGGTCGAACCCGATCACGTCGTACTGTTCGCGCAGGTCGTCGGGGAGCTGCTCGGCGATGCGCAGGGCCCACTCGCGCCCGGCGCTGCCGGGGCCGCCCGGGTTGACCAGCAGGACGCGCGACGCCTCGGCCGCCTCGCCGTCGGCGCCGCGCGCGGGGACCCGGGACAGGGCCAGGCGCACGGTCTCGGCCGCGCGCGTATCCGCACCGTCGGACCGCTCCGTCTCCAGCGGGACCTCCAGTTCGGCGCAGTCCGCACCGGTCTCCTCGACCTTCTCGGCCGTCAGGTCGTCGCAGGCCCCCCATTCCAGGACGGCCCTGCGCTCCCCTCCGGCCCCGTCCCCCTCCGCGTCCGCGGCCCCCGCGCCCTGCGCGGGCGCCGCGAGCGCGAGCAGCAGCGCGGCCGGCACGGCCGCGGGAACACCTTTCGCCCCCACCGCACACCCCTCACCCTCGGTGATACTCCCGATCATCCCTGTCACGGCGCCGGATGGGGCGAAGCGACACGGCCGATCCGCCCCGGTCGGCGGACCCGCGCTCCGGTGCCGGTGGGTAGCATCGGTCAGGCCGGGCCCCGGTCGCGCCCGGCGGGACGTGAGGAGCGGGCAGTGCGGTTGGATCGGGTCGATGAGCGGATCATCGCCATTCTCGGCGCCGACGCGCGCGCGAGCTTCGCCGACATCGGATCGGCCGTGGGGCTGTCGGCATCGGCGGTCAAGCGCCGCGTCGACCGCCTGGTCGAGTCCGGCGCGGTCCGCGGGTTCACCGTCGTGCTGGAGCCGTCCTCGATCGGGTGGACCACCGAGGCGTTCATCGAGGTGTACTGCCGTCCCCGCACCTCCCCGGCGGAGATCCGGGCCGGGATGGCGGGCTACGCCGAGGTCACCTCGGCGTGCACGGTGACCGGCGAGGCCGACGCGATGGTGCAGGTGCGGGCGCGGGACATGCAGCACCTGGAGGAGACCATCGAGCGGATCTGCGCCGAGCCGTTCGTGGTGCGGACCAAGAGCACCCTGGTGCTGTCGCGGCTGGTCGACCAGCCCATGCTGGCCGGGTCCGCCGAGGAGCGCCCCGCCTGAGGGCCCACCCCCGACGCTCTCCCGGGCACGCACGCCGGGCCGCCCCCGGTTCAGGGGCGGCCCGCCGCCGTATCGGGCCGCCTCGGCGGCCGGGGCCCCGGTCGGCCCTCGTCAGTCCTCGTCAGTCCTCGGGCAGCTCGACCGGGGCGATCCCGTCGAAGACGTCGCCCGGACCGGGGTTGGCCGGATCGGTGGCACCGCCGAAGTGGTTCATCACGCCCCACACCGCGTTCAGCGCGGTCTGCACCGCGCCCTCGGCCCACCCGGCGGTCCAGGAGATGTCGTCCCCGGCCAGGAACAGGCCGCGGTGGCGCGGGTCCAGCCGGTCCTGCTTGAAGTGGGTGAACAGCCGCCGCTGGTAGCGGTAGTGGCCGGGCAGGTTGGCCTTGAAGGCGCCCATGAAGTACGGCTCGGCCTCCCAGGACACCGTCACCGGGTCGCCGGTGATGTGCGAGCGGATGTCGACGTCCGGGTAGACCTGCGCCAGCGAGTTGAGCATGACGTCCATCCGCTCGTGCGCCGACAGCGGCAGCCACTTCAGCGAGTCGTCGCACCAGGTGTAGGACAGGCAGATCGCCGCCGGGCCGTCGCCCTCGCCCTCCAGCAGGTAGGTGCCGCGGGTCATGCGGTCGGTGAGCGTCATGCTCATCGCGTCCCGACCGGTGGCCGGGTCGGTGTCCCGCCAGAACGGGCGGTCCACCGGCACGAACAGCTTGGAGGACTCCATGTAGTGGGTGCGCTCGATCGCGGTCCAGTGGTCGATCGGCAGCAGGTCCTCGTCGCAGGCGATCTTGCTGAGCAGCATCCAGCTCTGCGCGGTGAACACCGCTGCGCGGTAGGTGCGGATGGAGCCGTCGGCGTCGGTGACGGTGATGTTGCCCGCCGGGTCGCCCGGGGCGGCGGTGCGGCGCAGCGCGGTCACGCCCGGGCGCGGGGCCCCGCCGTGCAGCGAGGACAGGGTGGTGCCCTGGTCCCAGTGCACGAGCTTGTCGGGGGCGTGCTCCCACAGCCACTGCGGCAGCTGCTCGCTGCCGCCGACGATGCTCAGGTGGTCGTCGTCGGCGCCGGTGTAGGTGACGCGCAGGATCTCCAGGATGGAGTTGGGGAAGTCGGTGTCCCAGCCGCCGGTGCCGAACCCGACCTGGCCGAAGATCTCCCGGTGGCGGAAGGAGGCGAAGGCCGGGGAGTCGCACAGGAACCCGTAGAACGTCTGGTTGTCCAGGCGCTCGACCATCTCGTTCCAGATGCGCTTCATCGCGGGCACGTCGCGCTCGCGGATGGCCCGCTGCATCTCGGTGTGCTTCGCCCCCTCCTCCAGGGTGGCGTTCCACGCCCGCGCGACCTCCTGGTAGACCTCCGGCAGGTCGTCGGTGGTGCGCGCGTAGTGCGCCTCGCCCTTGAGGTCGACCACGGTGCTGGGCGTGGAGGGCGCCAGCGGGTTGGGGAAGGGCACGGTGCCCAGGCCCGCCCGGTCGATGTAGTGGAACAGCGAGGTGGAGGACGGCGGGAAGCGCATGGCGCCCATCTCGGCGACCACGTCGTCGGGGGCGCCGTCGAAGCGCTCGGTGCGCAGGCGGCCGCCGAGCCGGTCGGCCTCGTAGACGACGGGGCGCAGCCCCATCTTCATCAGCTCGTAGGCGGTGACCAGCCCGGACAGCCCGCCGCCGATGACGGCGACCTCGGTGCCGTGCGCCTCGGGCGGCACCGCCCCCAGGCCGGCCGGGTGCTCCAGGAACGCGTCGTAGCCGAAGGGGAAGTCGGGGCCGCACATGGTCAGCGGGCGGCGCTCGGTGCGCTCCTCCGGAACGGCGGTGGGCACGGCGGACGTCATGCGGGGATCCTCCTCGGAACGGGACAGGTGGTGGCTGTGGCGCCCGGCGGGCGCGTGCGGGCCGGGCCGCGGGGGAGGGCGGCCGCCCCCGTCAGACGGCGAGCGAGCCGTACAGGTCGGGCCTGCGGTCGCGCAGGTAGGTGGTGGCGCCGCGGGCGTCCTCCAGGGCCGACCGGTGCAGGTCGGCGACGAGCAGCTCCTCCCCGGCCCCGGCCCGCACCGCCTCGGTGCCGTCCGGGGCGACCAGGGTGCTCAGGCCGCAGTAGTCGAGGGCGCCCTCGGTGTCGCAGCGGTTGACGTAGGCCAGGTAGAGCTGGCTCTCCATGGCGCGGACGGGGACCAGCGCGGTGGCCACCCCGGTGTGCGGGTGCATGAGGGCGGTGGGGACGGCCAGCAGCTCGGTCCCGGCCAGCGCGTGGGCCCGGACGGCCTCGGGGAACTCCACGTCGTAGCAGATCAGCAGGCCGACCCGGACGCCGCGCAGCTCGGCCTGGACGACCGCCTCGCAGCCGGGCCGGAAGGCGTCCCGGTCGAGGTCGCCGAAGAGGTGGGCCTTGCGGTAGGCGGCGAGGGGCGTGCCGTCGGCACCGACCAGGCGCACCGTGTTGTACACGGCGCCCCCGTCGCGCTCGGGCTGGCCGTACACCAGGGCGATCCCGGCGTCGGCGGCGATGCGCGCGGCGCTGCGGCCGATGGGCCCGTCCAGCGGTTCGGCCAGCTCGGCGGTGCGGGCGCCCAGGTTGTAGCCGGTGAGCGAGCACTCGGAGCCGATGAGCAGGTCCGCCCCGGCATCGGCGGCGGCGCGGGCGACGCGCTCCAGCCGCGCGAGGCCGTCGTCGGCGTCCCCGCTGCGCCCGGCCCCCTGGTCCAGGGCGGCCCTGAGGGCGGGTTCGGTGGACCGCATGCACACTCCTTCCGCTGTGTCCGACAGCACCGCCACCACTGTAGACACACTGATCCGACGATTCATTGCGGGGAGACCGGCGATATCGTGCGCATTTTCGCGCACAGATGCATCTTTGTTGCACATCGCCCGTGCGGGCATCCACACACCCCACCAGGGCGGGCAACCCGGGGGCGGAGGCGGCGACCGCACACCACCTGACCGAACACGGTTCACTGTGATGCACACCACCAGAAAACCTTCCTGTATTCGACACCCCTGCCCGACCAGGGCTCATGCGAGGACTCCCAGACCCGCTCTCGCCTGCCTGAGAATCCTGTGTCCGCACCCGGCCAATGCGGCAATCGAATAGTTATGGCCGTTATGTCGGCTTCATGTCGCGTCCCTAGCGTCGGTCCGGACCGCTGGGATCTTCCCGGGCCGGAGCGGACGGCCGGGACGCCGCCAGGGCGCACTCCCAGGTGACCGTGTTGGAAAGGCCTCCGCCGTGCACATCCCCCGACGCCCCTTCACCGCCGCCGGCGCCGCCGCATCGGCCGCCGCGGCCCCCTCGCCGCCGCCCCTCGGCGACTCCCGGCCCCCGACCACCGGCGCCGCCCTGGCAGGACTCGCCGCCGTCGGTGCGATCGCCGCGGCCGCAGGGGTGGTGGCGCTCCAGGGCCCGCGCAGCAGGAGGGCGACCGCCGGGGACAGGGCCGACCGCACTGCCTGACGGCCCGGAGCGCTCCCGCCGGCCCCGCCCCCTCCCCCGCCCACGTGCGCAGCACGGCCGAGACCGTGCCGCATGCCCCTCCTGCCCTGCCGTCCCTGACCCGCCTTTCGATGACACCCTCGCGCACCACCGGAGCCGCCCCGTGCCCAGATCCCGTCCCTACCTCAGCGCCCTGCTCTTCCCCGGCATCGTCCTGTACCCGTTCCTGCTCTCCGGCATCGCGGTCGCGGCACTGTGGGCCGCGGGCAACGTCTACGTGGGCCTCGCCATCGCGGTCGGCCTGCTGTGGAGCATGCTGCCGGCCCTCATCGCGTCCGGTCCGCGCATCCCCGGCCGCGCGGTGGGCGAGGCCGATGCCCCCGACCTGTGGGCGGAGGTGCGCGCCATCGCCCGGCGCCTCGGTGCTCCCCCGCCCGACACCGTCCGGATCGGCATCCACACCACCGTGCAGATGGACGAGCGGTTCCGCTTGGCCGGCTTGGTCCGCGGCGAGCGGTGCCTGGCCGTCGGTGCGCCGCTGATGGCGGTCGCCACACGCGGTGAGATGCGCGCCGCCGTCGCGCGGGCCCTTGCCGAGGAGTCCCCGCAGGTCCCCGGAATGGAGGCGTACTGCCACCGGTCGCTTCGCGCACTGCACGACCTGATGCGCAGGACCGGATCGGGCGGGTCGGGCATCTCCCTGCTGCTCATGTGGCCCTACGCGCGGCTGCTGCTCGCCGTCCAGCTCCCGCACAGCCGCCGTGTGGCGCTGGACGCCGACGCGTTCGCCGCCCGGGAGGCGGGCACGGCGAACGCTCTCGCGCTCATCGACCGCTTCCCCGTCATCGAGCACGCCTTCGACGTCTTCGACAGCGCCTACCTGGGCGACATCGACCCGGGCGAACCCGTTCCCCAGGACGTGAGCACGGCCTTCGCCAGCGCCCTGTCCGAGAACGGCGAGGAGCTGACCGAGGACGCCGAGCCGGTCGAGCCGCCGTCCGGGGACCCGACACCGGGGGCCGCCGAGCGCCGCACCGCCTTGGGCCCGGCCGAGTTCCCGGCCCCGGAAGACGGCGACCGCCCCGCGCGCGAAGCGGTCACCGGCTTCCCGGCGATCGCCGCCGACGCCGAGTCGGACTTCTTCTCCCCCGACAGCCCCCGGGTGACCTGGGACGAGTTCACTTCCCAGGTCCGCGTGCGCGAACTGCGCCGCCAAGCGGCCGTCGGCTACCGCGCCCTGGCCCGCGCCCTGGGAACACCGTCCCCGTCCATGGACGACATCCGCAGCGACTTCCGACTCGCCCCCGACGACTTCGCCGAGACCTTGGCGGATTCCGGAGCCACCCGTGCGGCATTGCGCGCCATGGCGGTCGTCGCCGCTGTGGACTCGGGGACCGTCGCCTTCCGTCATGACTGGACGCTCACCCCTCCGGCCCGAATGGTCGCGGCGCCCGACTCCCCCGTCACGGTCGAGGACACCGACGCCGCCTGCGAGGCCTTCGCGACGGCCTGCCTCGGCGGCCCCCTCGACGCCGTGGAAGAGGCACTCGACCGGCTCGGCGGCCTCGGTGTCGATGCATCCTCCGCGACGAACGAGGCCGGGGCCGACGCGGCATCGCGTGCCGTGATCCGGGGCGCGGCCGGGCCGGTCTCCGTCGACCGGCGCCCGTGCGACATCTACGCCACCAGGGACGCGCTGATCGTCGTTCCCTGTCGCCGTCCTGCGGTCGGAAAGCCCCGTCCGCGCCTGCTCCGGACCCTGCGAAAGATCGACGGGCCCGCGGAGCTGCTCGCCCGCCCCGGGGTCCGGCGGATCCACGCGGAGGACCTCGCCACGGTGGCGTGGCCCCCAGCCCGGCTCGGACTGCGGGTAGAGCTCACCCTGAACGACCGCACCCGGCACACCGTCAGGGAGGTCTTCAGCACCGAGAAGGTCGGGGACTACGACGAAACCGTCCACGGCCTCCTGAACACGGCCCCCTCCCAGGGCGGCGAACCGCTCCCGTCCCCCTGACCCGCTCACCCCGCACACCGATGGGACCGTTCTTGCCCCGGAAAGCCGTCCTCCCCGCCGCCGCACTCATCACCGCGCTCGCAGCCGCGCTCATCGCACCGGCGCCCGCCGCCTCCGCCGACGGCGCCCGGGACCTGCCTCGCGCCCCCGCCTATGCCGCACTCCTGAAGGCACACGACGACGTCTACGTCAGCGACGAGCTCACCGGGGCGATGGGACTGCGGGAGGGGTAACGGGCCGCACGTTTCACCGCCGATCCCGAACAACGTGCACATGTCCACTCGCTGAGCGTTAGCTTCCTTTCCATGCCCAGCGCAGAGCACGAGCTCCCCCTTGAGTTCGTCCGCAACAACCCCGAGATGACCGCCGTGCTCCTGGAGGAGGCCTACGACTTCAAGATCCCCGACCACGACACCGCGCGGACCGTCTCCGGCGACTGCGCCGACCTGGCACCCAAGGACTACCGGGGCGACGCGGTGGTGTGCTTCAGTGAGGACGGTGACCGGGACGTCTTCGCCGTGGTGTTCGAGGTCCAGCGCAAGCCCGACCAGCGCAAGCGCTTCTCATGGCCGGTGTACCACTCGACGGTCCGCGCCCGGTTGGAATGCCCGACGGCGCTCATGGTGCTATGCCCCGACTCCGCGACCGCGGATTGGGCGCGCTTCCCCATCGACACCGGACACCCCGAGTACGCGCTCCGGCCCCTCGTCGTCGGGCCGACCGAGATTCCGGTCGTCACCGATCCGGCACGGGCCCGGGAGCAGCCGGAGCTCTCGGCACTGTCCGCCCTGGCCCATGGGGGCGACAACGAAGGGCTCGCGGTCCTGACAGCCTTTGCCGAGGCCCTGTCGGCGCTGCCCGAGGACCGGTTCCCCATCTACAATGACTACGTGGTCAACGGGCTGTCAGAGGCGGCCCGTGCTCACTGGGAGGCCTTGATGACGTCCGGAACCTACACGTTCAAGACCGAGTTCGCCCGACGCCACCGCGAGTCCGGGTTCCGAGAGGGCAAGACCAAGGGTGAAGCCGAATCGCTTCTGGCAGTCCTGGACGCCCGCGGGTTCGCATTGACCGATGAGCACCACGAGCGCATCGCCGCCTGCGACGACCCCGCCCTTCTGCTTCGCTGGACGACGCGGGCCGTCACCGCTGACAGCGCCGACGAGGTCTTCGCCTCCTGAGGCTGAAAGCATGAGAGGGGCCGTGCCGCCGTCGGCGGCGCGGCCCCTCAGCGTCGCTCCAGAGGCGGCCCGGATCAGGCCCCGGCCGTCTCCGGGGCGGTCTCCAGGGTGGAGCGGCGCATCGAGTAGCCGAAGTAGACCGCCAGGCCCACGACCATCCACACGCCGAAGGTCACCCAGGTCGCCACTCCCATGCTGAGCATCAGGTAGGCGCAGGACAGCACGCCCAGCACCGGGGTCAGCGGCGCCAGCGGCATCGTGAAGCGGCGCTTCAGGTCCGGGCGCCGCTTGCGCAGGACGATGACCGCGACGTTCACCAGGCCGAAGGCGAACAGGGTGCCGATGCTGGTCGCGTCGGCCAGGTGGCCCAGCGGGACCACGGCCGCCAGCACCGCGATGGCCGCCGACAGGATCAGGATGTTGGCCGTCGGGTTCCCGCGCTTGTCCAGCTTGGAGAAGACCTTGGGGATCAGCCCGTCGCGGGACATCGCGAACAGGATGCGGGTCTGCCCGTAGAGCACCACCAGCACCACGCTGGCGATGGCGATGACGGCGCCGATCGCGAAGACCACCGACCAGATCGGGGTGCCGGTCACCACGGTCAGGATGTGCGCCAGGCTCGCCTCGGTGTCCTGGAAGTCCGTCCAGGGCATGGCGCCCACCGCGACGAAGGCGACCAGGCAGTAGATCGCGGTGACGATGATCAGCGAGAGCATGATCGCCCGCGGCAGGTCCCGCTGGGGGTCCTTGGCCTCCTCGCCCGCGGTGGAGGCGGCGTCGAAGCCGATGTAGGAGAAGAACAGCGTCGCCCCGGCCGCGCTCACCCCGGCCATGCCCAGCGGCATGAAGGGGGCGAAGTTGCCGTCCTGCACGGCGGTGGCGGCGATCGCCACGAACATGACCATCACGGCGACCTTGACGACCACCATGGCGCCGTTGAGCCAGGCGCTCTCCCGAACGCCGCCGATGAGGGCGACCATGGCCAGCACCACCACCACGGCGGCCGGGATGTTCACGATGCCGCCGTCGGCGCCGGGGGGCTGGGTCAGCGCGGCCGGCAGGCTCGCCCCGGTCACCAGGCGCAGCAGCTCGTTGATGTACTCGCCCCAGCCGACGGCGACCGCGGCCACCGACACCCCGTAGGTGAGCATCAGGCACCAGCCGCAGACCCAGGCGACCAGCTCGCCCATGGTGGCGTAGGAGTAGGAGTAGGCCGACCCGGACGCCGGGATCATCCCGGCCAGCTCGGCGTAGGCCAGCGCGGAGAACAGCGCGGTGACCCCGGCGATCACGAACGAGAGCACCACGGCGGGCCCGGCCACCGGGACCGCCTCGCCGAGGACGACGAAGATGCCGGTGCCCAGGGTGGCGCCGATGCTGATCATGGTGAGCTGGGGCAGCCCCATGGTGCGGCGCAGGCTGCCGCCCTCGCCGTGGCCGGCCTCCTCGGTGAGCCGCTCCACCGGCTTGCGCCGCGTCAGCCGCTGCTTCACCGTCCTTCGCGGCGCCGCCGGCGCGGGGGCGCCGACCGTCTTCTCCTCAACCACCAGGGTCTCCTCGGGGGATGTCAGGCGACAGATTCCGGGCGCGCTCGGGAAGCGGATCCGTACGGACCCTGAACAGGGGGAAACGCGCCTCGGCAACAGTAGCGATGTTACCTGGGCTACAGAACCATCGAACGTTGCAGGTTCGACCGGGAAGCCCCGAGTTCTTTGCGGTGTGGTGCAATGAAACGCCGTCATGTGTGGGTCAACTCACAAATTTGCCCGCAATGACCTCTGTCACGCACCTCTGTGGCGTGGATGTCCGAATATGCACAACGGATGCCCGGCATCCGACCTCGGACACGCGAAGGGGCGGGGCGCCGTTGGGCGCCCCGCCCCGATGCAACGCCGGACGGACGGCGGGAAGTCCCCGAAAGGGTCAGCCGGCGACGGCCACGGACGGCTCGCCGGA
>NZ_ANBH01000388.1 GCF_000341185.1 Nocardiopsis chromatogenes YIM 90109
GTGGAGGTGGGATTTGAACCCACGGAAGGTTGCTCTATCCGGCCGTCTCTGTGGCGTGAGGATCTCGCTTCCCTAGCGTCTCTACCTGGGGTCCGAGTGCTGGCCGGTTCTCAGGGTTCCTCGCCCTCTCCTGACGGCATGTGCAATGAATGTGCAATGGAGGGGCGACGTCTCACCTGGTCAGTCCCGGCGGCACGCCCCGGCGGCGGGCGACCACGGGAACGGGCCGGAGTGCCCGATTGCGCGTTCGGTCCGGACCACAGACAGAGCCGCATCGCGCAAGCGGGTGCTCCGGGATCCGGGGGTCCACGGGGGCGGGAGCCCCCTGGTTCCACACGCCCTTGGCCCGAGACGTGGTGTCGGCACTCGGCCGTGACCACTTCCCGCCTGCCGTGGGGGCGACGGCGCGCCGTGTGTTGAGGCGGTGACGAGAGCGGCCACGGCGCCCCAGTGGCTCCGGCCGACCGGTCGCGGGCTGGGGACCGGGCGGCAGCCCGCAGCCCCAGCCCGCAGAGCGGGAAGGCCGCGACGGCGCGGGAGCGCCGTCGCCCTTGATCCCATACAGCCCAATTCGGCAACGGTGGCGCTTTGCCCCTACCGGGTGGCGGGCTTGGCCTCTTGCCAGATGAGTTCGAAGCTGCGTACGTAGGTCTCCGCCATGTCAGGCGACGTGGCTCGGTCGACCACCACCACGGGCGACTTTGCGGCAGGGAGTCCGTGGAGATGCTGATTCGCGAGGACGCGTTTCTCCGTGAAGAACAGGGAGCTGTAGAGCACGGTGGAGTGAAGCCGGATCTCGATTCCCTGAAGGTCGCAGAGCGGCTTGAAGAGTAGGAGCGCGTTCCGCGCCCTGGAGGCCAAGGCGTCCCCTACGCCCTCGTCTTCACCTCGGCGCTGTATGTGCTGGGACTCCGGGTCGCCGAGAAGGATGCGAACGCTTGCGCCGCGCTGGGCCTGCTCGGCCAAGACCTTGTGCATACCCGCGTCGTCGGCGAGGAACAGGCCGCTGTAGACGAGGATCCCGATCTCTCGCTCCGCACTGGCGAACAGGTCGTGCCAGACCTCGCGCGGGACCTGCCAACGGTGCGGGTACACGCGCTGCGCGTGCGGTGATGGCGGAGGAGTGGGAGACGGCTCCTCGTCGGGCCACAGGTCGGCTTCCGCGACTCCCAAGAGGTCGGCCACTGCCCACCGATGGCGGGGGTAGGGGCGCTGTCCGGTCATCCACCTGCGCACGGTCTTGGGGTCGACTCCGAGGTGTGCGGCCACGTCGGTGTCCGTGAGTTGGGACGCGGCCATTGCCTCGCGCAGTGCGGTGTTCACGTCGGCGCCCTCCGGGATGCGGGACCCCGACGATAACAGAAGACGTCCCTAGACGTCCCTCAAGATGTCCGATACGTGGTACACATGTCCACCTGCTCCGAGGATCGTCGCCCCAGGTAGCAAAGACCCCCGCGAGTGCTGCTGACACTCCGGGGGCATGGTTCACACCTGATCGGAGCAGGCGGAACATGCGGAACCTTATCGCGCGGGCCTGGACGCGCAATTCCCCTGACGGGCGGCCTCCTCGGCTGAGGCCGTATGCGGTCACCCCGTTCACGCCGTCGCCGCCGGAGTACCCGGTGGCGCCCCTGGCGAGGATGGTCCGTCCCTACGTGCTGGAGGCCGAACGGCGCCGGGAGACGGAACGCGTCGATCGGAGCCGTCTCGGCCTTGCCGTCCTTCTCGACATGTCTCGCATGGAGGCGGTGGTGGCGTGAGGACCGACGTCGACCCGGATCCGCTCCTGCGGATCCTGCGTGAGTACTACAAGGACCGGTGGTCCATCCGGCGTACCGCCCGGCTGTGGATCGCCACGGCGCATGACTACACCGCTCAGCACGCCCCCACCCTGATCCAAGAGGACGTGGAGATGTTCGTCCGCGAGCTTGAGCACCCTCCTGCGGGGGCGGGGAGAGCAGAGTTGCTGCGACGCGGGGGACATCAAGACGGCCCTCAGGAGGGGTGAGGGCTGGCCGCTGACCGGCGCCCGACCTTCCCCAGTCGGCGGGCGCCGGTCACGCGGTCGACATGGGCACCTAGGTACCTAGCTTGCTAGCTTGCATGAAAGTTTTCTTGCAACCGTGATCGCCTGGACCGGAGGAACGTGCTTGAGCCCGCATGCGACCCCTTGGGGGACCTACCACCAGATCGCGGACGCGCTCCGCGGTCGCATCACCGGTGGCGACCTGGCTCCGGGCGACGCTGTCCCTTCCGAAGCTGCTGTAGGGCAAGAGTTCGGGGTCGCACGCACGACGGTTCGCCGCGCGCTGGCCTTGCTTGAAGCCGATGGGCTCATCAAGTCCGTCCCGGGGACCGGGCGTGTCGTCTGCTCGCCGGAGGAACAGGGAGGCGGGGTCACCGACACTCCTCCTGCGCAGTACAGGAGGATCGCCGCCGACCTTCGGGAGCAGATCACCAGTGGCGCTCTGGCTCCGGGGGATGCGCTGCCCAGTGAGGCCGCGATCGTGCGAGAGTACGGCGTCTCCCGGGGGACCGCGCGGCAAGCCCTGTCGGATCTGGAGGGGACCGGGCTCGTCGTCGCGATCCATGGCAAGGGACGGTTCGTCAGAGAGTCGGGAACGGCCGCGAGCTAGCCTGCTACATGTGGGACATGTTCACATGGCGCGGGAACTCGCGCGCGAACTGCTCGAACAGCCGTTGCCCCGCCGCTGGGCGCACACCCAAGGCGTGGCCGAACAAGCCCGATCGCTGAACGAGGTGCTGGGAGACGAGGCGGAGCTTCTGGAGGCCGCCGCCTGGCTCCACGACATCGGATACTCCCCGACCCTCCATGAGTACAGCGCAGACCTTCGCCTCACCGGCTTTCATCCGCTCGACGGTGCCCGCTACCTGCGCCTTATCAACGCAGACGAGGGCTTGTGCTCCATCGTCGCCTACCACTCCGGGGCGACCGTGGAGGCAGAGGAACGCGGCCTGTACGAAGAACTCGATGAGGCATTCGACCCGCCCCCGGCCCACCTGTTGGAAGCGATCACCTACGCGGACATGACGACCGGTCCGGACGGCACTCACCTTCCGGTTGAGCGTCGGCTATCAGAGATCCTGGAGCGCTACAAGCCGGGTGACATCGTGCACCGCTCCATCACCCGCTCGTCGCCGGAGCTGACGGCCGCGGTGCGGGCTGTCGAGAAGCGGTTGGCGGAGGTCGGCTGACCTCATCCGATGTGGGTGGGTCCGCCTTGGAGGAAGTGGTCGATGCGCAGGCGCATGGACCGGTCCATGGTCAGCTCGGCGAGCTTGTCCTTCGGGAGCCAGAGGACTTCCTTGGATTCGTCGCTGGTACGCGGCTCGCCTGAGACGGGGCGGGCCGTGAGCGCGATGGAGAACTCCTGGCGGGCCTCCCCGTCACTCGTGTAGTACACGATGTGCTTCGGGTCACTGTAAGTGCCCACGATGCCGGTGATCTCGCAGGTGACCCCGGACTCCTCCTCGGTCTCCCTGACGGCGGCCTGGGGCACGGACTCCCCCAGGTCGATCGCGCCCCCGGGTACGGCCCAGTTGCCGTTGTCGGTCCGGCGGATCATGAGGACTTCGTCGCGCTCGTTGACCACGAACACGTTCACCGAGGGAACGCGGCTGTTGGCCTGCGGCGCCTCGGGGTCGTCGTAGTAGTCGATCCGCCTGCCCACGGGCCCTCCTTCAGTCGAGGGGACGCGCCCCGTCCCAGACCTTCTCGAAGCTCTCCAGGTAGGTCGCCATCATCTCCCCGCCCGGAATCTTGCGCAGGTGGAAAACGGGCGCCTCGGCCGCCATAGTTCCATACAGGTGCGTGTTGACCAGTAGCTGGTCATCGGCCCGGTACAGGGAGTTGTAGAGGATCGTGTCGTGAAGGCGGAATTCAGTGCCCTCGACAGCACGGACCTGCTTGTACATCAGGATGACGTTCCTGATCTTGGACGCCATCAGCTCCCCGCCGATGCCCTCGTCCTCGCCCCGCTGGAAGACGGCCTCGGACTCCGGGTCGCCGAGTAGCACGCGCAGTCGAACCCCGGACTTGGCCTTGGCCGCGAGCATCTTGAGCATGCTGGGGTCGTCGGCGAGGAAGAACCCGCTGTAGACGAGGACGGAGATCTCTTCCTGCGCGGACTCGAAGAGGCGCTTCCAGGCATCCGCCGGAACGCTCCACCGGTGCGGGTGGATCTCCACGATCTCGCTGTCGGAAGCGGCCTTGCTCTGCTCTGGGGTGAGCGCCTTCGGCCAGAGATAGGTCTCATCCGCTTCGAGGAACGCCGCGGTCGCATAGCGGTGCTTGCGGTAGGGCGTGCGCCCCAGCGTGACCCAGCGCTCAACGCTCTTAGCGTCGACACCGACCGCTTCGGCCACCTCGGCTGGTGTGACTCCGCGTTTCAGTAGCGCGGCGCGCAACCTCTCGTTCGGCATGTACCCCGGGGGCTCGCAGGACGTCTAAGGACGCGCTCACATTATCGGGACGTCCTGAACACGTCCAGCCATGTAGTGATCCCGTCCGGCCTCTGCGCGGGATCGTCGTAACCGTCAGCACGACCCCGGCGGCACCGGGGGATCCGAGCTTCCCGACGAGGGCCCGTCCGGATCCCTTGGCAATCGTCTTCGATACATGTTAGACATGTATCGATCTTCGGTTGAACGGCTGCTCGTCGGCCGCAACGGAGGTCGTCTGACGTAGGACGAAACAGAACTGGAGTGTTACTCATGGCGATTCAGGGTGCGATCCCGGTGGAGTTCGGGACGGTGTTCCCCCACGGCGCCTTCGCCCTCGGGGTGGAGGCCATCACCGACTTCGAGACCAAGCGTCCCCAGCTCGACAAGAACACCGGGCTGCCCTTGTGGGCGGTGGACGTGATCGATGCCGACCCGGAGGCGCGGGGCAAGGCCAAGTCCGTGAAGGTCAAGATCCCCGCGCAGGTGTGCCCGGTGCTTCCCGACGAGGCGGCCGGTCTGCCGTTCCGCCCGGTGGAGTTCGAGGACATGGCGGTCATGCCCTACGTGGACGACAACGGGCGGCGCCCGCGGGTGGCCTACTCGCTGCGGGCGCGCGGGATGCGGGCCCCGGGCGGCGGTGGGCGTCAGAAGGCCCCGGCCTCGTCTGCCTCCGCTGCGAAGGGCGGCGAGTGATGGCATTCACGGTCGTGAGCGCCCACCTGGATGCGGACCTGGCCCCGGCCCTGTCCCAGCGGATGTGTCTGGTGATGGGTGGTCGGGGGCTGGTGTTCCAGCTCGGACCTGAGGATGCGGCCTCGGTGAGTGCCGATGAGGTGGCCGTTGCCCGGGAGCTGGCCGACGCGGCCGCTGCGTTCGCCGATGCCCTCGAACGCCTGCACGCGGGCCGCTAAGGAGCCCGTACGTGTAGCGGGGCGGCCTGGTGCGCCAACACCTTCGGCCGCCCCTTCAACCCCTCCGACAGCTACCAACTTTCAGAAGAGGTGTGTGTTCATCATGGCAGACCAGCCCGAACGCGTGTCGGCCCGGGAGATCGCCGACTTCCTTGCCACGCTCCACGAGCACCGCTCGGTCCCGGCCACTCCGGCCGCCTCGGCGGCGTCCCGCGTAGACATCCTGGCCTGGAAGGCATCCCTTCTCGGGCGCATGGCGACCAACACCCGCGACCCCGAAACCCGGGCCACGGCCGCGGCTGCTCGTGCCGACCTGGCCGCCGCCCGTGCCGAGCTGGCCGCGTCCCGCGCTGAGGCCCTGGCCGAGTCCTACGTTCTGCGGACCGGGGGTGAGCACTGATGCTGGGCGGTAAGGGCAACGGGGCCTCCCAGGTCCAGCACACCACCCCCGTCCCCGCGCACGCGGTCCGCTTCACCACCCCGGTGGTGGAGACACCGGCCGCCTTCATCCTCGGCCGGTGGGCCTGGCGCCTGCTGGCGTTCCTGGCCGCGCTGCCGGTGCGCTACCCGCTCTCGGTCGCCTCGGCGGCCGTGCTGGTCGGCTCCTGGTGGGTCCTGGGCTGGATCGGTCCCGCCCTGGTGTGCACGGTCTCCGTCGTCGGCGGGCTGGCCTGGCGCCACTGGCACCCCGTCTCGTTCCGCCGCTGGGTCTCCCTGCGGGCGCTGGGCCTGGTGCGGGGTGTGTGGGTGTACCGGCGGCACTGGCAACCCGTCCTTGTCGTCTCGGGGCTAGCCGAGTCGTACTTGGAGCGCCAGTACCTCCCGCGGATCCGCTCGGTGGCCTGCAGCGAGTGGGCCGACCGGGTGCGGGTCAAGCTCGTGCCCGGCACGGCCCCGTCCGACTTCGAGGAGCGCACTCCCCAGCTCGCGCACGGTTTCCAGGCCCCGGCCTGCCGGGTGGAGGTGCTGGGGCCGCTGGACGTGGTCTTGGAGTTCCCGCGCCGGGACATGCTCGCCGACCCCATCCCCGCGCTCCCCGTCCCGGACAACGCGGATGCCGTCGACCTGGCCGCACTTCCCATGGGGCGGTGCGAGGACGGCCGCACCTGGACCATGCGCCTTCACGGCACACACGTCCTGGTCGCCGGAGTCACCGGCGCGGGCAAGGGGTCGATCATCTGGTCGGCGGTGCGCGCGATGCTCCCCGCGATCCAAGCGGGCCTGGTCCGGGTGCGGGCGGTGGATCCCAAGCGGATGGAGCTGTCCTACGGCCGTTCGCTCTTCCACCGGTACGCCGATGAGGGTGTGGCGTGCGTGGAGCTGCTGGAAGAGGCCGTGGCCGACATGCAGGCGCGGGCTGAGCGCTATGCGGGCCTGGTGCGCTCGCACGTGCCCGGCCTCGATGACCCGTTCGAGGTTGTTCTTCTGGACGAGGTGGCGTTCCTGACCGCCTACCACCCCGACCGGGACGTGCGGCGCCGCGCCGAGAACGCCATGGCCACCCTGACTTCGCAGGGCCGCTCGGTCGGCTTCGCGGTCGTCGCCGCGTTGCAGGATCCGCGCAAGGAGGTCATGAACCTGCGCAATCTGTTCCCCGACAAGGTCGCCCTGCGCCTGGACGAGGCGTCCCAAGTCGACATGGTGCTCGGCCCCGACGCCCGGGACCGGGGTGCTGATGCGCACCTGATCGACCCGTCCGCCCCGGGGACCGCGTTCGTCCGGCTGGAGGGCTCCAAGATCCCCGCCCGGGTGCGGGCCGCCTACGTCTCGGACGAGGACATCGACACCATGACCGCCAACGGCGAGACCGGTGGGGAGGGTGAGGGCTGATGCCGACCGTGACCGGGAAGTCCACGCGGGCAGAGCGCATGGCCCAGCCCCTGGCCCGGGAGGTGGCAGAGCAGATCGCCGCCGACAAGGGCGTGTGCATCCGCCCCGTGTCCCTGCGGCGGACCGACATCGCCACGGGCGTCTCCGAGGTGATCGACGTTCCCTGTGGGACCACGCTGGCCTCGCGCTGCCCGGCCTGCGCCAAGCGCAAGCGGTCCATGCGGCGCTCGCAGTGCGAAGAGGGCTGGCACCTCACCGAAGAGCCCGAACCCGCCCCCGACAATCCCACCGAGGTCCAACAGGACTGGGTGGCCAAGCGGGCCGTGGTGACGGCCGAACGGGAGCGCCTGGCCGACGAGGGAGGCGCCTCGGCGGAGGAACTGGCCGCCCTGGACGCGGCGATCGCCGACCTCGACGAGGAGATCACCGCCTCCGGGCTACGTGGTTCGGTCACCCCGGCCTCGTCCTCGGACAAGCCCCGGCGGGCGCGGTCCACCCGGCGGCGCCAGGATGCCCCGGACCTGCCCAAGAGGCAGATGAAGCGCTCCACGCTGGGGCGGGCCTTCACCGACCCCGCCTCGGGCAAGGTCTTCCGCCCCTCCATGTTCCTCACGCTGACGCTGGACTCCTACGGGCGGGTGCGCTCGGACGGGACCCCGGTCGACCCGGCGACCTACGACTACCGGCGGGCCGCGCGCGACGCGCTGCACTTCTCCAAGCTGGTGGACCGGTTCGTGCAGAACCTGCGCCGGGTGGCCGGGTTCGACGTGCAGTACTTCGCCTCCGTGGAGCCCCAACGGCGCTTGGCTCCGCACGTCCACATGGCCGTCAGGGGCACGCTCCCGCGTGCGGAGCTGCGCCAGGTGGCCGCGGCGACCTATCACCAGGTGTGGTGGCCGCCCGCCGACGAGGCGGTCTACGAGGGGCCCGACGTGCCGGTGTGGGACGAGGCGACCGGCAACTACTGCGACCCGGCCACCGGCGAGGTCCTGCCCACCTGGGCCGAGGCCCTCGATGCTCTGGACGAGGATCCCGCCGCGGAGCCGCACCACGTGGTCCGGTTCGGCTCCCAGGTCGATGCGAAGGGGGTCGTGGCGGGCACGGAGGATGCGGACCGGTGCGTGCGCTACCTGGCCAAGTACCTGACCAAGGACATCGCCGAATGCCACACCGTGGACACCCCCGCCCAGGAGGCCCACGTTGACCGCCTGGTGGAGGCCCTGCGCTACGAACCCTGCTCGCCGCGCTGTGCGAACTGGCTGCGCTACGGCGTCCAACCCGACAGGGCGAAAGAGGGCATGGTGCCCGGGTTCTGCCGCTCCAAGGCCCACCGGCGCGAACACCTGGGATATGCGGGACGGCGCGTGCTGGTGTCCCGGAAGTGGTCGAACAAGACCCTCGCCGACCACAAAGCCGACCGCCTGGCCTGGGTGCTCGAACAGCTCGGCGTCGACCCCGACGCCCCCGACTCCGAAAACGCCGGCGGGGGCGTGCCCCTGGTCAACGGGTCCTTCGCCTGGGAACTCGCCCGCCCCACCGACCCGGACGTGCCGCCCCGCGAACACCGCCTGCTCCGCGCGGTCGGCGAGACCCTCAAACGCCGCGCCCGCCTCGACGCCGCACGCTCCCCGAATCTCTCGGCAACCGGAGAAAGGGCCGCATGACCGCGACGCTCGACGTGCCCCGACAGCGCCGCTCGGAGCGGCTGTGGACGGTGGCCGATGCCGCCGCCTTCCTCGGGGTCCCGGCAAAGACGCTCTACCAGTGGCGCTACCAGGAGACCGGCCCGCCCTCCCACCGCGTCGGCCGGTACGTGCGCTACGTCCCCGACGAGGTCCACGCCTGGGTCCAGGCCCAGCCATGACGAACAGGAGGAACGGCATCCATGGCTAGGGCCTGGGTCTATGACAGGAACAAGGACAAGGCGTACCGGGAAGCCGTGGCCAAGGCCAAGGCGGCCAAGCGCACACCTCCGGGCCGCTGGCTGGTCCGCTACTACGACCCCGCCGGAAACCAGAAGAGCGCGGGCACCTTCAAGAAGAAGCCGGACGCCGAGAACAAGCAGAACGAGATAGAGGCGCAGCTCCGTGACGGGACCTACCGAGACCCCTCCGCGGGCAAGGTCCTGCTCAACGAGATCGCCGAGAAGTGGCTGGCGACGCGCACCGACATCGCCAAGTCGACCTGGTGGAAGTATCGCGGACTGCTCGACAACCACGTTCTCCCCCGCTGGGGTGACGTACCGCTGAACGCGATTCACAACGAGGACGTTGCTGTCTGGGTCGCTGCGCTCCAAAAACCGAGGGACGAGGGAGGGAGCAACCTCGGCGCTTCCCAGACAAGGCACGCTCACGCGCTGCTGTCCATGGTGCTCGCCTGGTGCGTGCCCCGGCGCATCCCGATCAATCCGGCAAAGGCTGTACCGCTCCCCAAGCGGAGTGATGCGGAACACGTGTACCTCGATCACGTGCAAGTGGATCGGCTCGCGACATGCGCGGGGTCCCTGCGTACCCGCTACCAACAGATGACTGCCGCGTCCAAGGTGAACCGGGCGCTGATCCTGCTCCTTGCCTACACGGGCCTCAGGTGGAACGAGGCGGCCGCACTGCGCGTGGGACGCATCGACCTTGACCACCGCCGCGTCCGCGTCTCAGTGGCCTTCTCCGAGGTGAAGGGGGACTTGCTTGAGCAGCTCCCCAAGACGGGCAAGCCGCGGACCGTGCCGCTCCCGGCGTCGATCGTTCCGTACCTGAGGCCGCTCGTAGAGGGTCGGTCGAAGAACGCCCTGGTGTTCACCACTGCACGAGGCCACCCGCTCCGGATCCGGAACTGGCGCAACCGCGAGTTCGACAAGGCCCTGAATGCGGCCAAGCTCGACGGACTGGGGCTCACGCCGCACAAGCTCCGGCACACGGCGGCCTCCCTCGCCATCGCGGCCGGTGCGGACGTGAAGGTGGTCCAACAGATGCTCGGGCACGCGACCGCCACCATGACCCTGGACCGGTACGGCCACCTCTTCCCTGACCGCCTCGACGAGGTCGCGGACGCCATGGATGAGGCCCGGCTGAGGGCGGTCGCCTGAGCCGCCTCGCCCTGCCGCATGTGCAATGAATGTGCAATGCGGCCCGGCACACCCACCGCGCACATGACGAAGGCCCGGGCTCACCTGCGTGAACCCGGGCCC
>NZ_ANBH01000389.1 GCF_000341185.1 Nocardiopsis chromatogenes YIM 90109
TGTGCGGGACGAGGCGGACATGGGAGCCCCCACAGAGGTTAGGACGGTAGGCGCAGACCTTGAGGGCGGCGAGGCCCTTGAGCGCCCTGAGACCTATAGTGATCTCATCAATTGATAAGAGCAAGTGGGTGTCGTCTATTGATGAGAATGTCCGCTATGTCGACCGATACGATTCCGCCCATGGGAGAGAGGCAGTCACCGACCGTCCGGCGCCGTCGGCTGGCGCGGGAGCTCCGGAAGATGAGGGAAGCTGCCGGTATGACCACGGCTGCGGTGACCAGGCAACTCGGATGGGCGGCCGGCCGTGTCAACCACCTTGAGAGTGGGCGGCACGGCACCGACCCGAGCGCCCTGCGCGACCTCATGCGCATCTATGAGGTCACCGACCCCGAACGGATCGAAGCTGTACTCGCGCTCGGGCGGCAGAGCCGTCAGCGCGGATGGTGGCATACCTACAACGACGTGCTCGACGGTGACTACCTCGGATTCGAGGCAGAAGCGTCGACGATCAGCGTCTATCAACCCTCTGTCATACCCGGTCTGTTGCAGACACCGGAATACGCCGCCCGGTCCGCTCGCGCGAGTGGCGCGGTGACCGAGAAGGATATCGAGAGGGTCGTCGCCGTCCGGGAAAAGCGGCAGGAAGTCCTGGTTGAGGGCATCGAACTCTTGGCAGTGCTGGACGAGAACGCCCTGATGCGGCTCGTCCACACATCCGATATCGCCCACGAACAGTTGGCCCGCCTGATCACCATTGCCGAGGCGGTCAACGGCATCACGATCCAGGTACTCCCGGTCAGTGCAGGGCTCCATGCCGCCATGGGAGGCGGTTTCGTCATCCTTGACTACGCCGATGCGGCCGACCCCTCCCTCGTCTACCTCGAAGGCAGGACAGGAGGGACGTTCCTGGAGAAGCCCGAAGAACTGGAAGACTACCGCCGGGTCTTCGCGTCGCTCATGCGGTCGGCGCTGAGCGAAGAGGAGTCCATCAGGTCGATCAAACAGTTCCAGGAAGAGGGGCGACGTGGAGTTTCGTAAGTCCTCCTATAGCGCGACCGAGAGCCACTGTGTCGAAGTCGCCGACGTCCCCGGCGCCAGTGCCGTGCGCGACACCAAGCACCGTGACCTCGGCGTCCTGCGCTTCGGCTCCCCTGAGTGGAGAGCCTTCATCGACGCGGCCAAGCGGGGCGCCTTCTAACCCCTCAGTGCCTCCCCTCCACTCCGTCTCCGTCGCCGGTGCGGTCGTCCGAGAAGACGGCCGCATCCTGGCCATCCGCCGGGCCGACAACGGGCACTGGGGCCCCCGGGCGGTGTCCTTGAGTCGAGTGAGGACATCGAGGCCGGTGTCCGTCGCGAGATCAGCGAGGAGACCGGCCTGCATGTGCTCGTCGGACCCCTCACCGGCGTCTACAAGAACATGAAGGCCCACGTCGTGGCGCTGGTCTTCCGCTGCGCACCCGCTTCGGGCGCGCCGCACCTCACCGACGAGACCACCGGCATCGACTGGCTCACCCCCGACGAGGTCGAGGCCCGCATGGCGCCCGCCTACGCGTGCCGCCTCCTCGACGCGCTCACCCCGGGTGCTCCACCTGCCGTCCGCGTCCACGACGGTCGCGACCTCCTCTGAAGTGTGGCGCCGTCGGATGGCGCCGCCACCGTCAGCCGTCGTGCGTGGACCAGTAGCCCTCCAGCTCGGGCCCCAGGGCTTCGGCCGCCTGCATGGGCAGGGAGTGCGTGGTCTCGGGCCACACGGTCACCGGGTCCATGCCGAGGCTCTGGGCCCGGGCGGCCGCCTCCCCGCCGCCCGCGAGCGACTTCTCCGCCGCGATGTCGACCCGCACCGGCATCTCCATCGACCGCCACTCGCCGTCGGTGAGCGTCCTCGGCACCAACGTCGGGGAGACGTAGTGCTTGGACCCCTCGTCCACCATCACCGACATCGGCGTGCGCTCGCGCACCTCCTCCACCGTCGTGCCGCCGATCTCCGCGAGTGCTCGGTCCTTCCAGGACTGGGGCGCGGGCAGGATCAGCAGCGACGACCACAGGTACATCGAGGCCGGTAGCGACTCCAGCACCACCACGGGTTCGAGCAGAGTCAGCGAGGCGACCCGCCCGGGGCGGTCCAGGGCATGGTTCGCGGCGACGGCCCCGCCGAACGAGTGTCCCACCATGTGCGCGCGGTCGATGTCCAAGCCTGCGAGCATCTGCTCCACCCACTCCGCCTGGTCGTCGAACGAGGCGAAGGGGACGGACTGGGTGGACATCCCCGAGTCGCCGATGGCGTCCATGGCGTAGAGGGTGCGGTCGCCGATCCAGGACGGCAGGTTGTCGCCCCACATCGGCGCTCCGGAGCTGATCCCGGGCACGAACACGACCGGAAGGAGGTCGTTCTCCTCTCTGTCCCCGTCGGCCGCCCACTCGTAGACGCGCACGGTGCCGTACTCGGTGGGCACGTCGTGGGTGCGGGTCGGCTCAGGGAGGTCCGCCATCGCGGCGTCGTAGGCCGCGCGGTAGGACTCGTACCCCTCCTGGCTGCGCCAGTGGCCCACCTGCGGTTCGGGGGAGACGGCCTCGGCGGCCTTATCGATGACGAGCCACGCGGCGACCAGGACCGCGAGGACCTTGAGGACCGCCAGGGCGCGGCGCCGCCGGGGCCGGCGGTTCGGTTCGGTGCTCATGGAGACCCCCGCAAATACAGTCGTATTGATCGCTCGGTGCGAGTGTACACATTGATCAATACGGTCGTATTCATCGCCGCTAGGATGGGGTCATGGACAGCACGGATTCCGACGACCGTCGGACCGCGATCATCCACGCGGTGTGGCAGGTGATCGCCGAGAGCGGCATGGGCGCGGTGTCGATGCGGAACGTGGCGGCGGCCGCGGGGGTGTCGGTGGGCAGGATCCAGTACTGGTTCCGCAGCAAGGACGAACTGCTGCGGGCCAGCCTGGAGGCGATGGTGGCGGGCGCGGAGGAACGCCACACGGCCGAGACCGAAGGGGGCGGCGACCGCGAGGCGCTGTGGCGGCTCATCGCGGGGCCGATCCCGCTGGCGGAGTCGTCGAGGGCGATGGTGTCGGTGTTCCACCAGTACGTGGCCGCCGGGATCAGTCACCCAGGGCTCGCTGCGGTACTGGCCGAGGCCAAGGAGGGCGCGGAGGCCGAGGCCGCGAGGCTGCTCGGGCGGATCGCCCCCGGGACCGCCGACCCCCGCCAGGCCGCCCGTTCGCTGATGGCGACCGCCGACGGGCTGACGATGCGCGTGCTCATCGGGGGCCTGTCGGCGGCCGAGGCGGAACACACCTTCCGCGCCGAGATGGAGCGGGTCACGGGCTGAGGGGCGATGGCGGCACCTCGACGCCGGAGAGTGCCGCCGGCGGAGCGCGGCGCTCTGCTCTTCGGCTCTCCCGAGTGGAGGGCCTACGTCGATGCCGCCGAGCGGGGCGCCTTCTGGATCTCTCGGCTTCCCCTGCGCGGGCGTCCGTTAGGGCGGCCGCATCGTGCGCCGACCGAAATAGGTCGCCTTCTTTGCTGTTCTCCGCGGTCGCCGGTGACGATCCCGTTCTCGCTGGTCTTCCGTACCGGCTGTTCAGGGCGAGGCACGGCCTCATTCGACCGGGAGTCTGCCGATTAACGGGTTTCGCATCACGGAGTGTGTTTCGGAAGGCGGAACGGACTTCGGGTGATGGTGTAGGGGTTAGATGTTGTCCGGAACCTGCCGCCATTGCCGGGCATGACTGTGACGCCAGTCACGCTACCTGCTGGTATGCGGATGAAGTGGATCTTCGCCCCGCTCGTGACCGGGGCACCTTCAGAAGCAGGCGGCAACGGTGTCCGACGCGTCGGATCGGGCCGCTCTTGTGCCCCCGTTCCCCGTCGCCTTGGGCGAAGTTACGGTGGCGGCGCCATTTGCTCCCCATGCGAACCAAAGGAGCGGCCAGGTGAAGAAAGCGCTTCCCTACGCTGCCGTCGGCGGAGCGGCCCTGCTGCTGAGCACGGCGCTCACCTCCGGAACGGCGGCCGCCGAGGAGGAGGAGCACTGCATCGCCAACATGGACACCGGCGAGCAGACGTGCTTCGCCACCCTGGACGCGGCGATCTCCGCCGCCGAGGAGGAGACCGAGCCCTCCGGCCCCACCACCCTGAGCGCACAGGCCCAGAACGACGTCATCCAAGGCACCTTCTTCACTGAGCGGGGCTACGGCGGAGACTCCCTGACGATCTGGGGCGAGGCCCCCTGCGTCAAGGACGGCTGGGTCGACTACGAGTTCAACCTCACCGGGGACTTCTCCGGCTGGGCCAACAGGATCTCCTCGGCTCAGCCGTGGGCCGACTGCTGGATCTGGCTCTACCCCGAGCCCGACCTCGGCGGGTCCCGTGACGGCCCGTACAAGGAGAACACCACCTACGTCGGCGACTTCATGAACAACCGCACCGTCTCGATCGGCTTCAGCTGAGCGTCTTCCCCCTTTCCTCTGAAGCGCGCGCCCCCACCTCTGAAGCGCGTACCCCCCACTTCCGAGAGGACGACGGAATCCCCCATGCGAAAACGATGGACTATCCCCGCCGCCATGATCGCCGCGTCGCTCATGACGGGGCTCTTCCCCGCTCCGGCCCACGCCGATCACGAGGACACCCCCACCTCCCGCCAGCTTCTGGAAGCGTGCGACAACGGCACCGACGCCTGCGTCTTCCACCCCGACGGCCGGCCCGAATACTTCGCGGGGCCGGCGGACCAGGTCGGCAGAGCGGTCTACAACTGCACCGGCCGGGAGCAGCGATTCGAGGTCAGCTGGTCCGACACCACCACCGAGACCAACAGCGTCGGCGTGTCCATGGGCGTCGAGTACGGCTACGCCGAAGTGTTCAGGGCCACCTTCAAGGCGACCTACGGCCACGAATGGTCGAGCTCCCACACCGAATCCCAGACCACCTACGTCTTCACCGGCCCGTACGAGGTCGGCTGGGTGGAGCGCGCGCCGCGGATGGAACAGGTCAGCGGCACCTATGAGCTGCGCTTCCCCGACCGCTACTACGGCCACTACATCTGGTACGTGCCCTTCGAGGCCACCGGCCCCGCGCCGGGCGGCGAGGGGGCGATCGCGCAGCAGACCCGTCCCATGACGCAGACGGAAAGGAATGAGTGCCCGTGACCACGGCAGCGGCGCTACGCCGGACCATACTCGCCTGCGGCTCCGCTGCGGCGGCGTTCGCCGTCACAGCAGGGCTCGCCGCTCCGGCCCACGCCGATCACGAGGACACCCCCACCGCTCGCCAGCTCCTTGAGAGGTGCGACAACGGCACCGACGCCTGCGTCTTCCACCCCGAGGGGCCGCTGCGGGAACACCAGGCGGCCCGCCACGTCGTCGGCGATCCCGTCTACAACTGCACCGACAGGGAACAGTGGATGTCGGTCAGCTGGGCCGACACCACCAGCGAGAGCAACAGCGTCGGCCTGTCACTGGCGGTGGAGTACGGATTCGCCAGTGTCTTCAAGGCCTCCTTCGAGGTGACCTACGGGCACGAATGGAAGACCGAGCACTCCGAGTCCCAGACCACGACGGTCATCACGGCTCCCGGGGAGGTCGGACGGGTCTACGTCGGGCCGAAGATGCAGACGGCGGAGGGCACCTATGAGCTGCGCTTCCCCGACCGCTACTACGGCCACTACATCTGGTACGTGCCCTTCGAGGCCACCGGCCCGACCGAGGACCAGAGCGGGACCATCACCCAGTCGACGCGGCCGATGACCTCCGCGGAGCGCGCCGCACACTGCTGATCCGAGCGAGGGGCGGACCCTGTCCGCTCCGTCCACCGGCCGGGCGCCCCCGCGGGGGCGCCCGGCCTCCCTCCCCATTGCGCCGACGTTAAAGTTAGCCTTACCTTAGAATCTGCATCGCAGCGGTGATGCCCCGGGGGCGGGCCCAACTGCCATGGGCCGCCTCCGTCCCCGGGGGCCGCCGGACCCTGGGGACGAGGAGTGGACCGCATGCCCGTGCAGGCCCGTACCGAGACGTCGGAGAGAACGGACGGCACCGCCAAGGAGCAACCCGTCACCGCCGTCGCCGCCCGCGCGGTGCGGACGTCCCGGGTCGCCGACCACATGGTCCGCGTCACCCTCACCCACCCCTCCTTCGCCGACCCGGTCCGCTTCCCCTACCACGGCCCGGACCACCTCATCCGGCTCCTGCTGCCCGGTGCGACCGGGGAGCTCAACCTTCCGCGCTCGTCGTCGGGCTGGTGGAAGGAGATCCAGGCCATGGACGAACCCGACCGCCCCCGCGTGCGCAACTACACCGTCCGCCGCATCGACCGCGCCCGCGCCGAGATCGACGTCGACTTCGTGCTGCACGCCGAGAACGCCGGGCCCGCCTCCGCCTGGGCCGCCGACGCCCGCCCCGGCGACGGGATCGGCGTCCTCAGCGACCGCGCCGGGTACGCCCCGCCCGCCGACGCCACCGACCTGCTCCTCGTAGCCGACGAGACGGCCCAGCCCGCCCTCGCCGCCATCATCGAGACCCTGCCCGCTCACATGCGCGCCCTGGCGATCCTCGAATACCGGCCCGGCAGCGCCCCCGAGCTCCCCGCCCACCCGGGTGTCGAGCGCGTCCACCTCCACCCCGCCGACGGCGCCGAGCCGGGCGAGGCCGCCCTCGCCCACCTGGAGGGCCGGGACCTCGGCCCGCTCGACTACGCCTGGCTCTCGGGGGAGTCGACGCTGGCCACCTCCCTCCGCCGCCACCTCGTCTCCGGCCGGGGCATGGACAAGGAGCGCGTCTTCTTCTGCGGCTACTGGAAGCGCGGCGTCTCCCACTGACGGTTGGGGCGCGCGGCCCCGCTCGTCGTTGATCTCGGGGAAGTCGGCCTTAAGATGGCGGTGGTTTCTACTGTTCAGTGCAACTTTTCGT
>NZ_ANBH01000390.1 GCF_000341185.1 Nocardiopsis chromatogenes YIM 90109
ACGAGAGCTATTGGCTGGTGCCCACCGGCGGTGCCGATGCGGGCGAACTCGGGCTCGGGGACAGCGGGCACCCGCTCCTCGGCGGGGAACTCCGGCTCGCCGACGGCGATAGCACCGTGCTGACCGGTCGCCTGTCGCCCTCCTCCTGGCTGGCCGACCACGCCGTCGGCGGCACGGTGGTCCTGCCGGGGACGGCCTTCGTCGACATGGCCCTGCACGCAGGCGCCCTGACCGGCCGGAACACACTCGATGAACTCGTCATCGAGGCGCCGCTGGTCCTCGACGAGCCCGTTCAGGTGCAGGTCCGGGTGGAAGGCGGGTCCGTCACGGTCCACTCGGGCACCGACGGCGCGTGGACCCTCCACGCCACCGGATCGCTCGGGTCGACGCCGGCCGCACCGCAGGGGCGGGAGTCCGCCTGGCCTCCGCCCGGCGAGCCGCTCGACCCCGCCGACCTGTACAACGCGCTCGGGGACCGAGGGCTGGAATACGGCCCGGCCTTCCAAGGCCTGACCGCCGCCTGGCGCGACGGCGACACCCTCTACGCCGAAGTCCGCGTCCCCGACCACGGATTCGGCATCCACCCCGCCCTCCTCGACGCCGCACTGCACCCCTCCGCCGCCACCACAGAAGGCCTGACCCTCCCCTTCTCCTGGAACGGGGTGGAGCTGCACGCCACCGGTGCGACGGAACTGTGGGTCCGGATCACCCCGCGGGGGAACGGGGTCGCGCTGCACGCGACCGACCCGTCCGGGCAGCCGGTCGTCACCATCGAGTCGCTGGTCACCCGACCGGTGAGCCGTGAACAGTTCGCATCACGCACCGACGGCCTCTACGAGGTCGCATGGTCCCCCGTCACCCCCGAGGCACCGACCCCCCACACCGTGCTGGATGTGCCTCGGAACGGCGACCTCCACGAGGTCACCGAGCAGGTCCTCGCCGCCTTGCAGGAACAGCTCACCGAGGACGGCGGCCAGGACGCCGCCACCACCCTCGTGGTCCGCACCCGCGACGCGGTGCACACCGCGACCCCCGACCCGGCCGCCGCCGCGGTCTGGGGCCTGGTCCGATCCGCCCAAGCCGAGAACCCCGGACGCATCGTCCTCGCCGACACCGACAGCACCGAGGACAACGACAACACCGACCTCGCCCCCTTCATCGCAGACGAACCCCAGATCGCCATCCGCGACGGCAAGGCCTACGCACCACGACTGACCAGAACCGGCCCCGCCGAACCGGTCACCTGGACCAACGACGACACCGTCCTCATCACCGGCGGCACCGGTACCCTCGGCGCCCACCTCGCCCGCCACCTCATCACCGAACACGGCGTCGGCAGCGTCGTCCTGGTGGGCCGTCGGGGCGTCGCACCCGAGTCGCTGGCCGATCTCGACGCCCACATCACCACCGTCGCCTGCGACACCTCCGACCGGGAGGCCGTCCGAGAACTGCTGTCCGGTCTTCCGGACCTGACCGCCGTGGTGCACACCGCAGGCGTCACGGACGACGCCCTGCTCACCAACCTCACCCCCGAACAGCTCCACACCGTCCTGCGCAACAAGGCCGACGCGGCCTGGAACCTCCACGAGCTCACACTCGACCGCGGCCTCAAGGCATTCGTCCTCTACTCCTCCCTCGCCGGAACCCTCGGCAACGCAGGCCAGGCCAACTACGCCGCCGCCAACGCCTACCTTGACGCCCTCGCCCACCACCGACACGCACAAGGACTCCCGGCGACCTCGATCGCCTGGGGTCTCTGGGAGGACACCAGCGGGACTACCGGGCACCTCACCGAGGCCGACCGCGCCCGCATCGCCCTCACCGGCCTCACGCCCATCACCGCCGGGCACGGCGCCGCCATGTTCGACGCCGCGATCGGCGCCACCGCCCCCGCCATCGTCGCCACCCCCCTCAACCTCACCGCCCTCAACCAGGCACCCACCGTCCACCCGCTCCTGAGCGGCCTCACCCGACGCACCACCGGAAGGGGAAGGGCGGCAGTGACGGCGGCGGGAACGCCGAACGGTACCGACGCCGCGTCGATGGACCGGGCGGAGCTTCGGGCGCTCGTCATGGAACACGTCGCGGCCACACTCGGGCACGGGGACGCGGGGGCGGTCGACGCCGACACGGCCTTCAATGACCTCGGCTTCGACTCGCTCACCGCGGTCGAGCTGCGCAACCGGATCGGCAAGGCCACCGGCGTCCGCCTTCCCGCCACCCTGGTCTTCGACCACCCGACGCCCGCGGCGCTGGCGGAGGCCCTCCACGGCGAACTGTCCGGGCAGCGGGCGAGCCGCAGGGTGGCGGTGCGGGAGTCGGCGGACGAGCCGATCGCGGTGGTCGGCATGGCGTGCCGCTTCCCCGGCGGCGTGGCCACGCCCGAGCAGCTGTGGCAGATGCTGGCCGCCGGCGCCGACGGCATCACCGCGTTCCCCGCCGACCGCGGCTGGGACCTGGAGGCCGTGTTCGACCCGGACGGCGCGCGGTCGGGAACCACCTATTCGACCGCGGGCGGCTTCCTGCACGACGCGGGCGACTTCGACCCGGCGTTCTTCGGGATCTCGCCCCGCGAGGCCACCGCCATGGACCCCCAGCAGCGCCTCCTCCTGGAGACCGCCTGGGAGACCCTGGAAAGCGCCGGCATCGACCCCACCGCCCTGCGCGGCAGTGACACCGGGGTGTTCGCCGGTGCGATGTACCAGGACTACCGCAGCCGCTTCACCTCCGCGCCGAAGGGCAACGAGGACGTCGTCGGGGCGGGGAACGCCGGTGCAGTGACGTCCGGGCGCGTCTCGTACGTGCTGGGCCTGGAAGGGCCGTCGATGACGGTCGACACCGCCTGCTCGTCGTCGCTGGTGGCCACGCACCTCGCGGTGCAGGCGCTGCGGCAGGGCGAATGCTCGCTGTCCCTGGCCGGGGGCGTGACGGTGATGGCCACGCCGGAGGCGTTCATCGAGTTCAGCCGCCAGGGCAACCTGGCGCCGGACGGGCGCTGCAAGGCCTTCGGCGCGGAGGCGGACGGCACCGGGATCTCCGAGGGTGTGGGCCTTCTCCTGCTGGAGCGGCTCTCGGACGCCGAGCGCAACGGACACCGCGTGCTCGCCACCATCCGCGGGTCCGCCGTCAACCAGGACGGCGCCTCCAACGGCCTGACCGCCCCCAACGGGCCCTCCCAGGAACGGGTCATCCTCCAAGCGCTCGCCAACGCACGGCTCGACCCCTCCGAGGTCGACGCCGTCGAGGCACACGGCACCGGCACCACGCTCGGCGACCCGATCGAGGCCCAAGCCGTGCTGGCGACCTACGGGCAGGACAGGCCGACGGACCGCCCCCTGCGCCTGGGCTCGCTGAAGTCGAACATCGGCCACACCCAGGCCGCGGCGGGCGTCGGCGGCATCATCAAGATGATCATGGCCATGCGCCACGGCGTCCTCCCGAAGACCCTGCACGCGGACACCCCCAGCCCCCACGTGGACTGGTCCGCGGGCGCGGTGGAACTGCTCACCGACACCACGGCCTGGCCGGAGACCGGTCGGCCCCGGCGCTCGGCCGTCTCCTCCTTCGGGATCTCCGGCACCAACGCCCACATCATCCTTGAACAGCCCGGTGCCGGACAGGGCAGCGCGGACGATGACGGTGGTGACGAGGGCGATGGCAGCGCGGTCAGTGCCGACGCGAACAGCGCGCACACCCGCGCCGAGCGGGACCCCGCGCCCGGCCAGGCTGCCGGCCCGGTGCCCTCCCTGGTGTCGGCGAAGACCCCCGAGGCACTGAAGGACCAGGTCCCCCGGCTCCCCGCCCACCCCACCCGCCACCCGGGACTGGCGCCCGCCGACGTCGCCCACACCCTGGCCCGCCGCACCCCCTTCGGCCACAGGGCGGCCCTCCTGGGCGACCTGACCCTGGCCGAGGGCGAGGCCGGAGACGGGGGGCTCGCCTTCCTCTTCACCGGGCAGGGGGCGCAGCGTGCGGGCATGGGCGCCGGGCTGTACGAGTCCTACCCGGACTTCCGCAGGGCCTTCGACAGCGCGATCGACGCTCTGGACGCCCACCTCGGCGCCCCGAGCCTGCGGTCGGTCCTGTTCGAGGAGGCCAGCCTGCTCGACCAGACCCTCTACACCCAGCCCGCGCTGTTCGCCCTGGAAACCGCGCTCTACCGCCTCTTCGAGAGCTGGGGCGTCACCCCCGACCGGATGGCCGGGCACTCCATCGGCGAGCTGGCCGCCGCCCACGTCTCGGGCATCCTCACCCTTCAGGACGCCGCACGCCTGGTCACGGCACGGGCCCGGCTGATGAACGCGCTGCCGACCGGCGGCACCATGGCCGCCGTCCAGGCCGCTGAGGAGGAGGTCGCCCCCTTCCTCACCGAGGCGGTCGGCCTCGCCGCCGTCAACGGGCCGACGTCGCTGGTCGTCTCCGGCGACGACACCGCCGTGGAGGCGGTCGTGGCGCGGTTCGCCGACCGCAAGACCCGGCGCCTGACCGTCAGCCACGCCTTCCACTCCCACCGTATGGACCCCATGCTCGACGAGTTCCGCAGCGTGGCCCGGGAGCTCACCTACAGCGAACCCCGGATCCCGATCGTCTCCACCGTCGCGACCGACCTGCCGATGACCGACCCGGACTACTGGGTCGCCCAGGCCCGCGCGACGGTCCGCTTCCACCAGGCCGTCACCGCCCTGGCCGAGGACGGCACCACCACCTACATCGAACTCGGACCCGACGGCGTCCTGACCGCGCAGGCGCAGCAGTCCGCCGAAGGCACCTTCGCCCCGGCTCTGCGGCGCGACCGCGACGAGGTGCCGACCGTGCTCACCGCCCTGGGCACCGCGTTCGTCCACGGACGCACACCCCGGATCCCCGAGGGGGATCTCGTCGACCTCCCCGGCTACGCCTTCCAGCGCCAGCGCTACTGGCTGGTGCCCACCGGCGACGCCAACGCCGCCGAGCTGGGCCTCAGCGAGGGCACGCACCCGCTGCTGGGCGGGGAGCTCCGGCTCGCCCACGGTGAGGGCACCGTGCTGACCGGTCGCCTGTCGCCCTCGTCCTGGCTGGCCGACCACGCCGTGGGAGGCACGGTGGTCCTTCCGGGGACGGCCTTCGTCGACATGGCCCTGCACGCAGGCACCCTGACCGGCCGGAACACGCTGGAAGAGCTGGTCATCGAGGCGCCGCTGGTCCTCACGGCCCCGACCCAGGTCCAGGTCGCCGTCACCGGCGACACCGTGACCGTCCACTCGCGAACCGACGGCGACTGGACGCTGAACGCCGCCGGCCGCCTCTCCGACGGGGCTGCGGAGGAGACCGCGTCGGGAATGGCGTGGCCTCCGGCCGCCGACCCCGTCGACGTGGACGAGGTCTATACCGTGCTCGGGGACCGGGGGCTGGAATACGGCCCGGCCTTCCACGGCCTGACCGCCGCCTGGCGCGACGGCGACACCCTCTACGCCGAAGTCCGCGTCCCCGACCACGGATTCGGCATCCACCCCGCCCTCCTCGACGCCGCACTGCACCCCTCCGCCGCCACCGCCGAAGACCTGACCCTCCCCTTCTCCTGGAACGGGGTCACGCTCCATTCGACGGGCGCCACGGCCATCAGGGTGCGGCTGGTGCCGGACGGCGGGAGCGGGTTGAGCCTGGAGGCCGTCGATGAGAACGGCGCTCCCGTGCTGACCGTTTCGTCGATGACCACGCGCCCTGTGAGCCGCGACCGGCTCGCCTCGCGCACCGACGGCCTCTACGAGATCGCGTGGACCCCCGTCACACCCGAGGCACCGACCCCCTTCACCGCGGTGGAGGTGCCCCGGGGCGGGGAGGTCCACGAGGTCACCGAAGGCGTCCTCGCCGCGCTGCGGGAGAAGCTGGCCTCGGCCGACACGGACGCATCGATCGCCGTGGTCACCCGCGACGCGGTGCACACCGCGACCCCCGA
>NZ_ANBH01000391.1 GCF_000341185.1 Nocardiopsis chromatogenes YIM 90109
CTTCCGCGCCGTGGCCCGGCAACTCACCTACAACGAACCCGCCATCCCCATCACCCCCACCGCCGACACCGACCTCCCGATGACCGACCCCGACTACTGGGTCAACCAGGTCCGCGCGACGGTCCACTTCCACCAGGCCGTCACCGCCCTGGCCGAGGACGGCACCACCACCTACATCGAACTCGGACCCGACGGCGTCCTCACAGCACAAGCCCAGCAAACCGCCGAAGGCACCTTCACCCCCGCCCTCCGCCGCGACCGCGACGAGACCACCACCGCACTCACCGCCCTCGGAACCGCCTACATCCACGGCCGCACACCGGTGCTTCCCGAGGGGAGCCACGTCCCGCTGCCGAACTACGCGTTCCAGCGGCAGAGCTACTGGCTGACCGGCACCGGGCCCGCCGACGCCGCCGGGCTCGGCCTGCAGCCGGGCGGCCACCCGCTGCTCGGAGCGGAGGTCGAGCAGGCGGACACCGGCACCGTGCTGTACACCGGCAGGGTCGCCGATGCCGGGCACGGCGCCGCGCTCCTGCTCGACCTCGCGCTGCACGCGGGCGGGAACGCGCTGGAGGAGTTGACGGTCGAGGTCCCGCCGCCGCCGGGCGAGCCGCTGCGGCTCCAGGTCGCGGTCACCGGGCGGGCGCTCACGGTCCACTCGCGCGGCGAGGACACCCCGTGGCAGCGCAACGCCACCGGCACGGTCGCCGCGGTGCCCGCAGGGGCCGAGAGCGCCGAGGGGTCGCCCCTGCCCGAGCCGTCCGGCCTGCGCTGGCCGCCGGACGCCCAGGAGGTGGACCCCCCGGCCGACGGGGTCGCGCAGGCGTGGCGCGACGGCGCCGTGTCCTACACCGAGGCGTCGGTGGACGCGACCGGGCACGGCATCGACCCGGGCCTGCTCACCGCCGTGCTCCAGCAGGACGCGGCGCCGGAGCAGCCGGTGCGGTGGCGCGACGTCCGGCTGCACCGCGCCGGGGCGACCACCTTGCGTGCGCGCCGCGACGGCGGCCTGGTGGCCGTGGACGCCGACGGCGCGCCGGTGCTCACCACCGAGGAGGTCGCCACCGCCCCGGTCAGCGCGGCGCACCACGCGCTGTTCGACCTCGACTGGGTGCCCTCCACCGCCCCCGGCGCCGCCGGGTTCGAGGTGCTGGAGGTCCCGCGCGAGGGCCGGTTGGAGGACACCCTGGCCATGGTGCTGGACGCGCTCCAGCGGGTGCGGTCGGCGCCGCTCGCGGTGCACACCGACGGGGCCGTGCTCACCGACGACCCCGACCCCGTCGCCGCCGCCGTGTGGGGCCTGGTCGTCACGGCCCAGCACGAGGAGCCGGGCCGGTTCGTCCTCGTCGACGCCGAGGCGGTGCCGGACGCCCTGCCCGAGGGCGAGCCCCGGGTGGCGGTGCGCGGCGGCGAGGTGCTGGTGGCGCGGCTCGCCCGGGTCACCGCCTCCGGCCCGGCGCCGCGCTGGAAGGGCACCGTTCTCGCCACCGGCGAGGCGCCCTTCCTCGACCACCTGGCCGACGCGGAGGTCCTCACCGTGCCCGGCGGCGACCCCGACGCGCTGGAGAAGGCGTTCGCCTCCCACGACGTCGCGGCCGTCGTGCACGCCCCCCGGCCCGGCGCCGAGGCGCCGGTGGCGCACCTGACCGCGGACGGGCTCGCCGAGGCGGTGCGGGGCGCCGCCGACGCGGCCTGGCACCTGCACCGGCTCACCGAGCGGCAGGGGACCCCGGCCCTGGTCCTGGGCTCCTCGGTCACCGGGGTGCTCGGGCGCACCGGGCACGGCGCCAACGCCGCTGCCGCCGCCTACCTCGACGCGGTCGCCCGGCACCGCCGGGCCCACGGCCTGCCCGCGGTCGCCGTCGCCTGGGGCGCCGAGCCCGACGGCGAGCTGTTCGACGCCGCGGTGGCGGCCGGTCGGCCCTGGGTGGCGGCGGGCGCGATCGACCCCGCCGCCGTCCGGGCCGCAGGGCCGGTGCCCCCGGTGCTGAGCGGCCTGGTCGCCCCGCGGCCGGCGCGCGGGCGGACCCTGGCCTCCCGCATCGCCGGGCTGGAGGGGGCCGAGCGCGAGGCGGCCGTCCTCGACGCGGTGCGCGAGGAGATGGCCCGCGTGCTCGGGCACGGCGACCCGGCCGCGATCGGGGCCGAGGACCCGTTCGCCGAGCTCGGGTTCAACTCGGTGACCTCGGTCGAGCTGCGCAACCTGCTGGCCGCCGCCACCGGGGTGCGCCTGCCCGCGACGCTGGTGTTCGACCACCCCACGCCCTCCGCGCTGGCCCGGCTGCTGGTCGAGCGGCTCGACCCCGGGTCCAGGGCCGGGCAGGAGGTCCAGGCCGACCTGGACCGGCTGCAGGAGAGCCTGGCCGGGGCCGCGGACTCCGCCGACCGCGCCGCGATCACCGACCGGCTGCGGGCGATCCTCGCCGCGTGGACCGAGGAGGCCGGGAGCGGTACCGGGGGCGCGGACGCGGAGGAGGAGGCCGACCTCGCCTCCGCCTCGGCCGAGGACGTCTTCGCCTTCATCGACAACGAGCTCGGACGCGCCTCCGAATGACGCCGCTGACGCCCGCCCCACGAGAGGAGCTTGATCGCAGTGTCCGATCAGCAGTCCGATGACAAGAAGGCCGTCGAGTACCTGAAGTGGGTGACCTCCGAGCTCAAGAAGAGCCGACGGCGCGTCGACGAGCTCGAGGCGGCCCGGCACGAGCCGGTCGCGATCGTCGGCATGGCCGCGCGGTTCCCCGGGGGCGTCACCGACCCCGACGGGCTGTGGGACCTGGTCGCCGAGGGGCGGGACGCGATCTCCGAGTTCCCCTCCGACCGCGGCTGGGACGTGGCCGGGACCTACGACCCCGAGCCCGGGACGCCCGGCAAGACCTACACCCGGCACGGCGGGTTCATCGACTCCGCGCCGCTGTTCGACGCCGGCTTCTTCCGGATCAACCGGCGCGAGGCGCTGGCGATGGACCCGCAGCAGCGGCTGCTGCTGGAGACCGCCTACGAGGCCGTGGAGCACGCCCGGATCGACCCGGCCGCCCTGAAGGGGGGCCAGGTGGGCGTGTTCGCCGGGCTGGCCGGCCAGTCGTACCTGCACCTGGGCCACCTGGCCGACGAGGAGCTGGCCGGGTACGTCATCACCGGCATGCTCGGCAACATCGCCTCCGGCCGGATCGCCTACACCCTCGGGCTGGAGGGGCCCGCGGTCACCGTCGACACGGCCTGCTCGTCGTCGCTCGTGGCCGCGCACTCGGCGGTGCGGTCGCTGCGCGAGGGCGAGTGCGAGCTCGCGCTGGCCGGAGGGGCGACCGTGATCGGGTCGATCGAGAGCTGGGTGGAGTTCAGCCGCCAGGGCAACCTGTCCCCCAGCGGCCGGTGCCGGACGTTCGACGCGGGCGCCGACGGCACGAGCTGGAGCGAGGGCGTGGGGATGGTCCTGCTGGAGCGGCTGTCCGACGCCCGCCGCAACGGGCACCGGGTCCTGGCCACCATCCGCGGCAGCGCCGTCAACCAGGACGGCGCCTCCAACGGCCTGACCGCCCCCAACGGGCCCTCCCAGGAGCGGGTGATCCGGCGGGCCCTGGCCGACGCCCGGCTGACCACGGCCGACGTGGACGCGGTGGAGGCGCACGGCACGGCCACCACGCTCGGCGACCCGATCGAGGCGCAGGCGCTGCTGGCGACCTACGGGCAGGGGCGGCCCGCCGACCGGCCGGTCTGGCTGGGGTCGCTGAAGTCCAACATCGGCCACACGCAGGCCGCGGCGGGCATCGCCGGGGTGATCAAGATGGTGCAGGCGATGCGGCACGGTGTGCTGCCGCGGACCCTGCACGTGGAGGAGCCCACGCCGCGCGTGGACTGGGGGTCGGGCAGTGCCCGGCTGCTCACCGAGGCCCGGCCCTGGCCGGAGGCGGACCGCCCGCGCCGGGCCGCCGTCTCGGCGTTCGGGCTCAGCGGCACCAACGCGCACGTGATCCTGGAGCAGGCCCCGGCCGCGGACCCCGACGAGGGGACCCAGGGCGCAGAGGCCCCGGAGGGGACAGAGAGCACGGAGGGCGCACGGGGGGACGGGGGCCGTGCCCGCGCCTCCCTGGTGCCGCTGCCGGTCAGCGCCAAGACGCCCGAGGCCCTCAGCGGGCAGGTGGAGCGGCTCACCGGGCACCTGGCCCGCAACCCCGGGCTGCGCCCGGCCGACGTCGGCCTGTCGCTGGCCACCACCCGCACGTCCTTCCCGCACCGGGCCGTGCTCCTGGACGGGGCCGTGGCCGCCCGGGGCGTCGCGGGCGCGGGCGGGCTCGCGATGATGTTCACCGGGCAGGGGGCGCAGCGGGTCGGCATGGGCCGGGGCCTGTACGAGGACCAACCGGTGTTCCGCGCGGCCCTGGACGCGGCCGTCGAGGCGGTGGACGGGCATGTGGAGGCGTACGCGCGGCGCCCGCTGCGCGAGGTGTTCTTCGCCGCGCCGGACACGCCGGAGGCCGGGCTGCTCGACCGCACCCTGTACACCCAGACGGCGCTGTTCTGCCTGGAGACCGCGCTGTTCCGGCTGTTCGAGCACTGGGGGGCGCGCCCCGGCCACCTGGTCGGGCACTCCGTGGGGGAGCTGGCCGCCGCGCACGTGTCCGGCGTGTTCGACCTGGACGGGGCCGCCCGGCTGGTCGCCGCCCGGGCGGGGCTGATGGACGCGCTGCCGGGCGGCGGCGCCATGGTCGCGCTGGAGGCGTCCGAGGAGGAGGCCGCCGCGCTGCTGCCGGACGACGGGACCGTGCACCTGGCCGCGGTCAACGGCCCCGACTCGGTGGTGGTGTCCGGGGAGGAGGGCCCCACCGCCGAGGTGGCCGACAAGGTCGCGGCGAGCGGGCGCCGCACCAAGCGGCTCACGGTGAGCCACGCCTTCCACTCCCACCTCATGGACCCCATGCTGGACGGTTTCCGCGCCGCGGCGCGGAGCATCGCCTACGACGCGCCGCGGATCCCGATCGTCTCCACGCTCACCGGTGAGCCCGAGAGCGAGGCCATGACGGACCCCGAGTACTGGGTGGACCAGGTGCGCCGCCCGGTCCGCTTCCACCCGGCCCTGGCCCGGCTGGACGGGCTGGGGGCCGCGACCTTCCTCGAACTCGGCCCGGACGGGGTGCTCACCGCCCAGGCCAAGCGGACGCTCGACGGCGCCGCGTTCGCACCCGCGCTGCGGCCGGGGCGCGACGAGACCGCCTCGGCGCTGACCGCGCTGGCCACCGCGCACGTCAACGGGCACTCCCCGGACTGGCGCGCGGTCTTCGGCGAGGACGCGCGCACCGTCGGCCTGCCGACCTATGCCTTCCAGCGCGAGCGGTACTGGGTCGACCCGCGCGGGGCCGCCGACGTCGCAGGGGCAGGCCTGCACCCCGCCGACCACCCCCTGCTGGGCGCCACCGTCCCCGCCGGGGACGGGTCGGTGCTGTTCACCGGCCGGCTGACCGGTACCGCCCTTCCGTGGGCCGCCGAGCGCGCCCCGGACGGCGCCGCCGTGCTGCCGGGCGCGGCCCTGGTGGAGCTGGCGGTGTACGCCGGGGACCAGGTCGGGTGCAACCTGGTGCACCGCCTGGAAATCCACGACCGCCCGGTGCTGCCCGGGGACGCCGCGGTTCAGGTGCAGGTCCGGGCGGGCGCCTCGGACGAGGCGGGCCGCCGGTCCATCGAGGTCCGGTCCCGCCCCGACGGCTCGGAGGGCCCGTGGCGGCGGCACGCCTCCGGCGTCCTCGCCGCC
>NZ_ANBH01000392.1 GCF_000341185.1 Nocardiopsis chromatogenes YIM 90109
CACCTGCCGAGCCACCTTCCCGAACCGCGGGGGGCCCGCCGCCCGGCAGGCAGGACCCGGGAACCACCCACCTTCTCCGTCGTCGCCCACCATGGTGGCCGCGCACACGCCCGCCACTCGACAACGCTGCGGCAAGGGGCGCCGACCTGCCTCGTCGCCGCCCTCCACCCCACACCCCGCCGACCCGACACCTGGCCGGGGCCGTAAGCGGGGCACCCGCTGGGTCGCCGCCCCCTCCAATGACCACGCCCACGCCCCACGGTCGACAGCGCTACGGGCGCTACAGGTAGGGGCGGACTTGCCGCGGCCGCCCCACGCCCACCGGCCCCTCGCCCCCTCAGGCGCCTTCCTGTTCCTCCTCCACCTGGCGGGTCCACTCGCGCTTGGAGGACTGCCATCCGTCCTCGTCCATGCCCAGGCGCCAGTAGCCCGAGATCGACAGGCGCTCCCTGGGCACCTCCCACTCCTTGCGCAGCAGGCGGCGCAGCTCCTTCACGAAGCCCGCCTCGCCGTGGACGAACGCCTGCACCTCCCCCTCCGGCCGCTCCAGGTCGCGAACGGCCCGGACGAGGGCCTCCCCCACCCGGCCCCCGCCGCGGTGCAGCCAGGTCGGCTTGACCCCCGCCGCGTTCGGCAACGGCTGCTCCTCCTCGGGCCCCTCGACCTCGATGAAGACGTGCGCGACCGCCCCCTCGGGAAGCCGCTCCAAGGAGGCCGCGATCGCCGGGAGGGCGCTCTCGTCGCCCGCCATCAGGTGCCAGTCGGCCTCCGGGTCCGGCGCGTAGGCGCCGCCGGGGCCCGAGAACCGCACGACGTCCCCGGGCGCGGCACCGGCCGCCCACGGGCCCGCGAGCCCGGCCTCCCCGTGGACCACGAAGTCGACGTCCATCTCGGCACGCTCGGCGTCCCAGCGGCGGACGGTGTAGGTGCGCATGTCGGGCCACTGCTCGCGCGGCATCTCCGCCCGGATGCGCTCCAGGTCGAACGGCTCGGGGTACTCCACCCCGGCGCGCGGGAACAGCAGCTTGACGTAGTGGTCGGTGAACCGGTCCGCGCCGAGGGCGGCGACCTCCGGGCCGCCGAGCACCACGCGGACCATGTGCGGGGTCAGCCGCTCCGTGCGCACCACCGTCGCCGTCGTGACACGCGGCGCCTTCCGTCCAGGGCGTTCGGCCATGGTCTTTCCTTTCTGCACACTGCGCACCGGGCCCGCATGCGGGGCCCGGTGGAGGCGATGGGCTTCGGCCAGGAGCACTGGGCACGGCGGGCGCGGGGCGGCCCGACCGGTCGGCAGCGGCGCGGATCTCCGCCCAGAGCCTACTCCCGGACGGCGCGTCCGCCCGGGCCCCGGGATCCAGGGGCGCCGACCGGCGGCCCGAGCCGCGTGAGCGGCCCGCCCTCCAGCCCCCGGCCGACGCGCCCCGCCGCCCCGCGTCAAGACCGCGTATGGATCGCCTCCGCCTTCTGGACACCCGCGATTCGGCCGCCCTAGATTTGATTGCGCAATGGCAATCGATGCAAACACGCACAAGTATCAGCGTGCACGCCTTGAGGCCGTGATCCGCTCCATGCAGCGCGACACGGTTCCCAGTCTTGTGCGGGTCAACGACGACGAGGACCTCTCGCTCATCGAGATGGCCCTGCTCCAGACGCTCGACCACGACCGCCCGCCCTTCCCGGGGGATCCGCCCCTGACCGGGCTGGCCGAAGTGCTCGGCCGCTCCACGTCGCGGACGAGCCGCCTGGTCGACCGTATGGTGCGGCGCGGTCTCGTGGAGCGCTACGAGGACGCCGCCGACCGCCGGGTCCGGCGGGTCCGCCTCACCGAAGCGGGGCGGGAGGTGCTGGACGGCATCGCCCGGGTCCGGATGGAGGCGCAGACCCGCCTGTGGGACTACCTGACGGCGGAGGAATTGGAAGCCGTGGTGAGCGCGATGGAGCTGCTCGCCGAGGCGGCGCACAGGATGAGGAGTGAACGCGATGCACGTGGTCGGCCTGAGTGAGATCGACGCCGGCATGATCGGCCTGGTCGGCGGCAAGGCCGCCGGGCTGGGCGAGATGGTCGCCGCCGGTGAGCGGGTCCCGCCCGGCTTCTGCCTGACCACCGAGGCGCACCGGGCGGGTGCCGTCCCCGAGGAGGAACTCGCCGCGGCCTACGCCGACCTGGGGGGCGGCCGGGTGGCCGTGCGCTCCAGCGCCACCGCCGAGGACCTGCCCGATGCCAGCTTCGCCGGGCAGCAGGACACGATCCTGGGCGTCGAGGGCGTGGAGGAGCTGGTGGAGGCGGTCCGCCGCTGCTGGGCGTCGCTGGACTCCGAGCGGGCGGTCGCCTACCGCCGCGACAACGAGATCGACGGCGGCGACGTGCACATGGCGGTCGTCGTCCAGCGCATGGTGGAGGCGGAGACCGCCGGAGTACTGTTCACCGCCGACCCGCTCAGCGGCAGCCGCTCGGTGATGGTCGCCGACGCGGTGTACGGGCTGGGCACCGCCGTGGTCGACGGCACCGGCGTGCCCGACCACTACGAGATGGGCCCCGACGGCGTCGAGGGCCCCGAGGACGGGTGCCTGACCCGCACCCAGGTGGAGGAGCTGCGCGCGGCGGGCGAGCGGCTGCAGCGGCACTTCGGCTCCCCGCAGGACGCCGAGTGGGCCTACGACGCCAACGGGGTCCTGTGGCTGCTGCAGTCGCGGGCGATCACCACCCTGTTCCCGCTCCCGGAGGACGCGCACCTGCCGCAGCCGCGCGCCTACATGGAGGCGGGCAACATCCAGGGGCTGCTGCGCCCGATGACGCCCATGGGCTTCTCGATGATGGAGACCATGCTGGAGGACTGGATGGGGGACTTCTTGAAGGCCCCGCGCAGCGGCCCCTCAGCGCCGATGATGGCCGGGATCGGCGGGCGCCTCTACATCGACATGACCAGTTTCCTGCGGAGCAGGACGATGCGGCCGCGCCTGGGGTCCATGGCGGACGTGTACGGTCCCCGCGCCAGGGCCGGGATCGAATACTTGATGAAGGACGCGCGCTTCTCCCCGGCGCCGGGGCTGCCCTTCAAAGTCGGGCCGATGCTGCGCTGGACCCTGCGGTACACCGGGCCCGCCGTGGCGGGCATCGCCCACTCGCTGGCCAAGCCCGCGGCCGCGCGGGCCAAGGTGGACGAGGCCATCCGCATCCTGCGTGAGGAGACCCCCGCTCCCCCGCCCGAGGGCGCGTCCCTCGACGCCCGGCTGCGGTACGTGGAGAACGGCGTCAGCGACGAGACCATGTTCCGCGGGATCATGATGCTGATGTGGCCGCTGTTCACCGGGATCATCCTCACCATGGCCCCGTCGGCGGTGCTCAAGGGCATCATCACCGAGGAGGAGGCGGACGCGGCGCTCGGCGGGATGCCGTACAACGTCACCACCGAGATGGACATGGCGCTGTGGCGGATGGCGACCCGCGCGCGCGAGCACGGGGACCTGTTCGTCTCCACCCCGCCGAAGGAGCTGGCCGTCAAGTACCGGGCGGGCACCCTGCCCGACATCGGGATGGAGGAGTTCCTGCGGCTGTACGGCCACCGGGCCGCCGCCGAGGTCGACATCGGCATGCCGCGCTGGGGCGACGACCCGTCGCCGCTGTTCGCGACGATCGCCAACTACCTGCGGGTGGACGACCCCGAGCTTGCGCCGGACCGGCGCTTCGCCCGCGCCGCCGAGCGCGCGGAGGCGGTCATCGCCGACGTGGCACGGCGGGTGCGGCACAGGCACCGGGTTCGGGGACGGCTGGGACTGTTCCTGATGCGGCGCTCGCGGGAGCTGACCGGGCTGCGGGAGGTCGCCAAGTTCGCCTGGCTGATCCCGTTCTGGACGATCCGCCGCGAACTGGTCCGGATCGGGGAGGAACTGGTCTCGCGCGGGCTGCTGGACCGGCCCGAGGACGTCATGTTCCTCAAGGTGCCCGAGCTGCGAACCGTCGTGGAGGACGGCGCCGACCTGCGGAAGAAGGTGGCCGAGCGGCGCGCCTTCTACCGCCGCGAGCTGCGCCGCCCGGAGGTGCCCGCGCTGCTGCTGTCGGACGGCACCGACGTGGAGGCGCTGCTGCCCGCGCCGCCCCCGGAGGAGGGGGCGATGGTCGGCAAGCCCGCTGCGGCGGGCCGCGCCACCGGCAGGGCCCGGGTGGTGCGCGACCCGGCGGGGGCGACGCTGGAGCCGGGCGAGATCCTGGTCGCCCCGACCACCGACCCGGGCTGGACGCCGCTGTTCATGACGGCGGCGGGGCTGGTCACCGAGACCGGATCGCCGATCGCGCACGGGCCGACGGTGGCCCGCGAGTACGGCATCCCGGCGGTGATCTGCCTGCGGGAGGCCACCCGGCGGATCAAGGACGGCGACCTGATCACGGTCGACGGCTCGGCCGGGACGGTGACGCCGGCGGGCGGGGAGGACGCGCCCGGCGGGGAGGCGGGCGGGGACGCGTCCGGAACAGCCGAGCGCGAGCACCAGCGCGCCGACCGGTGATGACTCGGAACCGGGTCCGGGGAGGACGGCCCCGGGCCCGGTTCCGGACCCCGGCCATGTGCCCCCGGTACGCCCTGGGCCGGTTCGACGCCGTCACCCGAACCGCACCGAACGCACACCTGTCCGGCCTCACGCACCCCGTGCGGTTCTCACTCGGCCCGGCCCGCCTCGCCCCGGTGTCCGACTCGGTCCAGTGCCTGACTCGGTCCGGGCGGACCGGCGCGCAGCGACGGTGCCGCGGGGCCCAGGGATCGGTCGCGGCCACCGCGCTCGCGCAGGTCGCCGGGGATTCACCGGTCACCGCC
>NZ_ANBH01000393.1 GCF_000341185.1 Nocardiopsis chromatogenes YIM 90109
CGCCCTCGGCACCGCCTACATCCACGGCCGCACCCCCCGATCCCCCGAAGGCACCCTCGTCGACCTCCCCGGCTACGCCTTCCAGCACCAGCGCTACTGGCTCGAAGGCGGCAAGGGGCCGCGGAACGCCGACGCCCTCGGCCAGACCTCCGTCGACCACCCGCTGCTCGCCAGCCTCATCCACACCGCGGACAGCGGAACCGTGCTGTTCACCGGTCAGGTCTCCCGCCACTCCCACCCATGGCTGGCCGACCACGCCGTAATGGGCGACACCGTCGTCCCCGGCACGGCGTTCGTGGAGCTCGCGATCCGCGCGGGCGACCACGCCGGGTTCGACACGGTCGACGAGCTGCTGGTCGCGGCGCCGCTGGTCCTGACCGACGAGCCGGTGCGGCTCCAGGTGTCCCTCGACGGCGACGCGGTCTCCGTCCATTCGTGCACGGGAAGCGCGGAGGACGGCGAGTGGACCCTCCACGCGACCGCCACGTTGGGGACCGCAGCGGCCTCCGAGGGCTCCGAGACCCCCGAAAAGGCCCTGCCGTGGCCGCCCCCGGGCGAACAGGTTCCGGTCGGGGAGGTCTACTCCGCCCTCGACGCCGCCGGGCTCGCCTACGGGCCCGTGTTCCGGGGCCTGACCGCCGCCTGGAGGACGGGCGAGGACCTGTACGTCGAGGTCGAGCTGCCCGAGGGCGCGCGCGACGAGGACTTCGGCATCCACCCGGCGCTGCTCGACGCGCTGCTGCACGCGACCGCCGCCGCGAACGCCGGGCCCACGGGCGGAACCGGCGACGGCGACGGCAGCGGCGGCATCAGCCTGCCCTTCTCCTGGAACGGCGTGCGGCTGCACGCCTCCGGGGCGACGGCGCTGCGGGCCCGCGTCACACGGACCGGGCAGAGCAGCCTCAGCCTGCACGCGGTGGATCCGTCCGGCCGTCCCGTGGTCTCGGTGGCCGAGCTCGCCACGCGCCCGGTCACCGCGGAGGACCTCAAGGCCGACCGCTCCGCCGTCCCGCTGCTGCTGCCCGACTGGCGTCCGGTGGCCCTGCCCTCCGACGCCCCCGAGGTGCCCTGCGAGGTGCTGGAGGTGCCGCGCGGCGGCGACGTCCACGAGGTCACCGAGGGCGTGCTGACCGGGCTGCAGGGGTGGCTGTCGCGTGACGCGGCCGACGGGGGCGCCGAGTCGGTCCTCGTGGTGCACACCATCGGCGCGGTGGACACCTCCGACCCGGACCTGGCCGCCGCCGCGGTCTGGGGCCTGGTGAAGTCGGCCCAGACCGAGAACCCGGGCCGGATCCTGCTCGTGGACGGCGACCTGGACACCGCGACCGTCCACGGCGCGGTCGCCGCCGGTGAGCACCAGCTCGCCGTGCGCGGCGGCGAGGTCCGGGCCGCCCGCCTCCTGCGGCCCGGCCCCGAGGCGCTGCTGCCGGTCCCGGACGGCGACTGGCGGCTGGTGTCCGGAGGGGCGGGCACGCTGGAGACGCTGGCCATCGTCGGGGACGAGCGGGCCGAGCGGCCGCTGGGTCCGGGCGAGGTGCGGATCGAGGTGCGCGCCTCGGGGGTGAACTTCCGCGACGTGCTGATCGCGCTGGGCATGTACCCGCACGACCCCCTGCCGCCGCTGGGCGGCGAACTCGCGGGGGTCGTGGTCGAGGCGGCACCGGACGTGTCGGCGGTCGCCGTGGGCGACCACGTCTTCGGCCTCGCCGAGGGCACCTTCTCCCGGCAGGCCGTGACCGACCACCGGACCGTGCACGCGATGCCCGAGGGGTGGACGTTCGCCCAGGCGGCGAGCGCGCCGATCGTGTGGATGACGGCCCTGCTGGGGCTGAGGGACATCGCGGGCCTCACCGCCGGTGAGACCGTGCTCGTCCACGCGGGCACCGGCGGCGTGGGCATGGCCGCGATCCAGCTGGCCCGCCACTACGGCGCGGAGGTGTTCGCGACGGCCAGCCGTCCCAAGTGGGACGTTCTGCGCTCGCTCGGGGTCGGCGACGCGCGCATCGCCGACTCCCGCTCGCTCGCGTTCGAGGAGCACGTCCTCCGCGAGACCGGGGGCCGCGGCGTCGACGTGGTGCTGAACTCCCTCGCCGGGGACTTCGTGGACGCCTCCCTGCGGCTGCTTCCGCGCGGCGGCCGCTTCCTGGAGATCGGCAAGACCGACATCCGGGACGCGGACGAGGTGGTGCAGGCGCACCCCCGCGTCGCCTACACCGCCTACGACCTCCAGGCCAACGACCCCGACCGGCTCCAGGCGCTTCTCGCCGAGCTGTCCGGGCTGTTCGGCCGAGGGGCGCTGACCCCGCTGCCGGTGCGGTCGCACCCGGTGCCGCAGGCGCCCCAGGTGTTCCGGGACATGGGGCAGGCCCGGCACACCGGAAAGATCGCCCTGACGGTGGACCGGCCTCTGGACCCCTCCGGCACCGTGCTCATCACCGGCGGCACCGGCACCCTCGGCGCCCACCTCGCCCGCCACCTCATCACCGGACACGGCGTACGCGACCTGCTGCTCACCAGCAGGCGCGGACACGCCCCGGAACTGGAAGCCGAACTCACCGCCCTGGGCGCCCGGGTCACCATCGCGGCCTGCGACGCCGCCGACCGCGATCGGCTCGCGGAGCTGCTGGAGGGCGTCGACCGCCTCACCGGGGTCGTGCACGCGGCCGGGGTGCTGGACGACGCCATGGTCACCAACCTGACCCCGGAGCAGCTGCACACCGTCCTGCGCAACAAGGCCGACGCGGCCTGGAACCTGCACGAGCTGACGCTCGGACGGGACCTGGCGGCGTTCGTCCTGTACTCGTCCATGGCGGGCACGCTGGGCGGGCCCGGCCAGGCCAACTACGCCGCCGCCAACGCCTACCTCGACGCCCTCGCCCACCACCGGCAGGTGCGAGGGCTGCCCGCCGTCTCCCTGGCATGGGGACTGTGGGAGGACGCCAGCGCCATGAGCGCCCACCTGTCCGACACCGACCTGGCCCGCATGGCCCGCGAAGGCTTCCCCCCGATCACCGCCGAACAAGGCCTGAAGATGTTCGACGCCGCACTGGGCCTGGGGCGGGCGGCGGTGCTCACCGCCCCCGTCGTGCCCTCGGCGGTGCGCGGCGAGGTGCCGCCGGTGCTGCGCTCGCTCGTCCGTACGCCGCAGCGGCGCGCCGCCGGCGCCTCGGCCGCGGACACCGACGCGCTGGCGAAGGCGCTCGCCGGACGCGACGAGGCGGGCCGACAGGAGCTGGTGGAGGGCATCGTGCGCGAGCACGCGGCCTACACGCTCGGGCACGGCGGCCCGGACGCGATCGACCCGGACACCCCCTTCCGGGACCTGGGCTTCGATTCGCTCACCGCCGTGGAGCTGCGCAACCGGCTGAGCGGGGCGACCGGGGTCCGGCTGCCCGCGACGGTCATCTTCGACCACCCGACGGCGGCCGCCCTGGCCGCGTTCGTGCGGTCCCGGATCAGCGGGACGGGCACGGGCCCCGGCTCCTCCGCGCCGGCCGTGCGCCCGGTGCGCGACGACGACCCGATCGCGATCGTCTCCATGGCCTGCCGCCTGCCGGGGGATGTGGGCACGCCCGAGGACCTGTGGCGGCTCGTCGCGGGCGAACGGGACGCGGTCACCGGGTTCCCGACGGGGCGGGGGTGGGACCTCGACGGCCTCTACGACCCGGAGCGCACCCGGTCGCACACCTCCTATGTCCGGGTGGGCGGGTTCCTACACGACGCGGACCGCTTCGACGCGGGCTTCTTCGGCATCTCGCCGAAGGAGGCCCTGGCGATGGACCCGCAGCAGCGCGTGCTGCTGGAGACGTCCTGGGAGCTGTTCGAGAACGCGGGCATCGACCCCCGGTCGCTGCGCGGCAGCGCGACCGGCACCTATGTGGGCCTGCTCGGCCAGGACTACGCCCCGCGCGGGCCCGAGGCCTTCGACGAGGTGGAGGGCCACGTGATGACGGGCATCTCCAACGCGGTCGCCTCCGGCCGCATCGCCTACTCCTACGGGTTCGAGGGGCCGGGCCTGACGGTCGACACCTCCTGCTCCTCCTCGCTGGTGGCGGCGCACATCGCGATGCAGGCGCTGCGGTCCGGTGAGTGCGACCTCGCGCTGGCCGGAGGCGTCACGGTGATCGCGCAGCCGGACATCTTCACCGAGTTCAGCCGCCAGGGCGGCCTGGCGCGCGACGGCCGGGTCAAGTCGTTCGCGGCCGCCGCGGACGGCACGGGCTTCTCCGAGGGGGTCGGCCTGCTGCTGTTGGAGCGGCTGTCGGACGCCGAGCGAAACGGGCACACCGTGCACGCGCTGATCCGCGGCTCGGCGATGAACTCCGACGGCGCCTCCAACGGCCTGACCGCGCCGAACGGTCCGGCGCAGGAGCGCGTCATCACGGAGGCGCTGGCGTCGGGCGGGCTGGCCCCCTCCGACGTGGACGCGCTGGAGGCGCACGGCACGGGGACGGTCCTCGGCGACCCGATCGAGGCGCAGGCCGTGCTGGCGACCTACGGGCAGGACCGGGCCGAGCCGCTGTGGATGGGGTCGCTCAAGTCGAACCTGGGGCACACGCAGGGGGCGGCGGGCGTCGCCGGTGTCATCAAGATGGTGATGGCGCTCAAGAACGGGCTGCTGCCCCGCACCCTCAACGTCGATGCGCCGACGGCCGAGGTGGACTGGTCGGCGGGCGCGGTGGAGCTGCTC
>NZ_ANBH01000394.1 GCF_000341185.1 Nocardiopsis chromatogenes YIM 90109
GCGCGAGCACCCAGCATCTGCGGCGGACAAGCCCTCGGCCTATTAGTACCGGTCAGCTCCACGCCTCACAACGCTTCCACACCCGGCCTATCAACCCAGTCGTCCACTGGAAGCCTTACCCCCTCACAGGGCAGGAGACCTCATCTCGAAGCAAGCTTCCCACTTAGATGCTTTCAGCGGTTATCTCTCCCGAACGTAGCCAACCAGCCATGCTCCTGGCGGAACAACTGGCACACCAGAGGTTCGTCCGTCCCGGTCCTCTCGTACTAGGGACAGCCCTTCTCAAGTCTCCAACGCGCACAGCGGATAGGGACCGAACTGTCTCACGACGTTCTAAACCCAGCTCGCGTGCCGCTTTAATGGGCGAACAGCCCAACCCTTGGGACCAACTCCAGCCCCAGGATGCGACGAGCCGACATCGAGGTGCCAAACCATCCCGTCGATACGGACTCTTGGGGAAGATCAGCCTGTTATCCCCGGGGTACCTTTTAGCCGTTGAGCGACACCGCTTCCACACGCCGGTGCCGGATCACTAGTCCCTGCTTTCGCACCTGCTCGACACGTCCGTCTCACAGTCAAGCTCCCTTGTGCACTTACACTCAACACCTGATTGCCAACCAGGATGAGGGAACCTTTGGGCGCCTCCGTTACCCTTTAGGAGGCAACCGCCCCAGTTAAACTACCCACCAGACACTGTCCCCGAACCGGATCACGGCCCCAGGTTAGATGCCCGAAACAGCCAGAGTGGTATTTCACCAACGCCTCCACCCCCACTAGCGTGACGGCTTCACAGGCTCCCACCTATCCTACACAAACCATCCCAAACACCAATGTCAAGCTATAGTGAAGGTCCCGGGGTCTTTCCGTCCTGCTGCGCGAAACGAGCATCTTTACTCGTACTGCAATTTCACCGGGCCCGCGGTTGAGACAGCGGGGAAGTCGTTACGCCATTCGTGCAGGTCGGAACTTACCCGACAAGGAATTTCGCTACCTTAGGATGGTTATAGTTACCACCGCCGTTTACCGGCGCTTAGATTCCCAGCCTCGACCCCCGAAAGGATCTAACCAGTCCTCTTAACGTTCCGGCACCGGGCAGGCGTCAGTCCGTATACAGCGTCTTACGACTTCGCACGGACCTGTGTTTTTAATAAACAGTCGCTTCCCCCTGGTATCTGCGACCCCACCCAGCTCAGAAAGCAAAGTTCCATCACCGGACAGGGCTCCCCTTCTCCCAAAGTTACGGGGACAATTTGCCGAGTTCCTTAACCACGGTTCACCCGAACGCCTCGGTATACTCTACCTGACCACCTGCGTCGGTTTAGGGTACTGGCCGCCCGCGAACTCACTAGAGGCTTTTCTCGACAGCACGGGATCACCCACTTCACCAAAAACGGCTCGGCATCACGCCTCACCCACAAAAGGGCACGGATTTACCTGCACCCCGGGCTACACGCTTACCCCCGGACAACCACCGCCGGGTAGGGCTACCCCACTGCGTCACCCCATCGCTTACCTACTACCAAATCGGGTCCCACGCCTCCACCCCACAAACCCCGAAGGGAAAATGAGGCTTCAGTGGTGGTTAGCATCAAAGGCCCCGGTATGGACGCGCACGGACGGGTACGGGAATATCAACCCGTTATCCATCGACTACGCCTGTCGGCCTCGCCTTAGGTCCAGACTCACCCTGGGCGGATTAACCTGCCCCAGGAACCCTTGGTCAATCGGCGCCGGAGTTTCCCACTCCGGTATCGCTACTCATGCCTGCATTCTCACTCGCACACGCTCCACGACACGGTCACCCGGCCGCTTCACCGCACGCACGACGCTCCCCTACCAACCCGGGAAAACTCCCGGGCCCCACGGCTTCGGCGGTGTACTTAAGCCCCGCTACATTATCGGCGCAGAATCACTTGACCAGTGAGCTATTACGCACTCTTTAAAGGATGGCTGCTTCTAAGCCAACCTCCTGGTTGTCTCAGCAACTCCACAACCTTTCCCACTTAGCACACGCTTAGGGGCCTTAGCCGATGATCTGGGTTGTTTCCCTCTCGACCACGAAGATTATCCCCCGCAGTCTCACTGCCGCGCTAACCGAACCGGCATTCGGAGTTTATCTGACATCAGTAACCTTGTCGGGCCCATCAGCCAAACAGTAGCTCTACCTCCGGCAGGCAACACACGACGCTGCACCTAAATGCATTTCGGGGAGAACCAGCTATCACGGAGTTTGATTGGCCTTTCACCCCTACCCACAGCTCATCCCCCAGGTTTTCAACCCTGGTGGGTTCGGGCCTCCACGACCTCTTACAGCCGCTTCACCCTGGCCATGGGTAGATCACCCCGCTTCGGGTCTACAGCATGCGACTCAAAACGCCCTATTCAGACTCGCTTTCGCTACGGCTACCCCACCCGGGTTAACCTCGCCACACACCATAACTCGCAGGCTCATTCTTCAAAAGGCACGCCATCACCCCACAAGGAGGCTCTGACGGCTTGACAGCACACGGTTTCAGGTACTATTTCACGACCCCTCACCGGGGCACTTTTCACCTTTCCCTCACGGTACTAGTGCACTATCGGTCACCAGGACGTATTCAGGCTTGGCAGGTGGTCCTGCCGGATTCACACGGAATTTCACGGGCTCCGCGCTACTCGGGGAAACACCAACGCGCACGCCCTTCCTTCACCTACGGGACTCTCACCCACTACGGCACCGCTTCCCAACGGCTTCGGCTAAAAGAACGAGACAACGCGCCCGGCCGGCAGACCGGACAAGGTGCACCCCACAACCCCGCAGACGCAACGACTGCCGTCTATCACACGCCCACGGTTTAGCCAACATCCCCTTTCGCTCACCACTACTCAGGGAATCACTATTGTTTTCTCTTCCTGCGGGTACTGAGATGTTTCACTTCCCCGCGTTGCCACCAACTGCCCTATACATTCAGACAGCGGCAACCCGACACGACTCGGGCTGGGTTCCCCCATTCGGACACCCGCGGATCAAAGCTCGGTTGACAGCTCCCCGCGGCCTATCGCGGCCTCCCGCGTCCTTCATCGGCGCCTGGTGCCAAGGCATCCACCGTATGCCACTAATACTTGGCCACCACAGATACAAGATGCTCGCGCACACTATCCACGAATCAAACAACCAGCCACAAACCCACCTAAAACACGGACACCGAGGAACCTGGCAAACCAAGACCTCGACCGGTCTTCGGAACGGGGTGGCGAGGAAGCGGAAACAACCAACCGGTTGCCCCCTCAGACACCCAACAGCGCGCCCCCGGGCCCTCTTCCAAAGACCCAGGGGAATTTCATTCAGACGATGCACCACCCCGCCCCCGACCACACAAGATGGAAGGAAAGCGGGTCCACTTTCGAGTCCGCCGGCCCAAATCGGAAAAACAGGCCGACTACCAAGACTCCTTAGAAAGGAGGTGATCCAGCCGCACCTTCCGGTACGGCTACCTTGTTTCGACTTCGTCCCAATCGCCAGCCCCACCTTCACTCACTCCCTCCCACAAAAGGGGTTGGGCCGCAAGTTTCGGGTGTTGCCGACTTTCATGACGTGACGGGCGGTGTGTACAAGGCCCGGGAACGTATTCACCGCGGCATTGCTGATCCGCGATTACTAGCGACTCCACCTTCATGGGGTCGAGTTGCAGACCCCAATCCGAACTGAGACCGGCTTTTAGGGATTCGCTCCGCCTTGCGGCATCGCACGCCCACTGTACCGGCCATTGTAGCATGTTTGCAGCCCAAGACATAAGGGGCATGATGACTTGACGTCATCCCCACCTTCCTCCGAGTTGACCCCGGCAGTCTCCCATGAGTCCCCACCATCACGTGCTGGCAACATGGAACAAGGGTTGCGCTCGTTGCGGGACTTAACCCAACATCTCACGACACGAGCTGACGACAGCCATGCACCACCTGTCACCGATCCCCGAAGGACCCACCGTCTCCGATGGATTACCGGTGATGTCAAACCTTGGTAAGGTTCTTCGCGTTGCGTCGAATTAAGCAACATGCTCCGCCGCTTGTGCGGGCCCCCGTCAATTCCTTTGAGTTTTAGCCTTGCGGCCGTACTCCCCAGGCGGGGCGCTTAATGCGTTAGCTGCGGCACGGGAACCGTGGAAAGCCCCCACACCTAGCGCCCAACGTTTACGGCGTGGACTACCAGGGTATCTAATCCTGTTCGCTCCCCACGCTTTCGCTCCTCAGCGTCAGGTAAGGCCCAGAGACCCGCCTTCGCCACCGGTGTTCCTCCTGATATCTGCGCATTTCACCGC
>NZ_ANBH01000395.1 GCF_000341185.1 Nocardiopsis chromatogenes YIM 90109
GCGCGAGCACCCGGGCCTGGTGATGGAGCCCCTCCTCGCCGGAGGCATCGACCCGGGGGAGTAGCGCGGTCGCGCGGTCTCCGTTCCTGTCAGCCCGGTCCGACCGCCGAATCCTCCAGTCTCGCCCTGTCTGGGCCACCGTTCCAACGGCCCGGACAGGGGGCGGATCCCGGATCCGCTTCACAGATCACCGATCTCCAGGGCGCCGCTCACGCTCCGAGAGACCTTTGACACAGTAGGAAAGGTATGCGGCGACCGGCCGTTGCACGAGAAGGCCCGACGAGTGGACCAGGGGACCCCTGTGCCCGTCGACTTCCGATGATCCCATCATTCACGAACGCGCCCCCGCGCCGGGCGCGAGGTCTTCCGAGGAGTCAGCCTGACCAGCCCCGACAGCGCTCAGACCCACGCTCAGAACGGCACGCGGGACGGCACGCGGAACGGCGCCCCGACCGCTTCCGGGCGCTCGCGCTCTCCCCGCACCGCAGCACTGGTCGCGATGACCGGGGCCGTGCTCGCGCTGAGCGGGCCCGGCCAGACCGCCGGGATGTCCGTGTTCGTCGACCCGATCATCGGCGACCTGGAGGTCTCCCGGTCGGCCGTGTCCACGGCCTACATGGTCGGCACGCTCGCCGGTGCGGTGGCCCTGCCCTGGATCGGCCGCGCCGTCGACCGCTTCGGGGTCCGCGTGGTCCTGTCCGCGGTCGCCGCGGCCTTCGCCGTCTTCCTCGTCGTGCTGGCGGCCGCCCAGGGCCTGATCGGCCTTACGGTCGGCTTCGTCGGCGCGCGCGCCATGGGTCAAGGCGGGATGACCATGATCGCCACCACGGCCGTCGCCATCGGCGTCACCCGCAACCGCGGGACGGCCGTGGGCGTGACGACCGCCGTGGGCACGGCCGGGATCTCGCTGTTCCCGCTGGCCACCGAGCGCCTGATCGCCGCCGTGGGGTGGCGGGAGGCCTTCGTGGCCGAGGCGGTGCTGATCGCGGTGGTCGTCCTGCCGATCGCGCTGTGGGGCCTGCGCGGCCTTGGGGGCTCCCGCGGTACCGACGCCGCCGACCGGCGCGAGGGCGGCGCCGAGGACGCCTGGCCGCTGCGCGCGATCATGCGCACCTCGATGTTCTGGGTGATCAGCGGCGCCGTGGCCGTCAGCGGGCTGGTCACCACCGCGGTCTTCTTCCACCAGGTGTCCGTCCTGGGGGAGCAGGGGCTCACCCCCGTCGAGGCCGCGGCGAACTTCCTGCCGCAGACCCTGGCCGGGCTGCTGGCCTCGCTGGCCTTCGCCTCGGCGACCGACCGCTTCCCGCCCAAGCTGCTGATCGGCGGATCCATGGCCGTGACGGCCGCGACGCTGGTGCTGCTCCCGCTGGTGGGGCCCGGATGGTCGGCGATGGCCTACGGGGCCTCGCTGGGGGCCGCGGCCGCCGGTGCCCGCGCCGTGGAAGCGGCGGCCTTCCCGTTCTACTACGGGACGGCGAGCCTGGGGACGCTGCGCGGCGTCACCCAGTCCATCGCGGTGGGTTCGACGGCGGTGGGGCCGCTGCTGCTGTCGGCGGGGCACGACGCCTTCGGCTCCTACGCCCCGGTGGTGCTGATGCTGGCCGCGCTGCCCGCGCTCGTCGGGCTCGCGGCCCCCTTCGCCCGGACCCCGTCCCGGACGCCCTCCCGGGCCCGCCGACCGCGGGTGTGAGCGCACTCTCAGGCGTTCCGGCGGGAATCTTCCGTAACGTGAGGGTAGAGTCGTGGTGGTGATGCGCCCTTAGTGCTTCTCTGTGGCGCGAGTGACTTTCCGTCCCGTATCTCCGGCAATGTCGCCGGTGCGCGGCGTTCGGCCGCGGACGGGGCGACCCCGTGATCTGGGCCCGCCGACCGCAGGCGCGCCCTCCGGGGCACCCACGACCCACCCGCCCGAAGCGGCCCCGCGGGCCGCCCTGCCCGGATTGGCCTGATGAACCTGCTGACGACGCTCACGCGCCGACGCCCGTCCCTTCCGCCGCTGCGCACCCTGAGGACCGAGGTGCTCGCCGGACTGGTGGTGGCCCTCGCCCTGATCCCCGAGGCGATCTCCTTCTCGATCATCGCCGGGGTCGACCCCAGTATCGGCCTGTACGCCTCGTTCACCATGGCCGTGGTGATCTCCATCGTCGGCGGCCGCAAAGCCATGATCTCCGCCGCGACCGGAGCCATGGCCCTGGTCGTTGCCCCGCTGTCGATCAACCACGGGCTGGGATACCTGATCGCCGCGGTCGTGCTCGGCGGGGTGTTCCAGGTGGTGCTGGGCTCCCTGGGGGTGGCCCGGCTGATGCGCTTCGTGCCGCGCTCGGTGATGGTCGGCTTCGTCAACGCCCTGGCCATCCTCATCTTCCTGGCCCAGGTCCCCGAGCTGCAGGACGTCCCCTGGATGGTCTATCCGCTCGTGGCGGCGGCCCTGGTGATCATGGTGCTGTTCCCCCGCCTGACCAAGGTCGTCCCCGCCCCGCTGGTGTCGATCATCGCGCTCACCGCGCTGACCATCGGCGCGGGGCTGGCGGTGCCCACCGTCGGGGACAAGGGCGCGCTGCCCTCCTCGCTGCCGGTCCCGGGCATCCCCGACGTGCCGTTCACGCTGGACACGCTGACCCTGATCGCCCCCTACGCCTTCGCCTTCGCGCTGGTCGGGCTGATGGAGTCGCTGATGACGGCCAAGCTGGTCGACGACATCACCGACACCCACTCCAACAAGACGCGCGAGTCGATCGGCCAGGGCGTCGCCAACATCGTCACCGGCTTCTTCGGCGGCATGGGCGGCTGCGCGATGATCGGCCAGACCATGATCAACGTCAAGACCGCCGGCGCCCGCACCCGGATCTCGACCTTCCTGGCCGGGGTGTTCCTGATGGTGCTGTGCATCGCCTTCGGCCCGTGGGTCTCCCAGATCCCCATGGCCGCCCTGGTCGCCGTGATGATCATCGTGTCGGTCTCCACCTTCGACTGGCACTCGGTGGCCCCCGCCACCCTCAAGCGCATGCCGGTCGCCGAGACCGTCGTCATGGCGGTCACCGTGGTCGTCGTGGTGGCCACGCACAACCTGGCCATCGGCGTGGTGACCGGCTCGGTCGTGGCCTTCATCGCCTTCGCCCGCCGGGTGGCCCACCTGGTCGACGTCTCCTCGGTCGCCGACCCCGACGGCGGGCAGATCGTCTACGTGGTCAAGGGCGAGCTGTTCTTCGCCTCCAGCAACGACCTGGTGTACCAGTTCGACTACGCGGGCGACCCCGAGCACGTGGTCGTCGACCTGACACGCGCCCACATCTGGGACGCCTCCACGGTGGCGGCCCTGGACGCGATCGCCACCAAGTACGCGGCCAAGGGCAAGACGCTGGAGATCGTGGGACTGAACAAGCACAGCGCCGCCCTGCACGACCGGCTGACCGGCGAACTGGCGGGCAGCCACTGACGGGGAGCCGGGGCCCGCTGTTCAACCCTTCCGGGTCCCGTTCGCCTCCTGCGGCCTCGGTAACCCGCTGAGCGACGTGCGCGCAAGCCGCGGCGAAACCATCGAGCCGGCCGCACCCGCCGAGCCCCCCGGGTGCGGCCGGGCACGTCCGCGGATCCGTCCCGGCCCCGCTCGT
>NZ_ANBH01000396.1 GCF_000341185.1 Nocardiopsis chromatogenes YIM 90109
CGAGCATTCGCCCTGCCGCAGCGCCTGCACCGCCAGGTGGGTGGCCACCAACGACGACGAGCACGCCGTATCGACCGTCATCGACGGCCCCTCCAGCCCCAGCGTGTAGGCGATGCGCCCGGAGGCGACCGACGCCGCGGTGCTGGTGCCGACGAACCCTTCCAACGAGGCCGCGTACCGGCCGACCCGCGGGGCGTAGTCGTGGTGCATCAGGCCCGTGTAGACACCGGTCCTGCTGCCGCGCAGGGAAGTGGGGTCGATACCCGCGTTCTCCAGGGCCTCCCAGGCGGTCTCCAGCAGCAGACGGTGCTGCGGGTCCATGGCGGTGGCCTCGCGTGGCGAGATCCCGAAGAACTCCGGGTCGAACCCGTCGGCGCCGTGCAGGAACCCGCCGGTGCGCACATAGGAGGAGCCCGTGCGTTCGGGGTCCGGGTCGTACAGGTCGGGCCAGCCGCGGTTGGCGGGGAACTCCGAGGTGCCGTCGAGGCCCTCGGACACCAGCCGCCACAACCCCTCGGGCGAGGTCACCCCGCCGGGGAATCGGCACGCCATCCCCACGACGGCGATGGGCTCGTCGGTGCCCCCGGCCGTCGCCACCGCCGCGGTCCGGGACCGCGATCCGAGCACGGTCGTGCGCACGAACTCCGCGAGCGCCACCGGCGTCGGGTGGTCGAAGATCACCGTGCCCGCGAGCTTCGCGCCCGTCACCGTGCGGAGCCTGTTGCGCAGTTCGATCGACATCAGCGAGTCGAATCCGAGTTCGCCGAAGGCCGTGTCGTCCTCGATGGCGCTCTGGTCGGCATGGCCGAGCACCGCCGCGACGTTCTCGCGCACGACCTCCAGCACCAGCCCTCGCTGCGCCTCCTCGTCGAGCTCGGCGAACCCGGCGCCGAACACGGTGCCCGCGCCCGCGGACCCGCCGCTCCCGGCCGGCTTCCGGGGCGCCTTGCGGACCAGCCCCCGCAGCAGGGCGTGCCTTTCGCCCGCCGGTGCCGACAGGTTCATCGGCGAGGCCACCACCGCGGGCAGGTCCAGGCCGAGGGCCGCGTCGAGCATCGCCAGGCCGTGCTCGGCGGTGATCGGCAGGGAG
>NZ_ANBH01000397.1 GCF_000341185.1 Nocardiopsis chromatogenes YIM 90109
AGCGCATCGAGGAAGGAGTTCGCCGCGGCATAGTTCGCCTGGCCCGCCGTGCCGAAGGCGGCCGCGGCCGACGAGTACAGCACGAAGGCCCTCAGGTCCCGGTCGCGCGTCAGCTCGTGCAGGTGCCACGCGGCCGTCTTGGGGCGCAGGACCGCCTCCAGCCGCTCCGGGGTGAGCGCGTCGACCGGGCCGTCGTCCAGGACACCGGCGGTGTGCACCACCGCCGTCAGATCGGGCAGTCCGGCCAGCAGCTCCCCGACCGCCGCGCGGTCGGCGACGTCGCAGGCCGCGGCGCGCACCCCGGCGATACCGGGGTCGGCACCGCTGCGGCTGGCCAGCACCACGTCCCGCACACCGCGCTCGTCGACCAGGTGGCGGGCGAGCAGCGTGCCCAGCGCGCCGCCGGTGATCAGCACGGTGCCGTCCCATTCCGGTGCCGGTCCGCGGCGGTTCGCCCGGTCCTCCCGGCCCACCCGGGCCAGGCGCGGCGCCAGCACGGCGCCGTCGCGGACGGCGACGTGCGGCTCGTCCCCGACCGCGGCGGACAGGTCCACGCTGTCGTCGGTGTCCACCAGCACGATGCGGCCGGGGTACTCGGCCTGTGCCGAGCGCACCAGCCCTTCGACCGCCGAGGCGCCGAGGCCGGTACCGCGGCGGACCACCGCGATGGTCGTGTCGTCGTCGAGCCGCTCCTGGAGCGCCCGCAGGACGTGCGTGGCCGTCTCGTGCACGGCCCGGACCACCGGGACGTCGGCGTCGGAGGGCACATCGATCACGGTGTGCGGCACGGGGACCGGCTCGACCGGCTCCCAGTCCGTGCGGAACAGGCCGTCGGTGCGGGCGGCGCGCAGCCCTTCGCTCACCGGGCGGGTGTCGAGCGCGGAGACGGTGAGCACCGGGGAGCCGTCGGGGTCGACCGCGTGCACGGTGTTGTCCGCCAGGTCGATCCGCACGCGCAGCGCGGTCGCGCCGGTGGCGTGCAGTCGGACGCCGCGCCAGGCGAACGGCAGGGCGAGGGCGCCGGAGGCGGCGGCGAGCGGGTGCAGTGCGGCGTCGAACAGGGCCGGGTGGACGCCGAACCCGTGCTCGTCGACCGCGACCTCGGCGAACACGGACGTGGCCGACCGCCAGGCGGCGGTGACGTTGCGGAACGCGGGTCCGTACTGCAGGCCGGACGCCTCCAGCTCCGCGTACATCGCGTCCACGTCGACCGGGTCGGCCTCGGGGGGCCACGGGACGTCCTCGGCGGGGACGGGCGTGTCGGAGAGCGTGCCGGTGGCGTGCAGCGTCCATTCGCCGTCGGTGCGCGAGTGGACGGTGACGGTCTCGCCGGTGACGGCCACCTGCACCTGCACGGCCTCGTCCAGCGGCAGCGGCGCCTCCAGGAGCAGTTCGTCCAGGGTGCGGAACCCGGTCCATGCGCCCGCGTGCAGGGCCAGGTCGACCAGCGCGCTCCCGGGCGCGATCGCGCTGCCGAGGACGGTGTGGTCGTCCAGCCAGGTGGAGGGGGTGAGCCTGCCCGTGAACAGAACCGTGTCGCCGCCGGCGTGCTCCACGGCGCCGCGGAGCAGCGGGTGTCCGGCATCGTCCTGTCCGAGGTCGCGCACGTCGCCGCCGGTTCCGGGGGTGAGCCAGAACCGCTGCCGCTGGAACGCGTATGTCGGCAGCTCCACCCTGCGCCCGTCGCGGTAGAGCGCGGACGCGTCCCGGATCCGTCCGTGGATGTAGGCGGTGCCGAGGGCGGTGAGTGCGGTGGTGGTCTCGTCGCGGTCGCGGCGGAGGGCGGGGGTGAAGGTGCCCTCGGTGGTCTGTTGGGCTTGTGCTGTGAGGACGCCGTCGGGTCCGAGTTCGATGTAGGTGGTGGTGCCGTTGGTGCTGAGGTCTTGGATCGCCTGGTGGAAGTGGACGGGGGAGCGGACTTGG
>NZ_ANBH01000398.1 GCF_000341185.1 Nocardiopsis chromatogenes YIM 90109
CTTACCTGGCGGAGCTGATGCGCTCCCAGGGGGTGACGGTCTGCCACTTCGTCCCCTCCATGCTGCGCATCTTCCTCGATGCACAGGAGACGGCCGCCGGGAGCGGCGACGGCCGCACCGACCTCCCCCTGCGGACCGTGTTCGCCTCCGGTGAGGCGCTCGGCGCCGACATCGCCGGACGGTTCCGGTCGGTGCTGCCCGGTGTGGAGCTGCACAACCTCTACGGCCCGACCGAGGCCGCCGTCGACGTCACCGCCTTCGACGCCGCCTGGACACCCGAGGGCGCCGCCTCGGTCCCGATCGGATACCCGGTGTGGAACACGGGGGTGTACGTCCTCGACGCTTCGCTCACCCCTGTGCCCGACGGTGTCGCCGGGGAGCTGTACCTGGCGGGGGAGCAGTTGGCGCGCGGGTACGTGGGGCGCCCGGACCTGTCGGCGGACCGGTTCGTGGCCTGCCCCTTCGGGGCCCCCGGCGAGCGCATGTACCGCACCGGCGACCTGGTCCGCCGCCGCGGCGGTGCCATCGAATACCTGGGCCGCACCGACTTCCAGGTCAAGATCAGAGGCCAGCGCATCGAACTCGGCGACGTTGAGGCCGCGCTGCGCTCGCTGCCCGGCGTCGCGGACGCCGCCGCCACCGCCGCCCCGGGGCCCAACGGCCACCCCCGCGTCGTGGGCTACGCGGTCCCCGCCGCCCCCGACGGCCCCGGCGGGCTGGACCTCGATCACCTGCGCACGCGCCTGACCGCCCTCCTCCCCGCCGCCATGGTGCCCGAGGTCCTCGTCCTCCTGCCCGAACCGCCCCTCACCCCCAGCGGCAAGCTCGACCGCAAGGCCCTGCCCGACGCGCCCGCCGCCACGGACACCGGCCGCACCGGCGGGCGTCCCCCGGCCGAGGGCGCCGAGCGCACCGTCGCCGAGGTCTTCGCCGACGCCGTCGGCCTCCCCGTCGAGCACGCCGACGACGACTTCTTCGCCCTCGGCGGCAACTCCCTGGCCGCCGCCCGCGCCGCCAACCTGCTCCGCGGCCGCCTCGGCGCCGACGTGCGGGTCACCGACGTGTTCGAGGCGCCCACCCCCGCCGCCCTGGCCGCACGGCTCGGCACGTCCACCGGGGCCCGCCCTCCGCTGCGCCCCGGCGCCGCCGCCCACGGCGGCCCCGTCCCGCTCACCGGCGGGCAGCGCGGCATGTGGGCCGCCGCCCGGGTCGCGGGGGCCGAGGCCGCCTACAACGTGCCGTGGGTGCTGCACGGCCGCGGCGACCTGGACACCCGCGCCCTGGGGCGGGCGGTGCGCGACGTCGCCGCCCTCCACGAGGTACTGCGCACCGTCTTCCCCGCCGCCGACGGCGGATCCGGCGGGGAGCCCGTGCAGCGTGTCCTGGCCCCGGAAGAGGCGCCCGACCCGGTGGAGGTGGTCGACGCCCGCGCCATGGGCGACGCCGCCGCCGAGGACCTCCTCGCCCGAGCCGCGCGCCGCCCCTTCGACCTGGAGCGCGAACCGGCCTTCCGGGCGACCGTGCTGCGCACCGGCGACCGGGCCTACACCCTTCTGTTCCTCTTCCACCACATCGTCGTGGACGAGTGGTCGCAGGAGCCGTTCCTGTGGGACCTGCAGGCCGCCTACCGGGCCCGCACCCGGGGCCGGGCCCCCGACTGGGGGCCGCTGCCGCTCCGCTACGCCGACTACGCGCTCTGGCAGCGGGAGCTGCTCGGCTCGGAGGACGACCCGGACAGCAGGGCCGCGCGCCAGCGGGAGTTCTGGCGCCGTGCCCTGGACGGGCTTCCCGAGGAGATCGCCCTGCCCGCCGACCGGCCCCGCCCCCGCCGCCGGGGCGCCGAGGGAGGCACCGCCAGGGTCGTCCTGCCCGCCGAACTGATGCGCGCCGCCGAGGAGGTGGGGCGTGGGCACGGCGCCACCCGCTTCATGGTGCTGCAGGCGGCCGTCGCCGTACTGCTGCACCGGATGGGCGCGGGCGACGACGTCCCGCTGGGGGCGCCCGCCACCGGGCGTTCCGACGAGGCGCTGCACGACGCGGTCGGGATGTTCCTCAACACGCTGGTGCTGCGCGCCGACCTGTCCGGGCGGCCGTCGTTCGACGAGGTCCTCGACCGCGTGCGCGCCGCCGACCTGGCCGCGTTCGACAACGCCGACCTGCCGTTCGACCGCGTGGTCGACGCGGTGGGCCCAGCACGCGTCCCCGGCCGCAACCCGCTGTTCCAGGTGATGGTCTCCCACCAGACCCGGCCCGAGCGTGCGCGCCGCGTCCTGGGGCTGGACACCGCCGTGGACGACGGAGCGCTGCACAGCGCGCGCTTCGACCTGGAGTTCGAGTTCGTCGAGACGCCGGGGGACGAGGGCTGCACGGCATCGGTGCGGTATGCGGCGGACCTGTTCGACCGGGAGACCGCCGAGGGCCTCGCCGACCGGCTGGCGCGGGTGCTGGCCGAGGCGGTCGCCGCGCCCGAGCGGCCGGTTTCCGCGTTCGACGTGCTCACCCCCGCCGAACGCAAGGAACTGGAGGACGCGCGGTCGGGCACCACCCACCCGGTGCGGAATCGGACGTTGGCGGGTCTGGTGTCGGAGGGGGCGGTGGATCCGTCGGGGGTGGCGGTGGTGGCGCCTGACGGTACGGAGCT
>NZ_ANBH01000399.1 GCF_000341185.1 Nocardiopsis chromatogenes YIM 90109
CCAGTGCATGCCCTCCGCGTCGCGCACCGCCACCGTTTCGCCAGCGTTCCACCCCACCAGGACAGCGCATCCGCCGATATCCTGTTCGCACTGTCGGCGGCCGTGGGCCGGGACGACTATGTCCTCCTGAACACGGAACGGCAGCCCTCCCCAGATGGGTAGAAGCGCTCAACCATGATGGCGGCTTCCTGGGGGAGAGCGTCAGTCAACGAATTATGACGCCCGCAACAAGAAGGGACGCGCCAAAGTAGGCGACCATAACCCATTTAGGGGATGGGAAATATTTCCTTCGGGATGTTTTCGCCCCCTTAAAGCGAGATGCCTCTACCCCCCAAAACAAGGACTGTCCGACACCGACTGATAGTCCGACCAAACCTATCTTCTGCACTACTCCACCAACGAGTCCACCTCCCAGGCTCACGCACGCCTCACCCAAGAGAAAAAACGCCACAAAAAATATGATGCCATAGATTAAATAAAGTCCGAACCCACCTTCAAGGGCAACCAATACATCCTTATCCTTCTTTCTCACTCCCCCCTCCCAAACTTTGCTCTTCATTGCCACAATAGGTTCTAGGTACCTACGGAACGAGGGCACCAGAATTCCCATAACCCATTCCGGAATATTTTCTGGCCCCAGTTTCCCAAAAGACCACTCAATCAAATTCTTGTCCGGTTTCACCAATCAATAACCCCTGTCTCGTTTACAACTGTCCTCGTCGAGTTAAAGCCGCCATAGGCAGCGTCCACTCCTTGTGCGAAAAGATTTGACATCTTCTCATGCCCCTTCGCCATCTTACTTCGCAGTCGCTTGTTCTTTCGCCCTTGGTTCGCAATCCCTTTTGGCGCCTTAGCGGATATAACACTATCGGCAGCAGGCTTGGTCCCTCTGGCGATCAAGGCGCCAGACTTTCCGACCCCAAAGGCAGCCGCGGCCCCAAGATCCCACCATCCAGATGAATCACCACGGGCAAGTTTCTGCCCACCCCTAGCTGCTCCGATTCCGGCGGAAGTGAGGGCTGCGACTCCCGCCAAAGTCACACAGAGCCCGGAACAGGCCGCCAACAATCCAGCCATTCCCGCAACTCCAAGTACGAACCCGGCATCATCAGCGATCTTTCCCCAGTTGAAGCCCGATTCCCAAGTTCCCCAGCGTTCCGCAGCCCAGCTCTTGGCCTTATCGAGGGCAGACGTCGTCGGGTCCTCCTTGTACGAGTCATTGTCGTAGGGGTCAATGTAGGTCGGTGCCGGCGCCGTACCCCGTGCTCCCGTGTAGAACGAGCTCCGGGAGTTCTGGTAGTATGGCCGCTGGTAGACGCCGCTCCCCTGCCGCATCTTTGAAACGTTCCGGCCCTGCTGGGTCCACATCGCTTCTTGCTTGATCTGGGTGAGGTCGTTGATCCCCTGAGGAGGCGGATCCGTCGTGCACCCACACCCGCCCGGGCCCATCATCAGCAAACCCGAGGCATCGCTGGAGGCGACCGGACTGTTGTTGGCGTAGGCATAGCCGTGCATCTGCTGAGAGTCGTCCGGCTTCATCAGCGGATCCACCGAGATGAACCGGCCGATCGCCGCATCA
>NZ_ANBH01000400.1 GCF_000341185.1 Nocardiopsis chromatogenes YIM 90109
AGGGGCTCCATCACCAGGCCCGGGTGCTCGCGCTCGATCACCCGCAGCCGCCACTTGTTGTGCACCAGCACCAGCAGCTCCGAATCCGAGCGCCGCTCCAGCACCTCGCACCCCGACAGCGCGTGCAGCTTCTCGCCGTCCTCGGCGGTGGTGCGCCGCGCCAGCGTGTAGTCCAGCATCGCCAGCTCGATGGGTGCCTTGAACTCCTCGGCCATACGGTGCTGGACCACCTCGAACTGCAGCGGCCCCACCGCCGCCAGCACCGGCGCCTGCTCCCCGCGCACATCCGAGGACAGCACCTGCACCACGCCCTCGGCGTCCAACTGCGCGATGCCCCGCTGGAACTGCTTGTACCGCCCCGCGTCCCTGGCCCGGGCCACCGCGAAATGCTCGGGCGCGAAGCTGGGGATCGGCGGGAACACCACCCTGGACCCCTCGTACAACGTGTCGCCCACGCTCAGCGCCGCGGCGTTGACCAGAGCGATCACATCCCCCGGGAACGCGGTCTCCACCGTGGTGCGCTCGGAGCCGAACACCTGCTGGGTGTACTTGGTGGCGAACGGGCGCCCGGTCGCGGCGTGGGTGAGCACCATGCCGCGCTCGAACCGCCCCGAGCAGATGCGCACGAACGCCATCCGGTCCCGGTGGGCCCTGTCCATCCCGGCCTGCATCTTGAACACCTGCCCGGAGAAGGGCGCCTCCACCGCCCGCTCGGCGCCCTTCCCGTCCGGCTTGGGCGCCGGGGAGGGGGCCAGGTCCACCAGGGTGTCCAGCAGGGCGCCCACCCCGAAGTTGGGCAGCGCCGCCCCGAACAGCACCGGCGAGGACTCCCCGGCCAGGAACGAGGCCTCGTCGTACCGAGCGCCGATCTCGCCGAGCAGCTCGATCTCCTCCAGGGCCTGCTCCCAGGCGTCGCCCTCGGTCTTGGCGGCGGCCTCGGCGTCCATGCGCTCTTCCCCGGCCTTGGTGGCCCCGCCGGGGGTGCGGTGGTACTTGACGTACTCGCGGCCGTCGCCGCCGGTGCCCAGCTCCACCACGCCGCGGAAGTCCCCGGCGATGCCCACCGGCCAGTTCACCGGGGTGGGGCGCAGCCCGATGCGCTGCTCGATCTCGTCCAACAGCTCCAGGGGCTCGCGCCCGGGCCGGTCCCACTTGTTCACGAACGTGACCACCGGCACCCGGCGCGCCCGGCACACCTCGAACAGCTTCAGCGTCTGGGCCTCCAGGCCCTTGGCCGAGTCCAGCAGCATGATCGCCGCGTCCACCGCCGAGAGCACCCGGTAGGTGTCCTCGGAGAAGTCGGCGTGGCCGGGGGTGTCCAACAGGTTCAGCACCCGGCCGTCATAGTCGATGCGCAGCGCCGCCGAGGTGATCGAGATCCCCCGCGCCTGCTCCATGGCCATCCAGTCCGAGGTGACCCCGCGCCGGTCGCCCTTGCCGTGC
>NZ_ANBH01000401.1 GCF_000341185.1 Nocardiopsis chromatogenes YIM 90109
TCTCGCTGGGGGTCTTGCCGACCTTGACGCCGGCCGCCTCCAGAGCCTCCTTCTTGGCCTGGGCCGTGCCCGCGGAACCCGACACGATCGCACCCGCGTGCCCCATCGTCTTGCCCTCCGGAGCGGTGAACCCGGCCACATAGCCCACCACCGGCTTGGACACATTCGCCTTGACGAACTCGGCCGCACGCTCCTCGGCGTCCCCGCCGATCTCACCGATCATCACGATCGCATCGGTGTCCGGGTCGGCCTCGAACGCCGCCAGCGCATCGATGTGCGTGGTCCCGATCACCGGGTCCCCGCCGATGCCCACACACGTGGAGAAACCGATATCGCGCAGCTCGTACATCATCTGGTACGTCAGCGTCCCGGACTTGGACACCAGCCCGATCCGCCCCGGCTTGGTGATGTCGGCCGGGATGATGCCCGCGTTCGACTGCCCCGGCGTGATCAGCCCCGGGCAGTTCGGCCCCACGATCCGCGTCCGGTTGCCCTTGGAGCGGGCATAGGCCCAGAACTCGGCGGTGTCGTGCACCGGGACCCCCTCGGTGATCACCACCGCCAGGCCGATGCCCGCGTCGATGGCCTCGACCACCGCGGCCTTGGTGAACCTCGGCGGAACGAAGATCACCGTCACGTCCGCGCCGGTGGCCTCCATGCCCTCGGCCACCGACCCGAACACCGGCACCTGCGTGCCGTCGAAGTCCGCGGCCTGCCCGGCCTTGCGCGGGTTGACCCCGCCCACGATGCTGGTGCCCGACGCCAGCATGCGCCGGGTGTGCTTGGTGCCCTCAGAGCCGGTCATGCCCTGGACCAGCACCCTGCTGTCCTTGGTCAGGAAGATCGCCATGTCGCCCTCTCGCCCCTACTCCTACTTCGCGGCCAGTTCGGCGGCCTGGGCGGCGGCGCCGTCCATGGTCTCCACCTGGCGCACGGCCGGGTGCGCCCGCTCGTTCAGGATCGCGCGGCCCAGCTCGGCGTTGTTGCCGTCCAGGCGCACCACCAGCGGCTTGGACACGTCGTCGCCGCGGCCCTCCAGCAGCTCCAGGGCCTGCACGATGCCGTTGGCCACCGCGTCGCAGGCGGTGATGCCGCCGAAGACGTTCACGAACACGCTCTTGACGTCGTCATCGCCCAGGATGATCTCCAGGCCGTCGGCCATGACCTCGGCCGAGGCGCCGCCGCCGATGTCCAGGAAGTTGGCGGGCGCGACCCCGCCGTGGGCCTCGCCGGCGTAGGCGACCACGTCCAGGGTGGACATGACCAGGCCCGCGCCGTTGCCGATGATGCCGACCTGACCGTCGAGCTTGACGTAGTTCAGGCCCTT
>NZ_ANBH01000402.1 GCF_000341185.1 Nocardiopsis chromatogenes YIM 90109
CCCTCCAGCCCCAGCGTGTAGGCGATGCGCCCCGAGGCGACCGACCCCGCGCCGCCGGGGCCGATCAGGCCCTCGAGCTCGGGCGGCACCGTGTCCACCCGCGACGAGTAGTCGTGGTACATCAGGCCCGTGTAGACACCGGTCCTGCTGCCGCGCAGGGCGGTGGGGTCGATGCCCGCGTTCTCCAGGGCCTCCCAGGCGGTCTCCAGGAGGAGGCGCTGCTGGGGGTCCATGGCGGTGGCCTCGCGGGGAGAGATCCCGAAGAAGCCGGGATCGAACCGGTCGGCGCCGTCCAGGAACCCGCCCGTGCGCACGTATGTCGTGCCGGACGCCTCGGGGTCGGGGTCGTAGAGGCCCGCGGTGTCCCAGCCGCGGTCGGCGGGGAACTCCGAGGTGCCGTCCACGCCTTCGTCGACCAGCCGCCACAGCTGCTCGGGCGTGGCCACACCCCCGGGGAAGCGGCACGCCATGCCGACCACCGCGACCGGCTCGCTGGCCGCGTCCTGCATCTCCTTCAGCTCGCGCTGGGCCTGGCGGGTGTCGGCGATCGCCTTCTTCAGGTACTCGCGGAGCTTGGTCTCGTTCGCCATTGCCGGTCAGGCCTTCCTGTTCGTATCGACGAGGCTGAACAGCTCCTCGTCGCTCGCCGAGTCGAGATCGGAGTCATCGGTGCCGTCGGCTCCGTCTTCGGCCTCGTCGGCCGCGCGGCGCCACCGGGTGAGGAGGTCTTCGAGCTGTTCGGTGATGAGCGAGTGGTCGTCGGCGTCGACGGTCAGGGCCGTCAGGAACGCCGCGACCTCGTCGAGCTTGGCCCGCGCCGCCTTGTGGCCGCTGGGCGCCAGCAGGTCCAGCAGGTGGGCGGCGAGCGCGGCCGGGGTCGGGTGGTCGAACACGAGCGTCGCCGGAAGCCGGGCGCCGGTCGCCCCGGTCAGCCGGTTGCGCAGTTCGACCGCGGTGAGCGAGTCGAACCCGAGCTGCTCGAACGCGATGTCCGGGGCGACCGCTGCGGGGTCCTGGTAGCCCAGTACGTCGGCGATGCACGAGCGGACCAGGTCGAGCAGGAGTTCGTGCTGTCCGTCCCTGTCCACTCCGTTGAGCCTGGCGGTGAAGGCGGCTCCGTCCTCCCGCCGGGCCGCGGTTCCGGCGGTCGTACCGGTGCCGGTGGTGCGTCGGGTGAGGCCGCTCAGGAGC
>NZ_ANBH01000403.1 GCF_000341185.1 Nocardiopsis chromatogenes YIM 90109
ACCTCGCCTCCCGGCCCGGTGACGGCTTTGAGCCCCCCGCCGCTGTTCCAGGCCACCGGGCGGAAGGCCGCCGCGGTGCCGGTGGCCTCGGCGCAGGCGCGGCGGTTGGCCGCGTCCCGCGGGGCGGTGGTGCTGATGCACACGGTCAGGGCCGCGTCGGCCCGAACCGTGCAGGAATCGGCCTCGGGCCCCTCTTCGCACCCCCAGTAGAGGAAGGAGACGCCCTCCGGCAGCGGTGCGTCCGGGTCGACCTCGATGGGGCCGGTCTCCCCCTTCTCCGAGTCCACGACGGTGGTGCAGTCGGTGGCACCGTCGCCGATGGCGCAGCCCGCGTCCGGCTCGCCCGGCATGGTGACCTCGGCCGCGGCGGTCGCCACCATGACGCTGACCGGCACGGTGTCGGGGGTGAGCACCTGCTGGCCGAGCACCACCCCTCCGGCGGTGACCGCGGCGAGCCCGCCGCCGACCGCGAGCTTGGCGGTGATCCCGGCACCGGCCGTGACGGCGGTCCCTGTCCCGGCCGCGCTCCCAGTGCCGGTCGCGGTTCCGGTGGACAGGGTGGTCGTGGCCGTCGAGGAGACCGCGCCGCCGGGGTCGGCGGCCCCGGCGACCTCGCTTCCCAGGCCGCCCGAGTGGTGGGCGGCTTCGCCGGCCGCCTCGCCGCCGCCCGGCGAGGGAGAAGCGGACGCCAGGGCGTCGCCGGACGCCCCCGGATCGGCGCCGAGGTCTCCGCCGTCCGCTCCGGAACCGGCCTGTGCGCCCTCAGGACCGCACAGCTCGGCCCCCTCCTCGGCGCCTTGTGCGGCGCTCTCGTCGCCCAGCTCCCGCCAGAGCGCGGCGGCAGCGGCGAAACCGGCCGCGGCGGCCGCGCGTCGGCCGGTGACCAGGCTGCGCACCCCCTCCTCGTGCAGGAAGTAGGCCAGTGCGCCCTTGTCACCGGCGCGTTCGGCGGCGGCCCGCCCGCGTTCCACCAGCCGCCCCCAGGCGCCGGTCCTCAGCGAGCAGGCGAGCGCCGGAGCGGCGGCCCGCGCCAGGCGGACGGCGGCCTCGGCTGC
>NZ_ANBH01000404.1 GCF_000341185.1 Nocardiopsis chromatogenes YIM 90109
CCGGACGGCAGGCAGGGCCGGGGAACCGCCCCGTATTCGCCGTCGCTGCCCACGGCGACCATGCACACGCCGGGCACCCGACAGCGCTGCCGCAGAGGACGCTGCCCTTTGTCGTCGCCCTCCACCTTGTGCTTCGCCTGCCTGGCGGACGCGGCCGGGGGCCGTAAGCGGGGGTCCGTGGGCCGTGTCGCATCGCCCCGTCGCGAGGGGGCCTCTTTCGTGGCTATTGAATACTGCATACAATCTCGGTATCACTGTTCCGGGGGGCACGACACCCGAGGAGGGGCCGGTGGACCTCTACGAACACCAAGCCAAGCAACTCTTCGGCGAGCACCGGGTGCCGCTCGCCGAACGCCAACTGGCGCGCACCCCCGACCAGGCCGCGGCCAGTGCCGCGGGGCTCGGGGGGCGCGTCGTCGTCAAGGCGCAGGTCAAGACCGGCGGCCGCGGCAAGGCCGGCGGCGTGAAGGTCGCCGACGGCCCCGAGGACGCCCGGGCCGAGGCCGAGCAGATCCTCGGCATGGACATCAAGGGCCACACCGTGCACAGCGTCCTGGTCGAGGAGGCCAGCGACATCGCGGAGGAGTACTACCTGGCGATCCTCCTCGACCGGGCCGAGCGGTCCTTCACCGCCATCTGCTCCGCCGAGGGCGGCGTGGACATCGAGGAGGTCGCCGCCGAGCGGCCCTCCGCCGTCGTGCGCCAGGCGCTGCCCGCCGGGCGCGGCCCCGACAGCGGCACCGCCCTCGCCCTGTGCGCCAAGGCGGGCCTGCCCGTCGAGGCCCACCAGGGGGTCGCCTCGGCCCTGCTCCGCCTGTGGCACGTGGCCCGGGACGAGGACGCCACCCTGGTCGAGGTCAACCCCCTGGCCCTGGTCGCCGACGGCCGCGTCCTCGCGCTCGACGGCAAGGTCACCCTCGACGACAACGCCCTGTTCCGCCACCCCGAGCGCTCCGCCTTCCACGAGGAGGAGGGGCCGCCCGACCGGGAGGCGTCCGCCCGCGCCAAGGGCCTGAACTACGTCAAGCTCGACGGTCAG
>NZ_ANBH01000405.1 GCF_000341185.1 Nocardiopsis chromatogenes YIM 90109
CTACAGCGGCACCTCGATGGCCAGCCCGCACGTCGCGGGCGCCGGAGCCCTGGTGCTGGAGGCGTCCCCGGGGTCGACCCCGCAGGCCGTGCAGAACCGCCTGCTGAGCGACGGGAGCTCGGGCACGCTCACCGGCGTCCCGTGGTCGACGCCGAACCTGCTGCTCAACGTCTCGGACCTGTAGCCCCGGGTTCCATCCGCCCCTTCCACGGCGCCGTCCCCGTCACCGGGGGCGGCGCCTCTCGCGTCCCACGGGTCCTGCGGGCACCGCCCTCACCAGGGCGATCACGGGACGCGATATTCACGACCGGGTTTACCCGGCCAACTGGCCGCATCCTGCCACTTTTTCCACCTTGACACCGAAAGGCCCCGCAGGCTGCACACGGCGTTCACCGTTCACCCCGGTTTCCGAACGATGTCACTGATCGTGAAGACCCTGTTCGGCGCGGCACGCCCGGAGCTAATGTCCCCGACCGCATGCCGAAACCCGACATGCACCGAAAGCTCCCACAAGGAGGAGTACGTGAAGCACGTGTCTGTGAAGCGCACCGCGATCGGCCTCGCCACGGCGAGCCTGCTCGCGTTCCCCGCAGCGCTTCTGGGCGGGGCCTCGGCCTCCGCCGACGAGCTCGCCCCCCTGTACTCCGGCAGCGGATCCGGCACCGGCGAGTGGATCGTCGTCCTCAAGGACGGCTCCAAGCCCTCGAAGCAGAACAGCGACCGGTTCGGCATCGCGGCCAAGGACGTCGAGCACACCTTCACCGAGGTCATCGACGGATACGCCGCCGACCTGAGCGGCAAGGAGCTGGCCGAGGTCCGCTCCGACCCCGACGTCGCCTACGT
>NZ_ANBH01000406.1 GCF_000341185.1 Nocardiopsis chromatogenes YIM 90109
CCAGCCAGCGCGGGCTGATCTTGGGCTTGACCGCCTCCGCCGGAGGCGTGTAGACGGCCTTCTTGGCCTTATTCTTGCGATCGTTGCGGGACTTGGGCACGGTCGCTGCTCCAATTACCAATCGGCCGGAACGGGCGCGTTGCGGGGTCCAGTGTACGCCCGGGTCACTCCCGGCGGCCCCACGGCGGAACGTCCCAGCCGGTCTCGTCCCCCTGGCCGCCGTCGCCGCCCTGGCCGCCGTCTCCCTCTCCGTCGCCGCCGTCCTGGCCGTCGTCACCGCCCGGGGGCGGGCTCTGCGGCTCCCGGGCGATCGTGACGGTCACCAGGGTCCCCGGGTCGACCTCGTCGCCGGCCGCCGGGTCCTGGGCGATGACCGTCCCGGGGTCGGCCTCGTCGCTGTCGGCCTGCTGGAACGAGCTGTTCAGACCGGCGTCGGAGAGCAGCTGCGCCGCCTCCTGCTGGGTGCGGCCGTCCAGGTCGGGCACCTCGACCTGGCCGGCGCCCTCGGACACCACCAGGTCGACCGCGCTCCCCGGCGCGGCGGACTCGCCCGACCCCGGCGAGGAGCGGACGACCAGCCCCTCGTCGTACCGGTCGGACTCCTCCCGGGTGACCTGGCCGACCGTGAACCCGTTGTCCTGGAGGGTCTGGCGCGCGTCGTCCTCGCTCATCCCGGCCAGCGACGGCACCTGCACCGCCTCGGGCCCCGACGAGACGTACACCGTGATGTCGGCGTCCGCCTCGGCCTCCTCGCCCGCCTCCGGGTCGGTCCGGGTGACCTGGTCCTCGTCGTAGTCCTCGCTGGGCTCGGCCTCCTGCGCGATGTCGCCGGTGA
>NZ_ANBH01000407.1 GCF_000341185.1 Nocardiopsis chromatogenes YIM 90109
GCACCCCGCCGCGCGCCTTCTCGAACACCTCGGCGGTGAGCTGGGCGGTGTGCCCCACGTACCGCCCCACCAGGTCGGCGCGGGCCGCCTCGACGGTCTGCCCGCCGGGCAGCACCCCCAGCGCGCTGAGCAGCCTGCCGTAGATGCGGGCCACCGTGGTCTTGCCGGTGCCGGGGGGACCGGAGAACACCAGGTGGTGGCTGAGCGTGGGCACCGGCATGCCCAGCTCCCGCCGCCGCGAGGCGGTGACGAGCACGTTCACCAGGTCGTTGACGACCTCCTTGACCTCGGCCAGGCCGGTCAGCGCGTCCAGCTCGGCACGCAGCCCGGCGACCGCGTCGGAGCCGCCGCCCTCCGGTCCCGCCTCCGCTCCGCCGTCCAGGTCCTCGGGCAGCAGCAGGGTGAGCTCGGCGGGGTCGGCCGGGGGGTTCTCCCCGAGCCGGTGCGCCTGCCGGTCCACCATCTGCTCGAACACCTTGCGGGCCTCGCGCCCGTTGCCGAAGGCGGGCCCCTTGTGCATCCGGTCGAAGTGCCGCAGCAGGGCCGTGCGCAGCCCCTCGTCCAGCGTGTAGCTGTGCACGGCGCCCTGGGCCTCCACGATCGCCACCAGCTCCTCGGAGCGGTAGTTGGGGAACTCGACCGTGCGGGCGAACCGGGACGCCAATCCGGGGTTGGAGGCCAGGAACCCCTCCATCTCGGGGCCGTACCCGGCGACGATCACCACCACGTCGTCGCGGTGGTCCTCCATCAGCTTCACCAGGGTGTCCACCGCCTCCTGGCCGAAGTCGCTGCCCGACCCGGCCGGGGTGAGCGTGTAGGCCTCGTCGAT
>NZ_ANBH01000408.1 GCF_000341185.1 Nocardiopsis chromatogenes YIM 90109
CTCCCACAACCGGCCCGACATGCGCGCCCTGAAATGGCATCCGAGGAAGTCGAAACCCTCACGGCCCCGCCTGAGGTCCACGATCCGCGTCTTTTCCGGGTGCAGCTCCAGACCCAGCGAAGCCAGGATCCGGCCGACCCCGGCCAGGACCCGCTCGGCCTGCCGCCTCGAACGGCACATCACGACCCCGTCGTCGGCGTAGCGCACCAGCTCACCGACTCCCAGCGCCGCGAGCTCGCGGTCCAGCACGTGCAGGTAGACGTTGGCCAGCAGCGGAGAGACCACCCCGCCCTGCGGCGTGCCCGCGACCGTCCGCGACACCCCGCCGGCCTCCATCACCCCCGCACGCAGCCACGACCGCACCAGCTTGAGCACCCGCCGGTCCGACACCCGACGGCCCACTTCTTCCATCAACCTCTCGTGGTCAATGCGGTCGAAGAAGCCTCGGATGTCGAACTCCACGACATGGGTGGCCCCTTTGATGAAGCCGACCCGCAGGCGCTCCATCGCATCAAGGGCCGACCGCTTGGGCCGGTACCCGTAGGACGACTCCAGGAAGTCGGCCTCGAACACCGGTTCCAGGACGGTCCTGGCCGCTTGCTGGGCCACCCGGTCGCGGACGGTGGGAATGCCCAAAGGGCGCGTGCCGCCCCGTGGTTTGGGGATGTCCACCCGCCGCACCGGCGACGGGCGGTAGTCCCCTTCCAGCAGGTCCCGCCGGAGTTCGGCGAGCATCCGCTCCACTCCGTAGGACTCCACGTCGGCCAGGGTGATCCGGTCGATACCGGAGGC
>NZ_ANBH01000409.1 GCF_000341185.1 Nocardiopsis chromatogenes YIM 90109
CGGCCGGTGTCCCGCATCGTCCTGATCACCTTGGCGAGTGCAACGGTTGACAGCGTCTGTGCGGTCACCCCTGACGGATGTAACCTGGTACCAGGTTAGGTACCAAGTGGGGTGGGAGTATGCCTGCGCTGAATATCGAGTTCTCCGAAGAAGAGATGGAACAGATCCGCCAGGCGGCCGCGGCGGAGTCGACCAGCGTCAAGAAGCTCGCGAAGGAGAGTGTCCTCGACGCGATCCAGCGTCGCCGGGTTATGGAGGCGGCAGCGCGGGTGACCCGCGTCTCCGCTGAGCTGAACCGGAGGCTCGCCCAGTAGATGCCCTCAGACGCCGTCATCTATCTGAACGCATCCCTCATAGCCGAGATCACCACCTTGACGCTGCGGCAGAACGACCAGAGTGACGCCGTCGTGCGGGACTACGGGCTTCTGGAAAGCGCGGCGCATCGACCGCGCTCCTCCTCCTTCGGGGTGGAGCACTATCCCAGCCTGTTCGACAAGGCCGCGGCGCTCATGCACTCCCTCGCTCGGAACCACGTGTTCGTCGACGGCAACAAGCGGGCCGCGTGGAACTGCGCGGCCACCTTTCTGGAGGTGAACGGGGCTCCGCTGATCGAACCCGTCGACGAGGACAGGGCGGAGGCGTTCGTCCTCGACGTCGCCACGGGAAGGCTCGGCGATATCGAGGACATCGCGGCGGCCCTGCGCACCTTCCACGTGGTGGCCTGAGACGCCCTCAGCACTCGATGACGTTGACGGCCAGTCCGCC
>NZ_ANBH01000410.1 GCF_000341185.1 Nocardiopsis chromatogenes YIM 90109
CCAGCCCCCACACCGCCGCGGCGGCGGGGTCCGGGTCCCCGGAGTACACCGCGCCCCGGGTCAGCACGGCGAGGCGGACGTCCTCGCTCAGCGGCAGCCAGCGCTGCAGCAGGTCCAACGTGCGCTCGGCGGCCGCGTGCGCGGCGGCCACCGGGCCGTCCCCGGGCCGCACCGGTTCGAACAGGAGGGTGTCGGCCTCATAGGGGATCTCGTCCTCGACGAACCCCCACGCCCCCTGCACCGGAGGCGGCAGCTCGACCGGCGTCCAGGCAACGTCCAGCAGGGATTCCCGGACCTCGGTGTTCTCCGCCGCCGGGGGGAGCGGCCGGGGGCGCACCGCCTCGGCGGTCAGCACCGGCCGCCCGGCGGCGTCGGCGGCGTGGACGGACGCGCCCCGCTCGCCGCCGGTGGCCAGGCGCACGTGCAGCACCGTGGCCCCGACCGCGTGGAGCTGCACCCCGTCCCACTCGGCGGGCGGTCCGGAGGCGGTGGCGGTGAGCGGGCTCAGGGCCGCCTCGAGCAGCGCCGGGTGCAGGCCGAAGCCCCCGTCGGCCGCCTGCTCCGGCAGCCGCACCGTCGCGTACAGCACGTCGCCGTCGCGCCAGAGCCCCGTCACGTCCCCGGACGCGGGGACGCCGTCCGGCCCCTCCAGCGCGGACCGCACCTCCTCCTCCGGCACCGCGGCGGCACCGGAGGGCGGCCACTCGGCCGCCTCCAGCGGCGCGGCGGCGGCCGCC
>NZ_ANBH01000411.1 GCF_000341185.1 Nocardiopsis chromatogenes YIM 90109
CATCCACTTCCAGCCCAAGTACGTCTTCGCCGCCATCGAGGCCGGGTGCGCCGCCGTGCGCGTCAACCCGGGCAACATCAAGAGGTTCGACGACAAGGTGGGCGAGATCGCCGGGGCCGCCTCCGAGGCCGGCACCCCGATCCGCATCGGCGTCAACGCCGGGTCGCTCGACAAGCGCCTTCTGGCCAAGTACGGCAGGGCCACCCCCGAGGCGCTGGTGGAGTCGGCGCTGTGGGAGTGCTCCCTGTTCGAGGAGCACGGCTTCCGCGACATCAAGATCTCGGTCAAGCACAACGACCCGGTCGTGATGGTCAACGCCTACCGCCAGCTCGCGGCCCGGTGCGACTACCCGCTGCACCTGGGCGTGACCGAGGCCGGGCCCGCCTTCCAGGGAACGGTCAAGTCCTCGGTGGCCTTCGGGGCGCTGCTGGCCGAGGGCATCGGCGACACCATCCGGGTGTCGCTGTCGGCGCCCCCGGCCGAGGAGGTCAGGGTCGGCAACCAGATCCTGGAGTCGCTGGGCCTGCGCGAGCGCGGGCTGGAGATCGTCTCCTGCCCCTCCTGCGGGCGCGCCCAGGTGGACGTGTACAGCCTGGCCGACGAGGTGACGGCGGGTCTGGACGGGCTGGACGTGCCGCTGCGGGTGGCGGTGATGGGGTGCGTGGTCA
>NZ_ANBH01000412.1 GCF_000341185.1 Nocardiopsis chromatogenes YIM 90109
TCCTCCTTCGGGATCTCCGGCACCAACGCCCACATCATCCTTGAACAGCCCGGTGCCGGACAGGGCAGCGCGGACGATGACGGTGGTGACGAGGGCGATGGCAGCGCGGTCAGTGCCGACGCGAACAGCGCGCACACCCGCGCCGAGCGGGACACCGCGACCGTCCAGGCTGCCGGCCCGGTGCCCTACCTGGTGTCGGCGAAGACCCCCGAGGCACTGAAGGACCAGGTCACCCGGCTCACCGACCACCTCACCCGCCACCCGGGACTGGCGCCCGCCGACGTCGCCCACACCCTGGCCCGCCGCACCCCCTTCGACCACAGGGCGGCCCTCCTGGGCGACCTGACCCTGGCCGAGGGCGAGGCCGGAGACGGGGGGCTCGCCTTCCTCTTCACCGGGCAGGGGGCGCAGCGTGCCGGGATGGGGCGGGAGCTGTACGACGCCTTCCCCGTCTTCCAGCAGGCGCTCGACACCGTGGCCTACGCGGTCGACTCGGCCAACGCCGCCGACGGCCGTCCTGTCGGCCCCGCTCTGCGGTCGGTCATCTTCGGTGAGCCCGAGAGCGGGGACACCGGGCTGATCGACCGGACCCTCTATACCCAGCCCGCGCTGTTCGCTTTGGAGACCGCGCTCTACCGCCTCCTGGAGTCCT
>NZ_ANBH01000413.1 GCF_000341185.1 Nocardiopsis chromatogenes YIM 90109
TCGCGCCCCATCCGCTCCGGCAGGGACATGTCCACGACCGGTCGCTCCCTTCCCAGGACCGACGCCCGGCCGGCCCAGTACGGCGGGGCCGCCGCGGTCGGCGGTGCCCCACACGTTCTCGTCCTCGGTCAGCCAGGTGCTGCGGTTGCGCTCCCGCTCGGGCCCGCCCGCACCGGCCCCTCCGCCCATCGGCGGCATCATGGGCGGCATCATCGGGCCCCCGGGGCCGCCGCCCGCGGCACCGGCCGCACCTGCGCCTCCCGCACCCGCACCGGGCGCGCCGAAGCCGCCCGTTCCCACCGCGCCGCCGCCGACGCCCGAACCGGGCCCCGGGAGCCCGCCCGCGCCGCCGGAGGCCGATACCCCCGGTCCGGGCGAGGCTCCGCCGCTCACACCGTCGGCCCCGCCGCCCGCCGAGCCGGAGCCCGACATGTCGACCGTGCCTCCGGAGGGGCGATCACCACCGCCGCCCCCGGACAGGCTGCCTGAACCGGCGAGGGGACGGTCTTCTGACGACCCCGGACTCCCGGAGCCCGGGGCCCCGTCAGAGGAGCCCAGGCCCCACGAACCACCAGAGCCGCCCCAGCCGACATCGGGCACATCGACCGACCCGCCGGGCAGCGAACCGCCATCCGACGACGACCCCAGA
>NZ_ANBH01000414.1 GCF_000341185.1 Nocardiopsis chromatogenes YIM 90109
GGGCCATGGTCGGGCAGATGTTCCTGGCCGGGGTCCTGCACTACACCGTGCCCGCCCCGCTAACCGCCCTGGCCGTTCGGCGGCGGGCCTCGGCGGGCAAGGGGGTCACAGATACAGGCCGGTGCCCTGCTGTGGGGACTCGTTGGCCACGGCGTGGATGTCGCGTTCCCTCAGGACCAGGTAGCGCTCGGCCTGGAGTTCGACCTCCAGCTGGTCCTCGGGGTTGAACAGGACCCGGTCACCGGTCTTGACGTGTCGGGCGCTGGTGCCCGCGCCGCAGACCTCGCCCCACAGGAGGCGGGTCGCCATCTTCACGGTGTCCGGGATGACCAGCCCGCCGGTGCTGCGGCGCTCGCCCTTCTCCGGGAGCAGCCGCACGAGCAGGCGATCGTGGAGCATCTGGATTTCGAGCTTTGAATCGGGCACCCTGCAAGCTTATTGGGTCCCGACCCGTGACCGGGAGGGATGGCATGCGCGGAATTGCGGACCGTCCCCGAGGCGAACACCGGGGGAACGGCACGAGCACCCCCGCGGATCCGGTAGAGTCGAGGTGTCGCCGCGGCGAGGCCGGACACCGGCACGCAGGGGCGACGACCAGGGGCTATGGCGCAGTTGGTAGCGCGCCTCCA
>NZ_ANBH01000415.1 GCF_000341185.1 Nocardiopsis chromatogenes YIM 90109
ACCGGAACCTTCGGACCCGCCCACGTCAGGCACATCGACCGACCCGCCGGGCAGCGAGCCACCGTCCGACGACGACCCCAGCTCGAAGGAGCCTCCGGTGGAGTCCTCCCCCGTCCGCGCGCCCTCCGGACCGCCGGGGGCATCCCCGCCGGTCTCGACCTGCGTCCGCTCCGGAGGCGGCGGCAGGTCGACCGTGCCGCCGCCGGCGTCGGCACCGTCCGTGGAGGCGGCCAGCGACTCCCGGTCCAGGCGCCCGGTACCGGAGTCTCCGTTCCGGTCCCCCCACGGGTTCTCCGACGTCACGAAATCCGCGCCGCCTCCGGGCCGGTCTCCGCGTCCGCGGTCGCGGTCGCGTCCGGTCCCGCCCGACCCGCCGGGCGCTCCGCCCCCGCCGCCCGCGCCCGACCCGGTGACCGGGGGCGGCACGTACCCGAAGCCACCGGGGGCACCGTCCCCTGACGCCCCGCCCGACCCGTCGCCCGACGACGGCCCGCCGGTGATCTCGGTCCGGTCCTCCCGTTC